>NZ_JACIFP010000001.1:3642680-3946236 GCF_014197435.1 Gordonia humi
CGGTCGCGTAGGACTTTGAACTCGAGATCGTCGAACAGGCGGTGGATGGCGTCGCGGTCCCACGCGTGGAGTTTGAGGTCGTCGGGTCCGGCAGGCAGGTCCATGTCGCGGATCATCTCGGTGAGCGTCCGGTTCATCTGCACCGATGCGAGGTTGGCGCGCAACGAGTCGCCGGTCTTGCCCTTGATCTCGTCGACGTGGTGCACGAGTTGTTCGAGCGACCCGTACTCGACGATCCACTTGGTGGCGGTCTTGTCGCCGACACCGGGAATTCCCGGGAGGTTGTCGCTCTTGTCGCCGCGCAGTGCGGCGAAGTCGGGGTACTGCTGCGGTGTCAGTCCGTACTTCTTCTCGACCTCGTCGGGGGTGAAGCGAGTCAGCACGGAGACACCGGTCTTCGGGTACAGCACGGTGACGTTCTCGTTGACCAGTTGCAGCGAGTCGCGGTCGCCGGTCACCACGAGCACGCGGTATCCGGCGGCGTCGGCTCGAGTCGCCAGGGTCGCGATGATGTCGTCGGCCTCGTATCCCTCGACGGCCATCACCGGGATGCCCATCGCGCCGAGGACGTCCTTGGTGATGTCGACCTGGCCGCGGAACTCGTCCGGCGACTTGCTGCGCTGCGCCTTGTACTCCGGGAACATCTCCGACCGGAACGTCTGGCGGGAGACGTCGAACGCGGCGGCGACATGCGTGGGTTCCTCGTCGCGCAGCAGATTGATCAGCATCGAGGTGAAGCCGTAGACCGCGTTGGTGCTCTGCCCGGTGTTGGTCTTGAAGTTCTCGGGCGGCAGGGCGAAGAACGCCCGGTAGGCCAATGAGTGCCCGTCGAGGAGCATCAGGGTCGGTCGGGTGTCGGTCTTCTTCGCTGCGCTCACATCAGTGAGTCTAGTGATGGGCTCCGACAGTCCGGCGGCTACTCTCCGAGCGTCTCGACGACGACCTGTGCCACGACCTTCATCGTGACGCGACCGTCCATCGCGTTGCGCTGAATCCACCGGAAGGCGTCGGGTTCGGTGAGCTCATGCTTGTCCATCAGCAGCCCCTTGGCCTTCTCGATGAGCTTGCGCGTCTCGAAGCGCTCGTTCATGTCGGCGACCTCGGACTCGAGCTGGGCGAGTTCACGGTAGCGACTGAGCGCCACCTCGATCGCCGGTACGAGATCCGCCTGAGTGAACGGCTTCACCAGATACGCCATGGCCCCGGCGTCGCGCGCACGCTCGACGAACTCGCGCTGACTGAACGCGGTCAGCATGACGACGGGGGTGATCCGCTTCCTCGCGATCTCGCTGGCCGCATCGATGCCGTCGCGGACGGGCATCTTGACGTCCATGATGACCAGATCGGGACGCAGCCGCTCGGCGAGTTCGACGGCGACCTGGCCGTTGGGCGCCTCGCCGACGACGTCGTAGCCCTCTTCGCGGAGCATCTCGATCAGATCGAGGCGGATGAGCGAATCGTCTTCGGCGACGACCACCCGGCTCGCCTGTCGGCTGGTGGGCTGATCGTCTGCCATCCGCTGGTCCTCGTCGTAGAAGTGTGCCCCGGGCCGGACTCGAACCGGCACCTCGTTAGAGACCGCATTTTGAGTGCGGCGCGTCTGCCAATTTCGCCACCGGGGCCGGTGGATCAGTGCGAGGTGAAAGTGTACTAGGCGTCGGCCGCGCACACCCAACCCGGGTCCGCTCCGCCCACGGCGACACACCGGGCTCTCGACTGTGACGTGCCCACGTCCTATTGTTACTTGCGAGTCAGATCACGCGGGGGTGACGATCACGTCGTCTTTCCGACCCGTCTGGCCTTTCGGGGAAGGTTCATTGCAGATGTTCGTCTCGTTGCGCCGGATAGTCCGGCAGATACTCATCGCACTCGTCGCGACGGTCACCGTCGTCGCCGGAGCGGGCATGGTGCCCGCGACGTCGACTCAGGCACACGCCGACGTCTACGGCTCGCTCGGCGCTCGCTGGACGCGCACGCACGACGGCCCGCAGAAGTACTCGGGCTACTCGGTGAAACCCGATGTTCCGATCCGGATGAGCGATGGAACCGTCTTGCGTTCCAACGTGATCCGCCCGACGAAGAACGGCAGGCCGGTCTCGGACAAACTGCCGACCATCGTCACGATGACCCCGTACACCAAGATGGTGTCGGCGCTGGCCGCCGAGGTGACGAACTATCCGGTGCTCGTGCCGCAGCTGATCGACCTGCTCAACGGCATCAACGCTCGCGGCACATTCTTATCGGGCTACAACGAGCTCGTGGGTGCGCTGCGCGGCGGACTGGTCAACACGTTCGCCTACGACCCGCAGCTGGTGAAGAGCGGTTACAACGTGGTGGTGGTCGACGTCCGCGGCACCGGATTCTCTCAGGGCACGTGGCAGGTGTTCGGCGAGCGCGAACGCAAGGACACCGTCGAAGTGGTCGACTGGGCCAAGAAGCAGAAGTGGAACAACGGCAAGGTCGGCATGTCCGGTGTCTCGTATTCGGCGATCAACCAGTTGCAGGCGGCCTCCGACCGCCCCGGCGCCCTCGATGCGATCTTCCCGGTGGTGCCCGGCGCCGACCTCGTGCAGGACGTCATCGCCCCGGGTGGCGGCGTCGGATTCGGCTTCCTCGCACCGTGGCTCTCGCTCGTCAACGGCAGCAAGCTGATCCCGAACGTCGCCTCGATGCTGAACGGCACCTTCGACTGGCGCTGGCTCGCGGACCGCGTGAAGGATCCGCTCACATACTTCGACGTGATGATCGAAGCGCTGACCACGCAGTCGCCGAGTACGTTGCACGGCACCACACGCGATCTCGTGACAGCGGGTTCGGAGCGGCGTCGCACGCTGTCGACCGACCTGTCGAAGATCTCCACGCCGACGTTCGGCATCGGCGGCTGGAACGATCTGTTCACCAACAGCGAGTCCCGACTCCTGACGGGGCTCACACAGCTCCCCGACACGCAGAAGAAGCTCATCATGGACGACGGGTACCACATCACGTCGGGCTCGAACTTCGGGCAGAAGGGCTATCCGCCGCGCCTGGACGTGCTCGCCCGTGCCTGGTACGACAAGTGGCTCAAGGGCGTCGACAACGGGATCGATCGGTACTCTCCCGCCACGCTGGCCTCCGAGCCGAGCGGTTGGTTCGTGCAGGGGCCGACCTATCCGTTGCCGGGTCACACCTATCAGCGGCAGTATCTGTCCGGGCGGCGGTCGGGAACGACGAACACGCCGGTCGCGGGCGACGGCTCACTGTCGTCGGCCGCACCCGCGGCGCGGACGACGCGGCGGGTGGCGCCCGGTCTGTCGACGCTGTGCAGCCGTGACTCCGCCCAGGCCACGGTCGGCATCACCGCGATCTTCGACTTCTGCGGAAAGGACTCGCGGGTCTCGGAGATCGCGGCGCAGACCTTCACGTCCGCCCCGGCGACGGTCGCGACGTCGATCAGCGGAACCTCGGTCGTCCATCTCCGGCAACGGCTGGCCGCGACCGACGGCTACTGGCACGCGACGGTGAACATCGTCTCGCCCGACGGGCGCTCCACGACGGTGTCGATGGGACAGCTGATGGTGTCGTTGCGTGGCATCGACCGCGAGCGGAGCTCGTACGCCCCGAACGGCGATCTGACCGACGCGATCCCCACTCTCACATTGTCCGATTACCGCAAGGTGAAGCCGGGTCAGGTCCTCGACGTCGACATTCCGATGACGGCGACACAGGCCAAGCTGCGTCCGGGCGACCGCTTGCGCGTCGATCTGTACGCGTTCAACTTCCCCAAGGCGGTGCCGCTCGGACCGGAGCTCTGGTCGTCGCGGTTGCAGCCGCAGTACATCGAGATCGACCCCGCACACCCGAGCTGGGTCAACGTGCCGCTGTCGCGTCCACTCCGATGACGGCGCTCGAGATCGCGGTTCAGGACGCCCCGGGCGCGGCCGTCGCGCTCGCCGGCGGGGCCGACCGCGTGGAGCGCCGACCGCGTGGAGCTCTGCGCGGCGCTGGGTGCGACGGGCGGGCTCACACCGTCGATCGGCGCGGTGCGCACCGCATCGGCGACCGGTATCGACGTGCACGTCCTGATCCGTTGTCGCCCAGGAGGGTTCGTCTACTCGCGTGACGAGATCGAGGTGATGGCGTTCGATGTCGCGGCGGTCGTCGCCGCCGGTGCCCGCGGCGTGGTGGTCGGTGCGTTACGCGCCGACGGATCCGTCGACGAGGCGGCCGTCGCGGGTCTGGTCGGGCAGGCACGTGCCGCGGGCGAGGTCGATGTGACCTTTCACCGCGCGCTCGACGCCGCGGCCGATCCCGTCGCGGCTCTGCGCACTGTGGCCGCACTGGGGGTCGACCGCGTCTTGACCTCCGGCGGCGCCGCGGCGGCAGGCGAGGGTCTGGACATGCTCGCTCGGCTCGTCGCCGAGGACACCGGCGTTCAGGTGATGGCGGGCGGCGGGGTGCGGCCGGAGACCATTCCGGCGCTGGTCGACGTCGGTGTCGACGCCGTGCATCTGTCGGCGAAGACCGTGATCCCCGACCCCGGGGCGACGGGACCCGGAGGCGGTGCGGGCGGCGGAATCGAAGTGACCGACCCGGACATCGTCGCCGCCGCGCGGACCTCGGCTCACTCGAACAAGTAGCCGGCCTGCAGCGCGGACGGGGTGACGATGCGGCGGTAGTCGTCACCGATCCGCACCACGTAGGCGTCGACCGTCTCGAGATCGTCCACCTCGAACTGCGCGATGCATGTCTCGCCGCCGAGAGCCTTGAGCCGATCCAGCCGGGTGGCGGCCAGCGGCGCCGACCGGTTCTCGGCGGCGTCGAAGATCTCGACGCGGTCGCCGAATGCGACCGGTACGGTTCCGGCGGCCGCTCGCGTACCGCAGTCGACGGTGACGCCGCCGATCGCCGTGATCGTCGAGCGGGCCTGATACCCGGCCACCAACGCGACGAGTCCGCCGACCACCGTCGCGAGCACCACCACCGCCGTGGCTATGCGGATGGGCCACTTGTAGCGGCGCTGCCAGCTCTTCGGCGGCACCGCGGGTCCTGGAGGCAGATGGAATCGGACGTCCGGGACGCCCGCCGACGGCTCGGTCATGACCGCGGGGGGAAGTACTTGATCAACGCCTCCTGTACGACCGACGCGGCGAGAGTGCCGTCTCGGGTGAAGAAGCGTCCTGTCCCGATGCCACGCGATCCGGCGGCCACCGGCGACTCGGTCGCGTAGAGCAGCCACTCGTCGAACCGGAACTCGCGGTGGAACCACATCGAATGGTTGACGGTGGCCGCGAACAGTCGGTCGAAACCCCACGAGAGGCCGTGAGTGGTGATGATCGAGTCGAGGACCGTCGTGTCCGACGAGTACGCGAGCGCGGCGACATGCAGCAGCGGGTCGTCGGGCATCACACCGTCGGTCTTCATCCACGCCCGATTGTGATTGAGCTGTTCGCCGGTGCCCTTGAGCTTCCACGCCGGATCGTTCACGAAACGGATGTCGATCGGATGGAGCGCGTTGACGAACGCTTCGACTGTCTCCTCATAGCCGACGAAGTGCTCGCCGATCGGAGGCAGATCCTCCGGGTAGGCGACCTCGGGGATCTCGACGGCGTGCTCGAGACCGGCGGCGTTGTTCTGGAAGGCGACGAGCATCGTGAAGATCACCTCGCCGTCCTGCATCGCGGTGACCTGACGGTTGGCGAACGGTCTGCCGTCGCGGAATCGGTCGACGTGGTACTCGAGTGGTTTCGCGACGTCGCCGCCCCTCACGAAATGCGCATTCACCGCATGGACCGGCGGGTCGCCCTTCACCAGGGTCCGACCGGCCGCGACGATGCCCTGACCGAGAAGCTGCCCGCCGAAGGTCCGCGGACCGACCTGCTCGGGATGCTGCCCGATGAACAGGTCGTCGTCGACACGTTCCAGGTCGAGCAGCGCCAACAGCGTCGTCAGATCGGCGGACTGCTGTGCGCTCACGGATTCTCCGTCGGGATCGGTGCTCATGGGAGTCCACCCTATGCGACGCCGATCGTCCGGCCGGGATCGGCGCGGGCGGCCCCCGTCGACCGGCGCCGCCCACGTTCTCGGACGCTCGACCGAGACTCCGAGCACGTGAGCGGTACCGACCCGACGGGCCGGCGCCGCGAGACCTCAGTGGTCCTGTTCGCCGATGCGGTGGACGTGGACGAAGTTCGTCGATCCGACGACCGACGCGGGCGCACCGGCGACGATGACGACGGTGTCGCCGCGCTGCAGGCGACCGCTGGCGGTCAGCACCTCGTCGACCTGATCGATCATTCCGTCGGTGTCCTTCATGCGCGGGACGAACAGCGGCTCGCAACCCCAGCTGAGCGTCAGCTGACGCTGGGTCGACTCGGTCGCGGTGAGCGCCAGCAGCGGTACACGCGAATGCAGGCGTGCGACACGACGGAGGGTGTCGCCCGACTCGGTGAACGTGATGATCGCGGCCGCGTTGAGACGCTCGGCGATATCGCGCGCGGCGAAGGTCACGATGCCGCGCCGGGTGCGCGGAACGTGCGTGAGCTCGGGCACGTCGCGGGTGCCCTCCTCGACGGCGGTGACGATACGCGCCATGGTCTGGACGGTCTCGTTCGGGTACTTGCCGACCGAGGTCTCGCCGGACAGCATCACGGCGTCCGCGCCGTCGAGCACGGCGTTGGCGACGTCGGACGCCTCGGCGCGCGTCGGGCGGGAGTTCTCGATCATCGAGTCGAGCATCTGGGTGGCGACGATGACCGGCTTCGCGTTCTCCCGCGCCATTTGAATGGCGCGCTTCTGCACCAGCGGAACCTGCTCGAGCGGCATCTCGACACCCAGGTCGCCGCGGGCCACCATGATCGCGTCGAAGGCCAGGACGATGGCCTCGAGGTTGTCGATGGCCTCGGGCTTCTCCAGCTTGGCGATCACCGGGACCCGTCGACCGACGCGGTCCATCACCTCGTGGACCAGTTCGATGTCCGCCGGGCTCCGCACGAACGAGAGCGCGACGAGATCGACACCCAGGCCCAGCGCGAACTCGAGGTCGGCGATGTCCTTCTCCGACATGGCCGGAACCGAGATGTTCATCCCCGGCATGGACAGGCCCTTGTTGTTGCTGACCGTGCCGCCCTCGGTCACGTTGCAGACGACGTCGTTGCCGTCGACGTGATCGACGGTGAGGCCGACCTTGCCGTCGTCGACGAGCAGACGGTCGCCGGGGCGGGCGTCCTGTGCGAGCTGCGCGTAGGTGGTCGAGACGCGATCATGGTTGCCGATCACGTCGTCGACGGTGATACGGACCTGTTCGCCGTCGTTCCAGTCGACGGCGCCGTTGGGTCGGCCGTTGTCCTCGAACTTGCCGAGGCGGATCTTCGGGCCCTGAAGGTCGGCCAGGATGCCGACCGGCTTGCCGGTGTTCGCACTCGCCGCGCGAACCGCCTCGTAGACGCCGCGGTGGTCGCTGTGCGCCCCGTGGCTGAAGTTCATGCGGGCGACGTTCATACCGCACTCGACGAGCGCGGTGATCCCTTCTTCGGTGTTGGTTGCAGGGCCGAGAGTACAGACGATCTTGGTTCGACGAGTCACCCCACAAGGCTATCGGGCCGGCGGCCACAATTCGAACCAACTGGCGAGTAGCCGGGGGTGTTCACCGCATGTTCGTCCGTCCACGGTGGAGAGTCCGATCTCGTACCGATGCAATGCCGTCCGAGACCGGGTGGACGGTGTCAGTCGTCCTCGGGCTCGGCGCGGCGGATCTCCATGGCGCCGATCTCGTGAGCCGGACCGGATTCGACGACGGTGATCTCGTCGAGCCCGTCCAATCCGTCCAGATCGGAGACCACGGTGTACCCCGGGCCCGCCGTGATCGGCGTATCGGCCACGGGCTCGTCGGCCGCGGGGTCGTCGGTCACGGGCTCGTCGGTGCCTGCCCCGTCGCCGGACTCGTCTGCGCCGGACTCATCTGCGCCGGACTCGTCTGCGGGCTCGTCGGCAGAGGGCTCCTGGGCCTCGGACTCGTGAGCGGCGACCGACTCATCGGTGACGGGGTCGTCGATGCCCGCCTCATCGGTGGGCTCGACGCCGGACTCGTCTGCGCCGGGCTCGTCGGCGCCGGGCTCGTGTGCGGCGGACCCGTCACCCGGTGTGTCGTCGACGGTCTCGTCGGCGGATTCGGCCGTCGCCGCGGGCTCCTCCGCGACTGCGTCGCCCGATTCTGCCACCGCGGGCGCATCGACGACGGGCCCTGCCGCGCCCCCCGCCTCGACGGCCCCCGCCTCGACGGCCTCCGCCCCGACGGGGGCCGCGGTGCCCGCTTCGTCGTCGGTCACGGCATCATCGGTCGCAACGTCATCGGTCACGGCGTCGTCGGTCACGTCATCGTCGGTCACGGCGTCGTCGGTCACGTCATCGACAACGTGGTCGGGTTCGTCAGAGTCGTCCTCGGACGGTTCGTCGCCGATCTCGTCCTGATCGAGTTCGTCCTGGTAACCGTCGTGGTCCCCGTCCGCGCCGGAGTCGAGTCTGTCGTCGAACTCACCGTTGTCGAACTCACCGTCGCCGACATCGTCGAACTCGCCGTCGTCGTCGAGCGTCGGCGGCACGTAGCCGACAGCGCCCTCGGCGGCGAGGACCTTCGCACGGTCGGGCCAATACATTGACAGACCGGTCTCTCGGCCCTTCGGCGCCATCACGACGTACAGCGCCGCCCCGAGGAACACCAGTGCCGCGACCAGGACATTGACGCGCAGGCCGAGGATGTGGGTCGCCTCGTCACTGCGCATCAGTTCGATCGCGAAGCGACCGACACAGTAGCCCGCGACGTAGAGCGCGAACAGACGGCCGTGACCGATGCGGAACCTGCGGTCCAGGAACACCAGCAGCGCCACGATGATCAGGTTCCACAGGAGCTCGTAGAGGAACGTCGGGTGCGCCACCTCCAGAACGGTGCCGTTCGAGACGCCGTCGATGACGCCGATGCCGCGCCGGCCGGTGTCCGGATCGACCCGCTCGTACAGTTCCAGGCCCCACGGCACCGTCGTAGAGTCGCCGTACAGCTCCTGGTTGAAGTAGTTGCCGAGCCGACCGATGGCCTGCGCCAGCAGGATCGCCGGGGCGATCGCATCGCCGAACGACGGCAGTTTGATGCGCTTCCAACGGCAGCCGATCCATCCGCCGAGTGCGCCGAACGCGACAGCACCCCAGATGCCGAGACCGCCGTCCCACACCTCGAACGCGGCCTTGAGACCCTTGCCGTCGTCGCCGAAGTAGCGCCACCAGTCGGTGATGACGTGGTAGATGCGACCGCCGATCAGACCGAACGGGACGGCGATCAGCGCGACGTCGAGGACGTCACCGGGCTGGCCGCCACGCGCCCGCCAGCGGCGGTCGCTCCACCAGGCGGCGACGATGATGCCGACGATGATGCACAACGCGTAGGCCCGCAACGGGATCGGTCCGAGTTGCCACACGCCTTGCGGCGGGCTCGGAAGGTAGGCGAGAACGAGTCCGGCAGTCACAGGTGACACACTAATGCACCCGCCGCCGGGCTCGATCCGACCGGTCAGCCACGCGAGCGGCGCACTCCCCGCGCGAGGTCGTCGACCAGCGCCGCGACCGCCGACTGTCCCTCGTCGACGGCGGACACGATCGCCGATCCGACGATCACGCCGTCGGCGTAGGCGCCGATCTCGGCCGCCTGGTCGCCGTTGCGGACGCCGAGCCCGACGCCGATCGGGATGTCCGAGTGCTCGCGGACCCGCGCGCAGAGTTCGGGCGCCATGTTCGAGACCGTCGAACGCGCTCCGGTCACGCCCATCGTCGATGCGGCGTAGACGAATCCGCGGCACGAGTCGACGGTCATCGCCAGTCGCTCCGGCGTCGACGACGGCGCGACGAGGTAGATCCGGTCGATGTCGTGGGCGTCGGACGCGGCATGCCAGGCCTCGCCTTCGTCTGGGATCAGATCGGGAGTGATGACTCCGACGCCGCCCGCCGCGTTCAGGTCACGCGCGAAGGCGTCCACTCCGTAGCGGAGGATGAGGTTCCAATAGCTCATGACCACGGGCTTGGCACCGGCGTCGGCGACAGCTTCGATAGCCGCGAATACGTCTCGCACACGGGTGCCGCCGGCCAGGGCGTGCACCGCGGCCTTGGCGATGGTCGGGCCGTCCATCACCGGGTCGGAGTACGGGATGCCGATCTCGACGATGTCGCAACCGGCGTCGACCATGGTGCGCACGGTCTGCAGCGACGTGTCGAGATCGGGGTATCCGACCGGGAAGTAGCCGATCAACGCGCTGCGGTTCTCGGCGCGGCAGGCGGTGAACGTGTCGCCGAGGCGGCCGGCGGGAGCGGTGACGGTCACTGAGCTTCCTTTGCGTTCTGGGCGAGCTGAGCGGCGTATTCGGTCTCCGACGGCGGTCTGCCGTACAGGTCGAACCACTTCGCCGCCGTGTCGACGTCCTTGTCGCCGCGACCGGACAGATTGACGACGATGATCGCACCGCCGCCGAGTTCGCGCCCGAGCGTGAGCGCGCCCGCGACGGCGTGCGCCGACTCGATCGCCGGGATGATGCCTTCCAGACGCGACAGGTCGCGCAGGGCGTCCATCGCCTCGGTGTCGGTGACCGGCCGGTACTCGGCGCGACCGATGTCCTTCAGGTGCGCGTGCTCGGGACCGACGCCCGGATAGTCCAGTCCGGCCGAGATCGAGTGCGACTCGATGGTCTGGCCGTCCTCGTCCTGCAGGAGGTACGAGTAGGCGCCCTGGAAGGCGCCCGGGGTGCCACCGGTGAACGTCGCGGCATGACGACCGGTCTCGACGCCGTCTCCCGCGGCCTCGAAGCCGACCAGGCGTACGTCGGCGTCGTCGATGAACGGGTGGAAGATGCCGATCGCGTTCGATCCGCCGCCCACGCACGCGGTGACCGCGTCGGGCAGTCGTCCGGCCTTCTCGAGGATCTGGCGACGCGCCTCCATGCCGATGATCCGTTGGAAGTCGCGCACCAGCATGGGGAACGGGTGCGGTCCGGCGGCGGTGCCGAAACAGTAGTAGGTGGTGTCGGCGTTGGTCACCCAGTCGCGCAGCGCCTCGTTGATCGCGTCCTTGAGGGTGGCCGAACCGGATTCGACCGCGACGACGGTCGCGCCGAGCAACTGCATGCGGGCGACGTTGAGCGCCTGACGCTCGGTGTCGACGCGGCCCATGTAGATCAGGCACTCGAGTCCGAGGAGCGCGCAGGCCGTCGCGGTGGCGACACCGTGCTGACCGGCACCGGTTTCGGCGATGACGCGCTTCTTGCCCATCCTCTGCGCGAGCAGCGCCTGACCGAGAACGTTGTTGATCTTGTGTGATCCGGTGTGGTTCAGATCCTCACGCTTGAGGAACAGGCGTGCGCCGCCCGCGAGGTCGCGCATCCGCTCGGCTTCGTACAGGGGAGACGGCCGGCCGGCGTAGTCGCGCTGCAGTCGGTCGAGTTCGTCGAGGAACTCGCGATCGCTGCGCAGCTTCTCGTAGGTTGCGGTGACCTCGTCGATGACCGCCATCAGGGCCTCGGGGACATGGCGTCCGCCGTAGACGCCCCAGTGCCCCTTCTCGTCGGGTCCGATGGGCGCGATGTTCGCGACGCCGTCGCTGGCCTTGGGGAACTCGTCGATCTGATCGGTCACAGCAGTGATTGTCCTCATCTGAGTGGGTGGACGGCAAACGAATAAGAAGAGGTCGAGGCTGCCCTGCCCGGCCGGCCGAGCGGAGTCCGCCGCTCGGGACCTTCCCTGCCGGTCGAGACCCTCCTGCCGGTCGAGTCGAGTCGAGACCCCCGACCGGTCGAGATCCCTCTACCGGACGAGACCTCAGCGCGCAGGCTTCGGGCACGACGGATGCGCGCCCGCCGCCACGAGGTCGGAGACCGCGGTGCGCGGATCGCCGGAGGTCACCAGGCCTTCGCCGACGAGGACGGCGTCGGCGCCCGCCCCCGCGTACGCCAGCAGATCCGCCGGGCCGCGAACACCTGATTCGGCGATGCGCACGACGTCGGTCGGCAGTCCCGGAGCGATGCGGGCGAAGACGTCACGGTGCACGTCGAGCGTCTTGAGGTCACGAGCGTTGACACCGACGACGGTGGCGCCCGCTTCGAGCGCGCGATCGGCCTCGGCCTCGGTGTGAACCTCGACGAGGGCGGTCATGCCCAGCGACTCGGTGCGGTCGAGCAGGGACGCCAGAACCTTCTGCTCCAGGGCGGCGACGATCAGCAGGATCACGTCCGCGCCGTGGGCGCGAGCCTCGTGGATCTGATACGGGCCGACGATGAAGTCCTTGCGCAGCACCGGGATGTCGACGGCCGCGCGGACCGCGTCCAGATCGGCGAGCGACCCGTTGAATCGACGCTGTTCGGTGAGCACGCTGATGACACGCGCTCCCCCGTCCTCGTACGATTTCGCCAGCTCCGCGGGATCGGCGATGTTGGACAGCTGCCCCTTGGACGGACTGGCCCGTTTGACTTCGGCGATCACCGCGATGTCCGGCTGGCGGAGCGCCGCCGCAGCGTCCCGCGGCTCGGGCGCTTTCGCGGCGAGGGCCTTGACTGCGGCGAGGTCGAGGACGGCTTCGCGCGCAGCGACGTCCGCCTTGACCCCGTCGAGGATGGAATCGAGCACTGTCTGGCTGCTCACTGCGACGCCCCTTTCTCGCGTTGTGTCTCAAGAGTAGGCAAGGTGCTTTCCGCCCGTGGCCTCGGGGTGTCGTCGGCTCCGACCGCGAGGCGTCTCGGTGCGGCGTCACCGGACGGCCGAGGGTGATCGCGCGGCTCGTCATCGCCTCGACCGACGGATGTCGGAGGCCACGTCTATTGTCCGTTGTATGCCGTGGACGCGAGAGCAGGTGCTGGCCGTTGCGCCGGACGAGTCGTCGGTCAAAGCCGGTCAGAAGCTGGCGACCCCGGGGCCGTGGTCGGCGACCGGACACACCGAAGCACTGCTGTGGGGCTCATGCCAAGGGAGTGGCAAGAAGCCGTACCAGGTGAGCATCGATCTCACCGGACCCGCGTACAAGTGCTCGTGCCCGAGCCGAAAGTTCCCGTGCAAACACGCGATCGCACTCCTGCTGCTGTGGTCGACGGGAGCGATCGGCGACGGCGAGGTCGCCGGGTTCGCGGCCGAATGGGCCGATGATCGCGCATCACGGACCGAACGTGCCGCGACGACGGCCGCATCGGCCGATCCCGCGGCGGCGCAGGCTCGCAGGGCCGAGCGGATCGCGAAGATGGATGCGGGCGTCGCCGACTTCGCCCAATGGCTCACCGATCTGGCGCGCGCCGGTCTGGCCGACGCCCTGCGCCGTGCCCCCGACTGGTGGGAGTCGACGGCCGCGCGGCTGGTCGACGCACAACTACCCGGACTCGCCGAACGCGTACGGGACGCCGGCGGCGAGGTGGCCCAGGGGCTCGAGGCCTCCGATCTCCTCGAACGGGTCGGGGTGTGGTGGCTGCTGGTCCAGGCGTGGCGCCGACGCGAGACGCTCGACGCCGCGCGGACCGCCGATCTCGACGCCGCCGTCGGTCTGCCGACCGCGGCCGCCGACGTGCGGGCGGGTGAGACCAGAACGCAGAACTGGACCGTACTCGGCGCACACCGCGACCTGCGCGGACGCCTCGAACAGCAGCGCACCTGGCTGCGCGGCGATGACGGAACCGTCATCGTGCTGCTCGACACCGCGGGTCCCGGGCAGAGCCTCGGCGTCCCGCAGCTCACCGGATCACGGGTCCACGCCGAGGTCGCACTCTATCCGGGGACCGCGCCGCGGCGAGCGTTGTTCGCCACGCCGCCGGAGCCGGTGGGAACCAGCGACCGGTTCGGTCCCGGCGGCACCGTCGACGATGCCCTCGCCGAGGCCGCCGCGGCTCTCGCCGCGGTCCCCTGGCGGGACCGTCACCCGGTCACCGTGAACGACGTCGCCGTGGCCGACGACGCCGAGCATCTCCTCGACGCGGGCGGCGGCGCCCTCCGCCTCACCGACGACACGCCGACTCCACTTCTGCTGGCGGCCACCGGCGGTCGCGCCGCGCAGGTGTTCGGCGAACTCGACGCCGGCCGACTCCGCGTTCTCGCGGTGGCCGCCGACGGCGAGGTGACGGCCCTGTGACCGCCGCCGAGGACACCGCGACCTGGTTCACTGACCTGTTGTCCGCCGCCGTACTCGGCACCGATCGCCGCCCGGCACCCGCTCGGCCCGATGTCATCGGGCCGACGGCCGACGACGACCCCGCCGAAGACCTGCTGCAACAGGCCGCCCTGGCCGCGGCGCTCGTGCGCGGCGGTCGGACCGCCGGAGCGGCGACACCGATGGCCGCGGCCCCTCCGGAGACGTCACCGGTGGCGCCTGCGCGCGCCGTGCAGATTCTGCGGATGCTGCTCGAGACGCCGCCGTCGCCGCGGGAAGCACGGTCCACGCTGATCGTCAGGTGGCTCGACGCCGCGTCCGCGCGGGGCATGCGTGTCCCGCCGACGCTGCTGCCCACGCTCATCGCGGACTCGAGCGACGAGGTGACCGCCGCCCTGCGCTCGGCGTGGGGTGCTCGCGGGGCGTGGTTGGCCGAACCCGACGGAGCCTCGGGCACCCCCGACGCGACGTCCCGGACGTCGCGGGCAGACCTGGAGAAGCAGTGGTCGACGATGCCGGCCCGCGCCAAGCAGGAGGCACTCGAAGCGTTGGGCGTCGGCCTCTCGATGGACGACGAGCCCCTCCTCGAACGCTGCCTCGACGAGCGGTCGGCCCGCGTCCGCGACGCGGCGCGCCTGCTGCTGTCCGAACTGACCTCGAGCCGGTACTCGGCACGAATGGCTGATCGTCTGCGACCGCTGGTCACTCGCCGGACTCCGAGCGTGGCCCGACGACTCACCGCGCTCGTCTCCGACGCTCCGGTCCTGGTCGACGTGCACCCGCCGACGGCCCTCGACGCCGCCGCCGACCGCGACGGGCTGCCCGCCCTCCACAGCGACGCCGATCGGACGAAGGCGCTACGCGCGATCGTCGTCGCGGCGCCGCTGGACACGTGGACGCGACTGCTCGATGCGACACCCGAACGGATCGTCGCCGGGTTGTCCTCCGATGCGACGGTGATCGACGCGATGGCCCGCGCCGCGATCCGGCAGCATGATTCCGCATGGGCCGCGGCGCTCGCGCGATACTCGTCGTCGCCCGGTCTGACCGAGACGATGACACCCGCCGATCGTGAGCGCGAACTGCTGCAACGGCTGCGGTCCGAACCGGACAGGCAGGTACCGCAGGTGCTGTCCCGACTGGACGCTCCGTGGTCGGAGACGATCGCCGACGCCGTCCTCGATCGACTCGCCGCACCGCCCGTCGTACAGAAGGGGCACGCGCAGGGCGTGACCCTGCCGACCGCGTATGCCGTCGCGTTCCCCGCCGCGGCCCTGCCCCGCATCCAGTACATCCTCGACCAGCCTGTTCCCGACGCGGACGCGACGGGTGCCCATTCGATCATCGGCAGCCGCCGTGCACTGCTGCAGGCGGCCACCACCTTCCACGCATTCGACCGTTCCATCCAGGAGGCTTTCGCATGACCGATACAGATCTCGATGCCGCTCGATCAGCGGAAACCGTCGACGATGTCGTCCGGGCGCACGCCGAACAGGCCTTCGCCGATGAACTCGCCGCGCTCGCCGCAGCCGACGACCGCCCCCGTCCGCCGCAGTGGAAGCTGTCGCCGTGGGCGGTGTCGACCTATCTGCTCGGCGGAACACTCGCCGACGGCACCGAGATCAGCCCGAAGTACATCGGCAGCCGCCGACTCATCGAGATCGCCGTCGCCTCGTTGGCCACCGATCGCGCGCTGCTTCTCCTCGGCGTGCCCGGCACCGCCAAATCGTGGGTCAGCGAACACCTGGCGGCCGCGGTCAGCGGCGACTCGACACTCGTGGTCCAGGGCACGGCCGGCACCGGCGAGGAGACCATCCGCTACGGCTGGAACTACGCGAGCCTCCTCGCACACGGTCCCTCGCGCGACGCCCTCGTTCCCGGCCCGGTGATGCGCGCGATGGACACCGGCGCCATCGCCCGCATCGAAGAACTCACCCGGATCCCCGCGGACGTGCAGGACTCGCTCATCACGATCCTGTCGGAGAAGACGCTCCCGGTCCCCGAACTCGACTCGGAGGTCCAGGCACGGCGCGGCTTCAACGTGATCGCCACCGCCAACAACCGCGACAAGGGCGTCAACGATCTCTCGTCGGCGCTGCGACGCCGCTTCACCACCGTCGTGCTTCCGCTGCCGGACTCACTCGACGACGAGGTCGACATCGTCACGCGACGTGTCAGCAGTCTCGGCGCATCCCTCGACCTGCCCGCCGAGCTCGAGTCGCTGAGCGAGATCCGGCGCGTCGTCACGGTGATGCGCGAACTGCGCGGCGGCGTCACCGCCGACGGACGCACCACCATCAAGTCGCCGAGCTCCACCCTGTCGACGGCCGAGGCGATCTCCGTCGTGACGAGCGGTCTGAGCCTGGCCGCGCACTTCGGCGACGGAGTGGTCGGCGCCGACGACGTCGCGGCGGGCCTTCTCGGCGCGGTGGTCAAGGATCCGGTGGGCGACGCCGTCGTCTGGGACGAGTATCTGGAGACCGTGGTCCGCGGTCGCGACGGCTGGGACGATCTGTATCGGGCCTGCCGCGACCTGGGGCCGGCCTCGGAGAAGGCGTGAGCGGACAGTCCACGCCCGGGCTGCACGTCCTCGGCATCCGACACCACGGACCCGGCTCGGCGCGGTCGGTCGCGGCCGCGCTCGACGAGTTGGCCCCGGATCTGGTCTTGGTCGAGGGCCCGCCCGAGCTGACCGCGATCCTGCCGTTCCTCGCCGACGAGGCGACGGCTCCTCCCGTGGCGGGCTTGGCGTACGACGTCGACGAGCCGCGGCGCGCGTCGTTCTACCCGCTCGCGGTGTTCTCCCCCGAATGGGTCGCGACGCGCTGGGCGCTGAGCCGCACCGTCGACGTCGCCTGGATCGACCTGCCCGCGGCCTCGACGGCGGCGATCCGAGCGGCCGTCTCGGACACCGGAGAGTTCACGGAGCCCTCCGACGAGACCGTCACCGATCCGATCGGCGCCCTCGCGGCCGCTGCCGGCTACGACGATCCCGAACGCTGGTGGGAGGACGCCGTCGAACACCGATCGGGCACCGCCGTCGAACGGTTCGCCGACATCACCGAGGCGATCGCCGAACTCCGTCGAGACGAGCCGACGCCCACACCGCTGGTCGACGACGACAAGGTCCTCGACGTGCGGGCCGCGGCGGCGCCGACCGGTGCCGCGATGACCGCGGTCCGCGAGGCCGCGATGCGCAAAGCCGTGCGCACGGCCGTCAAGAACGGCAGCGAGCGGATCGTCGTGGTGTGCGGTGCATGGCACGCGCCCGCCGTCGATCCGGCGCGCGGCCCGTCCGCGGCCGCCGACAACCGCCTCCTGCGCGGACTGCCGAAGACCAAGGTGGCCGCCGCGTGGGTGCCGTGGACGGCCAGTCGGCTGTCGCAGGCGTCCGGCTACGGCGCGGGCGTTCAATCGCCCGGCTGGTACCGACACCTGTACGAGACCGCCGAGCGTGGCGACGATCCGGACGCCGCCGCATCGTCGTGGCTGGTCCGGGTGGCCCGTGAACTCCGCGCGCAGGGGCTCGGGGCGTCCCCCGCCGCGGTGGTCGACGCGACTCGCCTCGCGCGGACCCTCGCCACGCTGCGGGGGCGTCCGCACCCGGGGTTGAGTGAGCTCGACGACGCGGCGCTGACCGTGCTCGCCGACGGCGCCCCGCTGCCGTTGCGGCTGGTCCACGAGAACCTCGTCGTCGGACCGGATCTCGGGGCCGTGCCCGACGACGCGCCGATGATTCCACTGGCCGCCGACCTGGCGAAGCGGCAACGCGCGTGCCGACTGAAACCGGCCGCCACCGCCAAGACCGTCACCCTGGATCTGCGGACCGACGCCGGTCGCACCCGGTCGACGCTTCTGCACCGACTGGTGTTGCTCGGAATCGATTGGGGCACGACCGTCGACGTCGGACGGACCACCGGAACGTTCAAGGAGGCGTGGCAGCTCGCCTGGGACCCGGCACTGTCGGTGGCCGTCGTCGAGGCGGGTATGCACGGCACCACGGTGGAGTCGGCCGCCGCCGCGAAGGTCGCCTCCGTCGCCCGCGACGCGACATCGTTGGCGACGCTGTCCGAGCTGGTCGACGCGTGTCTGCTCGCCGACCTTCCCACCGGCGATGTGGTCGCTGTGCTCGCCGACCGCGCCGCCACGCACGCCGAGGTGTCCGAGTTGCTCGGCGCCGTCGAACCGCTGGCTCGGGTGTGCCGGTACGGGAACGTCCGCGATGTCGACACCGCCGAGGTCCGGGCCGTGCTGGAGACGACCGCCGTCCGCGCCGCGGTCGGACTGCCCCCGGCGGCGGTCGCACTCGCCGACGACGCCGCGCTGACGTTGCGGGAGGCGATCGAGTCGGCGCACCGCGGCCTGATGCTCCTCGCCGATCCCGGACTCTCGCAGCAGTGGTTCCGCGCGCTGGCCGAGGTCTCGGTGCGGGACACCACGCCCGGCCTCATCGCGGGCCGCGCGACCCGCATGCTCGCCGACGCGGGGCGGATCGACCGCGACGTCGTCGAGGTCCGGATGAGTCGAGCCCTGTCGACGGCGTCCGATCCGGCCGACGGCGCGGGCTGGCTCGACGGCTTCCTCGCGGGCGATGCAATGATTCTGATCCACGACAGCGCATTGCTCGGCGTCGTCGACCGGTGGCTCGCAGCGGTTTCGACGGAGGTCTTCGACGACCTGATTCCGCTGCTGCGACGGACGTTCGCCGAATTCACCAAGGCCGAACGACGCAACATCGGCCAGGCGTTGACTCGCCGATCCGACGACACGACCCGATACGAATTCGATGTGCGACGCGCCGAACCCGCGATGGCCGCTGTCGCAGACCTCATCGGATGGGAGAGGCCATGACCGACACCGACGAACGATCACTCGACCGACTCACCCGCTGGCGGCTGGTCCTCGGCGGCGACGAGGCCGACGGCATCGGCATCGCGCGGTCGGCGTTGTCGGAGGCCGACGCCGGCCGCGACACCGTGCTGACCGATCTGTACGACGCACCCCGTCGCGGCGGTCTGGGCGGATCCAAACCGCGGGTGTCGCGCTGGCTCGGCGACATCCGAACCTACTTCCCGTCATCGGTCGTCAAAGTGATGCAGTCGGACGCGATGGAACGACTCGGACTGCGGCAACTGCTCCTGGAACCGGAGATGCTCGAGTCCGTCCAGCCGGACGTGCATCTGGCGACGACGCTGATCGGGCTGTCGTCGGTGATGGACGAGTCGACCAAGGAGACGGCGCGCACCGTGGTCCGGATGGTCACCGACGAATTGGAGAAACGGCTCCGGAGCGCGACCGTACAGGCCGTGACCGGCGCACTGGACCGGTCGGCGCGCACCTCCCGACCGCGGCACGGCGACATCGACTGGAATCGGACGATCGCCGCGAATCTGCGTCACTACCAAGCGGAGTACCGGACGGTGGTCCCGGAGAAGCTCGTCGGCTACGCACGACGACGCTCGCAGGTCCAACGCGAGATCATTCTCGCCATCGACCAGTCCGGATCGATGGCCGAGTCCGTGGCGTTCGCGAGCGTGTTCGGCGCCGTCCTCGCGTCGCTGCCGTCGGTGTCGACGCGGCTCGTGGTGTTCGATACGAACGTCGTGGATCTGACGGACGATCTGGATGATCCGGTCGACGTGCTGTTCGGCGTGCAGCTCGGCGGCGGCACCGACATCAACCGGGCCGTCGCCTACTGCCAGGGCCACATCACGAAGCCGACCGAGACGATCATGATCCTGATCAGCGACCTGTACGAAGGCGGCGTGGCCGACGAACTGCTGGAGCGCTCACGGGCGATCGCCGACTCCGGCGCCACGATGATCGCTCTTCTGGCCCTCTCGGACTCGGGCGCGCCGTCGTTCGACGCCGAGCTGGCCGGCGAACTGTCGGCGATCGGCGTCCCGTCGTTCGCCTGCACACCGGATCTGTTCCCGGATCTGATGGCCGCGGCGATCGAAGGCCGCGACGTCGAAGAATGGGCTTCTGGGAACGACATCGTGACGCACTAGCGTGTGAGCGTCGCCGTCAGTCCCGATCCTCGGTCGGATCCAGTCCGTTGTCGAGAGAGTCCCACATCAGCCGCTCGTTGCCGTCGGACTCGGTCGTCTCGCCGCGGGCGGCGCGCTCACGCTCGGCGAACACCTTGCGCTCCAACTCTTCGCGACGGGCGGCGGGCGAGGTGTACTTCGACGACATGCCGCCCGCCGCGGCGCCGCGCACGACGAAGACCGCGGCGATCGCGGCGCAGACCGCACCGGCTATCACCACATAGCCGGGCGTCGAGAATGCGAGAACGGCCCGCACGTCATACTTGGGATCCAGATCGATCGCCCGGGCGGCGAACAGATTGTTCGCGCCCTCCCCGATCAGGGAGATCCCGGGGAACACGGACATGATCGCAGCCAGAGCGAGGATCAGGGCCACCAACCACAGCGCCCAGCCGCGGACGGCGAACTGCGCGACGACACCCGCGACGAACAGCAGCGCGACCGCCACCAGCCACGGACTCCAGTCCGAACCGTGGACGTCGAACGAGCGGGGCTCCCCGAGACCGTCCTCGGCGATCACCTCGGCCCATCGCATCCGCGACGAGATCCACAGCAGCAGCGCGGCCGCGATCAGGAACAGCGAAGCGATCCCCTGCCGTCGTCGGCCGATCGATTTCGCCGCGGCCGCCAGTTCTCCGTCGGATGCGGTCATGCCCGGTCTCCTTCTGTGCCCACCCGCGTCACGGTACCCGCGGCGGCGACCGCGTTCAGGACCGCGGTGGCCTTGTTGCGGGCCTCGTTGAACTCGTATTCGGCGTCGCTGTCGGCGACCACACCGCCGCCCGCCTGCACGTAGGCGGTGCCGCCGGACATGAGCGCGGTGCGGATCGCGATGGCCGTGTCCGCATCGCCCGCGAAGTCGAGGTAGCCGACGATCCCGCCGTAGGTGCCGCGTCGAGTGAGCTCGTGCTCCTCGATGATCTGCATCGCGCGGACCTTCGGGGCGCCGGTCAGGGTGCCCGCCGGGAAACACGCGGTGACCGCGTCGAGCGCCTGTTTGTCCTCGCGCAGCCGCCCGGAGACCGTCGACACCAGGTGCATCACGTGGCTGTAGCGCTCCACGCGACGGTAGTCGGTGACGCGGACGGTGCCCGGTTCGCAGACCCGTCCGAGATCGTTGCGGCCGAGGTCGACGAGCATCAGGTGCTCGGAGTTCTCCTTCTCGTCCTCCAGGAGTCCCTTGGCCAGGAGTCGGTCCTCCTCCTCGGTGGAGCCGCGCCACCGGGTGCCCGCGATCGGATGCGTCGTGGCGACGCCGTCGGCGACGGTGACCAGGGCCTCCGGCGACGATCCGACGATGGTGAACGGATCGCGGTCGACGCCGGGGATTCGGACCAGATACATGTACGGGCTCGGATTCGAGGCGCGTAGCACGCGATACACGTCGATCGGGTCGGCGTCGGTGTCGATGGAGAAGCGCTGCGACGGCACCACCTGGAACGCCTCACCGGCGTGGATCGCCTCGACGACCTCGTCGACGATCACCCGGTACTCGTCCAGGGTCCGCTGCGAGGCGTAGTCGGGTGTCGGCCGCTCGAACGTCGACACGGTCGACGGCGCCGACGCGGCCAAGGCCGCCGTCATCTCGTCGAGGCGGCGCACCGCGTCGGCGTACGCCTCCTCGGCACGGTCGGCCGAACCGTCCCAGTTGATCGCATTGGCGATCAGCGTGATGCTGCCCTCGTGGTGATCGAACGCGGCGAGCTCGGAGGTCAGCAGCCAGAACATGTCCGGCAGACCGAGATCGTCGTCGACGAGCGACGGTATCCGCTCCAGTCGTCGCACGAAGTCGTACGCCATGAATCCGACGAAGCCGCCGGTCAGCGGCGGCATGCCGGCAAGCGCCTCGGTCTGCAGGAGACGCAGCGATTCGGCGAGTGCGGTCAGCGGGTCGCCGCCGACCGGCGCACCCGCCGGGACGGCCCCCCACCAGTGCGCTTCGTCGTCGGAGACGGTCAGACCCGTCGAGCCCGAGCCGATGAACGACCAGCGCGACCACGACTGACCGTTGGGCGCCGATTCGAGGAGGAACGTGGCGTCCCGGTCGCCCGCCAGCTTGCGGTACGCCGACAGCGGTGTCTCCGAGTCGGCGAGCACCTTGCGAGTGACCGGCACGACGCGGTGATCGGCGGCCAGGTCGAGGAACTCCGCCAGGGAGGTGGTACCGGTGCTCATCCGAGCGGTTCCCCGCCGACGCCCCACTGCGTGCGCGGGATCTCGGTGATCGTCACCCACACCGAATCGGGGTTCTTGCCCGTCGCCTTCGCATAGGCGTCGGTGACCGCGGCGATCGTCTCGCGCTTCACGGCGTCCGACAGTCCCTGCGTCTGCGAGATCTGGATCAACGGCATGTCAACGTCCTTCCTGGTCGGTGATGTCGACCGAGTCGGTGAACTCGAGCGGCTCGGTGTCGAAACAGCTGTGGTTGCCGGTGTGGCAGGCGGGACCGATCTGATCGACGATGAGCAGCAGTGCGTCGCCGTCGCAGTCCAGGCGCACGTCGTGGACGTACTGGGTGTGTCCGCTCGTCTCGCCCTTGACCCAGTACTGCTGCCGCGACCGCGAGTAGTAGGTGCCCTTGCGGGTGGCCAGAGTGCGTTCGAGCGCTTCGTCGTCCATCCACGCGAGCATCAGGACGGTACCGGTCTCACGCTCCTGCGCGATGGCCGCGAACAGTCCGTCCGGTCCGCGCTTGAGTTTGGCGGCGAGTTCTTCGGGCAATGCCATGATGGGTCCTCGAGAATGGGTGGGAATCAGCGGACGACGATGCCGTCGGCGCGCATCGCGTCCTTGACCTGGCCGATCGTCAGATCGCCGAAGTGGAACACCGACGCGGCCAGGACGGCGTCGGCGCCCGCGCGAACGGCGGGCGCGAAATCGGCCGCCTCGCCGGCACCGCCCGACGCGATCACCGGGATGGTGACCGCCGCGCGAACGGCTTCGATCATCCGCAGGTCGAAACCGTCCTTGGTGCCGTCGGCGTCCATCGAGTTGAGCAGGATCTCGCCGACGCCGAGTTCGGCACCGCGACGCGCCCACGCGACGGCGTCGATGCCGGTTCCGCGGCGGCCGCCGTGCGTGGTGACTTCCCATCCCGAGGGAACGGACGACTCCACGCCGCGTTCATCGGGCACCGTCCGTGCGTCGACCGACAGCACGATGCACTGCGAGCCGAAACGGCGACTCATCTCGTCGAGTACTTCGGGGCGCGCGATGGCCGCGGTGTTGACGCTGACCTTGTCCGCACCCGCGCGCAGCATCGTATCGACGTCGTCGACCGTGCGGATGCCGCCGCCGACGGTCAGCGGGATGAAGATCTGGTCGGCGGTGCGTCGGACCACGTCGATCATGGTCGAGCGTCCCGAACTCGACGCGGTGACGTCGAGGAAGGTCAGTTCGTCGGCGCCCTCGGCGTCGTACCTCGCGGCCAGTTCGACGGGGTCGCCGGCGTCGCGCAGATTCGCGAAGTTGACGCCCTTCACCACCCGGCCGTCGTCGACGTCCAGGCATGGGATGACGCGTACCGCGACACTCACTGATCCACCTTGCTTTCGTCTGTCTCGTCATCGTCGGCCACACCGCTGTCGGCGATGACCTGGAGGAGTTCTTCGTGCAGTCGCGGTCCGCCGGTCACCAGCGACGCCGAGCCCACCCGCCACGGCTCGCCGTGGACGTCGGTCGCCACGCCGCCCGCGGCCCGGACGAGCGCCGCACCGGCGGCGTTGTCCCACGCGTGATAGCTGAACGAGACCGCGCCGCCGAAGATTCCCGCCGCGACGTACGCCATGTCGGTTCCCGTCGATCCGGTCATCCGCAACCGCCGCGCGCGATGGCTGAGCGCACCGTACAGTTCGGCTCGGCCCGCGCCCGGATAGCGGCCGCCCGAGCGCACGTTGAACGCGCCGCAGCCGATCACCGCCGTCGTCAACGGCGTCGGCGGCAGCGGATCGGCGGCCACGCCGTTCGCGGTGAATCCGCCGCCGACCACACCCGCGTACCGCTGGTTCAACAACGGCAGGCGCGTCAATCCGAGCACCGGCTCGCCGTCGACGGCCAGCGCCAGCAGCATCGCGGCGAGCGGAAGACCGACCGAGTAGTTGTACGTACCGTCGATCGGATCGAGGATCCATACCGGGCCGGAGTCGGCGGGCGGACCGCCGAACTCCTCACCGTGCACGCCTATCCCGGTCCGGTCCTGCAGTTCGAGCGCGATCCGACGTTCGAGCGACAGGTCGACCTCGGTCGCGAAGTCGTCGCCGGACTTGCCGACCGCACGCGGGGCGCCGAGACCGTCGGAGAACGTCTGCTCGACCGAGTCGAGCACGCGCTCGGCCGCCGCGAGCAGACGCGGCAAGTCGAGATCGGCGCGAGGGGGCATGGCGCTCACTTCGTCGCGGACACCGCCGCCAGGGCGTCGGGCAGGGTGAACCGACCCGCGTAGAGGGCCTTGCCGATGATGGCGCCCTCCACTCCGAGATCGGTGAGTTCGGCGATCGCGACGAGATCGGCGATCGTCGACACGCCTCCGGAGGCGACGACGGGGGCGTCGGTGGCGCGCGCGACCTGCGCGAGGAGGTCCAGGTTCGGTCCGGTCAGGGTGCCGTCCTTGCTGACATCGGTCACGACGTACCGCGCACAGCCGTCGTTGTTCAACCGCTCCAGGGTGGCCCAGAGGTCGCCGCCGTCGGTGACCCAGCCGCGACCGCGCACCCGCCACGAGCCGTTCTCCCGCAGCACGTCGAGACCGACCGCGATCTTGTCTCCGTGCTCGGCGATCGCCCGCGCACACCACTGCGGGTTCTCGATGGCCGCGGTGCCGAGATTGACACGGGTCGCGCCGGTGGCGAGGGCCGCGGCGAGGGTCCCATCGTCGCGGATCCCGCCGGAGAGCTCCACATGGATGTCGAGTTCGCTCGCCACCTCGGCGAGGAGCGCACGGTTGTCGCCGCGACCGAAGGCCGCATCGAGATCGACCAGGTGCACCCACCGCGCACCGCCCGCCTGCCAGGCCCGTGCGGCGTCGCGCGGCGACCCGTACGAGGTCTCCGATCCGGCTTCGCCCTGCACCAGGCGGACCGCCTGCCCATCGACGACGTCGACCGCAGGCAGCAGCTCCAGAGTGTTACCCATTGCGTTCAGTTCCCGTTTCCTCTTCGCGTGCCGCTGCCGCGGCACGTCGCTCATCGATCTCGGCCTGCACTCCGGCCATCATCCGCCGCGAGACCAGCGCGATCACACCGACGATCGCCACCACCGCGACGAGGGCGACGATCAGCGCCGCCGTCGCCGACACCTGTGCGACGAACAGGATGACGATCGCCGCCACCACGATGACGCCGGTGGCGGCTCCCAATGCATAGGCGACCAGCCGCCCGAACGAGAAGTCGGCCGACGCCGATCGCTTCTTCTCCCCCATCTACAGGCCCTCGATCCAGTTTCTCAGCAGGTGGGCCCCCACGTCGCCGGACTTCTCCGGATGGAACTGGGTCGCCGACAGCGGGCCGTTCTCGACGGCGGCCAGGAACGGCCCCCCGTGATCGGCCCACGTCAGCTTCGGCGGCGCGATCTTCGAGCCGTCGGAGTCCATCTCCCACGACTGCACGCCGTACGAGTGGACGAAGTAGAAGCGCGCGTCGTCGTCGATGCCCGCGAAGAGCGCGGAGTCGTCCGGGGCGTCGACCGAGTTCCATCCCATGTGCGGAAGCACGTCGGCCTGCAAGCGGGTGACCGACCCCGGCCATTCGTCGCAGCCGGGAGTGTCGACACCGAATTCGACGCCTCGGCCGAACAGGATCTGCATGCCGACGCAGATGCCCAGGACCGGTCGGCCGCCGGCGAGACGCCGTCCGATGATCCGTTCACCGCGGACGGCGAGCAGCCCCTCCATGCAGGCGGCGAAGGCGCCGACACCCGGGACCAACAGCCCTTCGGCGTTGAGCGCGGTGTCGAAGTCGGCGGTGATCTCCACTTCGGCGCCCGCGCGTTCCAGAGCGCGCTGTGCGGATCGGAGATTGCCCGACCCGTAATCGAGGAGCGCGACCTTCCGGGTCACCGTGCCCTCCCCTTCGTCGCGCACCTCGTCGTCGCTGCGATCACAGGGTCCCCTTCGTCGACGGCACGCCGCTCACCCGCGGATCCGGCTCGACGGCCTCTCGCAGAGCGCGGGCGACGGCCTTGAACTCGGCCTCGGTGATGTGGTGCTGGTCGCGACCGTACAGGACGCGAACGTGCAGGGCGATGCGCGCATTGAGCGCTATCGACTCGAAGACGTGGCGGTTGATCACCGTCGAATACGACGAGTACGGGCGTTCCCCGCCGGAGTAGCCGCCGATGGTGGCGGTGAGCAGGTGCTCGGGCTCGCCGGTGTGCACGATGTAGGGGCGCCCCGAGACGTCGACGATCGCCTGCGCGAGGGTCTCGTCCATCGGGATCCATGCGTCGCCGAAGCGGCGGATCCCCTTCTTGTCGCCGAGCGCCTGCCCGATCGCGGTGCCGAGCACGATCGAGGTGTCCTCGACCGTGTGGTGGGCGTCGATCTCGATGTCGCCCTTCGCGTGCACCGTGAGGTCGAAGCTGCCGTGTGCGCCGAACGCCGTCAGCATGTGGTCGAAGAACGGCACCCCGGTGTCGATGTCGGTGACGCCGGTCCCGTCGAGGTTGATCTCGACGACGATCGACGACTCGCGCGTCGTCCGTTCCACGCGGGCGATGCGGGCCTGGCCTGGCATGGTCACACTCACTGCTTTCGGTCGGTGGCGGCCAGCTTCTCGCTGACGGCCAGGAAGGCGTCGTTCTCGGCGGGCAGTCCAATCGTCGCACGCAGACGCCCCGGAAGGCCGACGTCCCTGATCAGGACGCCGTCGTCGAGGTAACGCTGCCAGGTGGCGGGTGCGTCCGCGAACTCGCCGAAGAGGATGAAGTTGGCATTCGACGGGCTCACGTCGAACCCCATCTCAGTGAGCGCGGCGACGACGCGCTCGCGCTCGGCGACCAGCGCGGTCACCGATCCGAGGGTCTCGGCACTGTGCTGGAGCGCGGCGCGCGCGGCGGCCTGCGTGATCACCGACAGGTGGTACGGCAGGCGGACCAGCAGGAGCGCCTCGATCATGGCCGGAGCGGCCGCGAGGTAACCGAGGCGGCCGCCCGCGAACGCGAACGCCTTGCTCATGGTGCGCGAGACGATCAGCTTGGCACCGTACTCGTCGAGCAGGGTCACGGCGCTCGGCTCGTCGGAGAACTCTGCGTACGCCTCGTCGACGATCACGACGCCGGGTGCGGCGCGCACGATCGCGGCGACGTCGGCGGCGGGCAGGCTCTCTCCCGTCGGGTTGTTCGGCGAGGTCACGAAGACCACGTCGGGCCGGTGCTCGGCGATCGCGGCGATCGCGGCGTCGACGTCGAGTCCGTAGTCGTCCGCGCGGTGCGCGGGAACCCACTCGGTCTGGGTTCCATCGGAGATGATCGGGTGCATCGAGTACGACGGGACGAACCCCATCGCGGTGCGGCCCGGGCCGCCGAACGCCTGCAGGATCTGCTGCAGGATCTCGTTGGATCCGTTCGCGGCCCACAGGTTGTCGACGGTCAGCGACACGCCGGTCGCACGGGACAGATACGCGGCGAGGTCGGTGCGCAGGTCGATCGCATCGCGGTCCGGGTACCGGTGCAGTTCCTCGGCCGCACTGCCGACCGCTTTCGCGACGTCGTCGACCAGCGCCTGGCTCGGCGGGTGCGGGTTCTCGTTGGTGTTGAGAATCACCGGCACCCGCAGCTGCGGTGCACCGTAGGCCGACTTTCCGCGCAGATCGTCTCGCAGGGGCAGGTCCGCGAGGGTGAATCGCCCGCCGACGCCGGTCGAGCCGTCTCCGCCGGTCGAGTGGCTTCGAGACACGCCGCTCACTGCTCGCCCGCGAATCGTGCGGTCACGGCTTCGCCGTGGGCGGGCAGGTCTTCGGCGTCGGCCAGGGTCACGACGTGACCGGCCACATCGCGCAGAGCGTCGCGGTCGTAGTCGATGACGTGGACGCCGCGCAGGAACGTCTGCACCGACAGACCCGAGGCGTACTTGGCCGAGCCGGTGGTCGGCAGAACGTGGTTCGAGCCCGCGCAGTAGTCGCCGAGGCTGACCGGCGAATAGGCGCCGACGAAGATCGCGCCCGCGCTGGTGATGCGGTCGGCCACCGCGGCCGCGTCGCGTGTCTGGATCTCGAGGTGCTCGGCGGCATAGGCGTCGACGACGGCGACGCCTGCGTCGAGATCGTCGACCAGGACGATGCCCGACTGCTTGCCCTCGAGCGCTTGTGTGACCCGCTCGGTGTGCTTGGTGGCGTTCGCGGCCTGCTGCACGGCCGCGTCGACGGCGTCGGCGAGCGCTTCACTGTCGGTGACCAGCACCGACGCGGCGAGGACGTCGTGTTCGGCCTGGCTCACCATGTCGGAGGCGACGACCGTCGGGTCGGCGGAGTCGTCGGCGAGGATCGCGATCTCGGTGGGCCCGGCCTCGGAGTCGATGCCGACCACCCCGCGGACGAGGCGTTTGGCCGCGGTGACGAAGATGTTGCCGGGGCCGGTGATCAGGTCGACCGGGTCGAGGGTCTCGCCATCGGTGTCGGTGCCGCCGTACGCCAGGAGCGCGATGCCCTGAGCGCCGCCGACCGCCCACACCTCGTCGACGCCGAGCAGCGAGCATGCGGCCAGGATCGTCGGGTGCGGCCACCCGCCGAAGTCGGCCTGCGCGGGCGAGGCGACGACGAGCGAGCCGACGCCGGCCTCCTGGGCGGGAACCACGTTCATGATGACGCTCGACGGGTACACGGCGTTGCCGCCCGGCACGTAGAGGCCGACGCGGCGCACCGGAATCCACTTCTCGGCGACGCTGCCGCCGGGTACCACCTGGGTGACGGTGGTCTGACGTCTCTGCTCGGCGTGAACCATGCGGGCGCGTCGGATCGACTCGTCGAGCGCGGCCGTGACGTCGGCGTCGAGATTCTCGCGGGCGGCGGCGATGACCGCTGCGGGCACGCGCACGCTGGTCGGCCGGATCTTGTCGAACTGTTCGGTGTAGTCGAGCGCAGCCGTGGACCCATGCTCGGCGACCGCTTCGACGACGGGAGTGATGCGAGGCAGCACGGCGTTGACGTCGGTTCCGCCACGAGGCAGCGCGCGACGCAGTTGGCTCAGCGTCGGGACCGTGCCCCGCAGATCGGTGCGGGCGAGCATGTGAATCTCTTTTCTCGATGGATGGTGGGTTCTCACCAGGATATGCGGTGCGCGCAAACTGTTTGCGGGTGGACCGTGGTCGCGGAGACCTCCGCGCGGTGCGCGGGACGGTGCCGGATCGAACCGTCGCCGACGGCTACCCTCGATTCATGCCGACGACCCGCCGTACCGACGCCTCCGTCGAGGATTTCATCGCGGCGGTGCCGAACGCCCGACGACGCGACGACACCGTCGCCGCGGTCCGGCTGATCCGCGACACGATCGGCGAGGACCCCTCGATGTGGGGGCCGTCGATCATCGGATTCGGCGACCGCCCCTACCGCACTGCTGACGGCCGCGAACACGAGTGGTTCGCGGTCGGGCTCTCGCCGCGCCGCCAGGCCCTCACGCTGTACGGTCTCACCGCCGACGGCTCCAACGGCGACCTCCTCGACGGGCTCGGCCCGCACACGACCGGAAAAGGGTGCCTGTACATCGCGCGCCTCGCCGACGTCGACGCATCGGTCCTGACCGAGCTGATCGCGCGGGCGTGGACGTCGTGACGGCGGACCGTCGTGCCGTCAGCTGACCGGATCGTGCGGTCGTCCGACGCGGCGCATCGGGACATGAGGTATCCCGTCCTCTAGGAACTCCGGGCCGTCGGCGACGTAACCCCAGCGGCCGTACATCGACTCGAGGTGCTTCTGTGCGTCGAGGACACTCGGCCGCTCACCGATCTCGGTGACGACGGCGTCGAGGATCGCCCTGGTCAGTCCGGTCCCCCGGAGTTCGTGCCGGGTGCACACGCGACCGATCCGCATCTGCGTGGTGCCATCGGGCAGTTCGTCGACCAGCAGGCGCGCGGTCGCGATCGGACTCCCGTCCGGATCGGCGCACCAGTAGTGCACCGTGCTCGCCTCCGCGTCCCGGCCGTCGATCTCCGGATACGGACAGTTCTGTTCGACGACGAACACGTCGACCCGCAGCTTCAATATCCCGTGCAGCGTGGCTGGATCGAGTTCGACGAGAGGCGCGGAGTGCACGAAGTGAGTCATCGCCGACCATGATGCCCGACGGCCGCGCTCCGGGCCGGGCGTTGTGCACGTCTGCTCACCGCCGGACCCTCCGACGACGCGGGCTCTCCGGCCGATCCGCCCGCGACGATCTCCGACGTCATCGTCCTCGACGAGACTCCCGACCTCGCTCCGACCCCTGCGCGTGCGGAGCGTCGGGCGAGAACGACGTGTATCGCGTGCGTGCGTCGCGACCGGCTCGCCGTCCGCGCGACGCGGACATCGTGGCGGTCGACTGTCCGGACGGTGGTGACGCCACCACCCGACCGAACGCCTGAGCCGCTGTCGGAGGCGGGCGATACGGTCCGATCATCGCTGGAGCACACCCGCTGTCGAGCCGATGAGGAGACCATCGTGAACCGCAGTTCGCCGCCGACGACCGGGCGGTGCGCCGTCTGCGCCAAGGTGTCGTTCACCAGCCGTCAGGCCGCGCGCCGCGCCGCACGTCGGCACAGCACGTTCGACGTGCAGCCGTATCGGTGTCCGGCGGGCAACGGGATCCACCTCGGACATCGCCCGAGTGGCGTGGCCAGGGGCGAGTTGACACGCGGCGAGTTCAACCGAGGCGTCCGTCCGCACCGAACACGGCCCGTCGCCGAAGCCGTCCGCGCCCGGTTCGACGACATCTTCCCACCCGCCGAGCTCAACGCCTTCGGGCCGGACTTCGCCCGCGAGCTCGTTGCCCTGCACGAGGTCCTCGGCGACTGGCCGACCTGGCGACAGTCGCTGCTCCGCTTCGCCTCGAGCGCCGATCATCCGGCCCAGCGACTGCTCACGCCGTCCGCGGGACATCCCCGATACCAGTGGCGTGAAGACTCGACCCGCCTATTGATGGAGGAGCTCCGCGACTTCCGTTGGATCGAGTTCACCGATGCGCCGCGGTCGTTGCGGCCGGGCACTCGCGCGTACTGAACGCGTGATCGCCGGACGCGGAGTGCGCGGGACAGGTCGCCGGGTCAGGATGTCGGGGTCAGGATGTCGTACGCGAGGAGAAGGCTGCGAGCACTCTGGCCGGAATTCAGTCTGTTCGTCGATCCGGCATCGCGACGCGCGGACTGGCGGACCGTCCGCGAGAACGACGGACTGAGCCGCTCGCTGGTCGCGGCATGGCCGACGACCGACATCGTCTGCCACGGCGACGACATGGCGATGAGACACGCCGCGCCACCACGCACGAGGCGCAGAATGCGCGCTGATCGAACTCTTGTGCTATCGAACATGTGAGCGTATGATTTGTGTCACACGTTGTTTGAGAACTACATAGCCGTCGCCCCGCAGGCGACTTCGCGGTAAGCGATCCCCGGTGGGATCGAACTGCAGCGAAGGGCGTGGCGACGGCACCCCGTTCCGGGACGTGACCCGGAACGGTCGAGCCCACGGCCACTCGATGGCGACTGATCGCATGTTCCACGTCACGTACCGCCGCGACGGCTTCGCGGCAACGTTCGTCACGCTCGACGCCCCTCAATGAAAGGAGGGTGCCATGTTCACTTCACTCATCAGCGAGTTTGCCGACCGGCTGGTCGACGAACTCGCACCGCTCACCGCCGACGAAGGCACAGCCGAGGACAGCCCGCGGCTGATTGCGCGCCTCGATCGCCTCTCGCACGTCGGCGTCGATGATGCCGAGGTGCTGGCGGCACTCGTCGAGACCGCGCGACTGCGCAATCTCGTCGATGCGGTCCAGACGCAGCTCGTATCGGCCGCGTCCCGGATCGGGATTCCGGGACGGAAGAAGCTCCGCTCGCCGGCGGCACTGCTGACCGAGATCGGCGTACCGCCTGCGGTCGCGTATCGAACCGTCCGCAACGGAGTCCATGCGGACGCCCTGCCGGCGGTCGCACAGGGCATGCGCGACGGATCACTCGCTCCGGAGAAGGCCGACGCCGTCGGCCGCGGAGTCGACTTCGTCCAGAAGCGCGTCCCGCTCGACGACGAGACGAAGGTCTCGCTCACTCGGAAGCTGCTGGCGCAGGACACTCCGGGCGATATCGACAAGCGGGCACGCGAGTTCGCGATCGCGGCAGGCGGCGACGGCGCCGAGTCCGATGCGATTCCAGTCGCCGAGAACGCCGAGCTCAACGAGATGACGTTGTCGTCGAACGACGAGGGTCGCCTGACCGCGGAGATCGACCTCGACGTGTTGACCGGGGAGGAGCTGTCACAGGCCTTGGATCCGTTGATGCAACCGGTGGCCGAGGCAGACGGCTCGCCCGACAAGCGGTCGGGCAAGCAACGCCGGGCCGACGCGTTCGGTCAGATCGTTCGGGCGTACCTGTCCCGGTCCGACCGTCCGACGTCGGGCGGGGTCCTCCCCCACGCGACGCTGGTGATTCCCGCGGGCCGGTCGGTCGGCGGATCGCCGCCGATCGGGCGGAGTCCGGTTGCCTCGACCGTCTTCACCGGCCCGGTCTCGACCGCGACTGTCGCGCTCGTGCTGTGCGACTCCGCGATCTCAGCGGTCACCGTCGATGCGACCGGGGCGCCACTGCACGTCGGACGCGAACAACGGCTGTTCACCTCAGCGATGCGGCGAGCGCTCCTGGTCCGCGACCAGTGCTGTGCCCGACCCGGCTGCGGCCGACCGGCGAGCTGGTGCGACATCCACCACGTCGTCCCCTGGTCCGAGGGCGGTGAGACCGGCATCGAGAACGGCGTCCTGCTCTGTCGGCGCTGCCACACGCTGGTCCATCACGGCGGATGGACGGTGTTCATCGGCGACGACGGGCACCCGTGGTTCGTCCCGCCGGCCGACGGCGCCGGTTCGAGCAACGAGGGCGTGCCGATCCGGTCCCATGCGCGACGGACGTTGACGATCCACGAGACCGCTGACGCGGCCTGAGACGAGCCGAACCCGATCGGCCCGAGCGAACCGGGACCTACATGTCCAGTCCGAAGTCGAGCACGGTCACCGAATGAGTGAGGGCGCCGACGGCGAGATAGTCGACGCCGGTCCGCGCGTAGTCCATGGCCGCCTCGAGCGAGAGTCCTCCCGAGGATTCCAGCTTGGTCTCCGGCGCCTTCGCGTCTCGACGCTGGACGGCCATCTGGGTCTCCCAGGGCTCGAAGTTGTCCAGCAACACCAGCTGCGGGTTCAATGCCAGGACCTCGTCGAACTGGGCCAGCGAGTCGACCTCCACCTCGACCGGCATCTCGGGGGCGACGGCACGCACCGCCTCGAGAGCGTTCGCGACACCTCCGGCAGCGACGACGTGGTTGTCCTTGATCAGCGCGGCGTCGCCGAGACCCATACGGTGGTTGACGCCACCGCCCGCGCGAACCGCGTACTTCTGCAGGGCGCGCATCCCCGGCATCGTCTTACGGGAGTCACGGATCTTGGCGTTCGTCCCATCGACGGCCGCCACCCAGGCCGCGGTCGCGGTCGCGATGCCGGACAGGTGGCACAGCAGGTTGAGGGCGGTGCGTTCGGCGGTGAGCAGCGACCGCGTCGGAGCGGTCACCGCGAGTGCCACAGTGCCGGGCTCGACGGTCGAACCGTCGTCGATCCGCGCGGATACCTCGTAGCCTCCCTCACCGATCACCTGGTCGAACACGGCGAGCACCGCGGGCAGACCGGCCACCACGCCGTGCTGGCGTGAGACGATCTTCGCCTCCGCCGTGGCATCGTCGGGGACCGTGGCCAGCGAAGTGATGTCCGGGCCGTACCGCAGATCCTCGATCAGCGCGGTACGGATCAACGCGAGCAGATCCTCGTCGACGTCGAGGACGAGTTCGCCGGATGCGGACTCCGACCCGATGAACGACGTCATTCGCCTCCTCCCGGGTTGCCGATCGCGATCATCCGCTCCACCGACAGGCGGGCGCGCTCGGCGACGTCGGGCGCCACATGGACCTCGTCCTTGCCCTCGGTGAGACAGCGCAGCAGTGCCGCGGGGGTGATCATCTTCATGTACGGGCAGGCCGCACGCGAGTTCACGGCCTGGAAGTCGACCTCGGGCGCCGCGCGCCGCAGCTGGTGCAGCATGCCGACCTCGGTCGCGACGAGGACCTGCTTCGCATGCGTCGCCCGGGCGGCGTCGATCATTCCGCCGGTCGACAGGATCTGCACGCGATCCTGCGGGACCGTTCCCTCGCCGGCGAGGTAGAGTGCGCTCGTCGCGCAACCGCACTCCGGGTGAATGAAGAGCGCCGCATCCGGGTGCGAATCGACCTGATCGGTCAACTCGTCTCCGTTGATGCCCGCGTGCACGTGGCACTCGCCCGCCCAGATGTGGATGTTGTCGCGGCCGGTCTCACGCTTGACGTGCGCGCCGAGGAACTGGTCCGGCAGAAACAGGACCTCACGATCCGGATCGATCGACGCGACGACATCGACGGCGTTCGACGAGGTACAGCAGATGTCGGTCAGTCCCTTCACCTCGGCCGTCGTGTTCACATACGAGACCACCAGAGCGTCCGGGTAGTCGGCCTTCCACGCACGCAGATCGTCGGCGGTGATCGAGTCGGCGAGCGAGCACCCGGCGCGTTCGTCCGGGATCAGGACGCGCTTCTCGGGCGAGAGGATCTTCGCGGTCTCGGCCATGAAGTGCACACCGCAGAAGATGATCTCGTCGGCCTCGACTTCGGCGGCGATCCGGGACAGCGCCAGGGAGTCGCCGACGTGGTCGGCGATGTCCTGGATCGCGGGCAGCTGGTAGTTGTGGGCGAGGATCGTCGCATTGCGCGCCTTCGCGAGCCGCTTGATCTCGGCGGCCCACGCGGCGTCGGCGTCGACTCCCCCGTAGGCTGCGGGAATGCCGTGGCGGGGATCGGGCATGCCGAGATCGGTCTCGGTCCGGGTGATCATGGTTCCAGTGGTCATGGCGGGAGCTCCATTCGCATCGCCTCCGACGACGGGCCGTGTCGCGGAGCAGGTCTGCGGGTTTCCGACTGTTGATCGATAACCTCGCGGCCATCGTATCACCGAACGATGTGACGGCGTTCGCACCGTACGACGGAACGGGCGGCGCACGGATTCCTCCCACGATTCCCGGCGTCGTCGTGTCGACGCCGATCCGGACTCCGACCTCGCCCGGGACAGCCCTCGTCGGCCCGGCCGTCACGCCCGCATAGACTCGCTTCATGCCCGAGTCCGTGCACGTCGAAGTCCTGACCGCGGTGTTCCAGGTGCGCGAATGCGCCGACGCAGGCCACACGCTGCATGTTCTACTGGTGCGGCGAGACGGCGAGTGGTCGCTGCCCGGCGGCGACATCGGTGATCGGGACACGCTGTCGGCCTCGGCACGCCGCCATCTGTCCGAGCAGGCGCAGCTCACCCGCGTCGCCCATCTCGAGCAGCTGACCGTGTTCTCCGATCCGGACCGGGTGCCACAGCATCGGACCGTCGCGTCGACGTTCCTCGGGCTGGTCCCCCGCGACATCCCCGCGGACCGGACCTCCGACGACGTGGCCTGGGTCGACGTCGCCGAGCTCCCCGCCCTGGCCTACGACCACGCGCAGATCATCGACCAGGCCCGACAGCGGTTGGCCGCGAAGCTCTCGTACACGAACATCGCGTTCGCGCTGGCCCCGGGCGCGTTCTCCATGTCGGAACTGTCGGAGATCTACGGCGCGGCGCTCGGGTACACCGTCGACGCGACCAATCTGCTACGGATCCTGTCGAGGCGCGGGGTGGTCGTCTCCACCGGCACCGTCGGCCGGACCGGACGCTCCGGTGGGCGCCCACCCAGTCTGTACGCCTTCGCCGACACCGTACTGCGGGTGACCGACGAGTTCGCCACCCTGCGGCCACCCATGTGACGGCGCCGCGACCGGCGTCCACCCGGGATCCGCGGCGGGCTCATCGGGACGCAGCGTCGGGTTCTTCGCGGTGAGGACGCAGATCAGATAGACGATCACCGCGGTGGTCGGCGCGCAGATCAACAGCAGCCACGGCTGCGAGACGTCCGAATCGAACCACAGCCGCACGGTGAACCGGTAGTCGCCCGGCACGTTCGGGTCGAACGTCGGCCGCACGGCCTTCGCGATGCGCGTTCCTATGTCCATCGCCAGACCGGACGAGACGATCGCGATGACGGTGGTCAGCACCAGCCCCTGCACCCCGCGCATCGACCGGAGACCGAACCAGGCCGCCAACGCGAGCACCGCGCCCAGGGCGAAGGACAGGAATGCGAACGTCGCCACCCCGCCGAACAGGTTCGCTATGGAGCCCTCGTCGAACGTCCCGTCGCCGGGCTTGTCGACGGTCACGTCGACCGGCGGCGAGAGCCACACCCACAGTCCGCCGACCAGCACCGACAGTGCCAGCACGACGACGATGAACACGATCGCCGTGCGGATGTCCGGCTTCTTCCGGGCGGACACGGTCGTGGGAGCGGGTGCGGCGGCGGTCATCGACGTTCGAGCTCCGTCGAATCGACGACGCCGTGGCGCGAACAACGGGCGTCCCACCCGTCGGGGCGGACCTGCACCACCATCCGACGGCCGCACTGGCCGCAGAAACGCGCCGGTTCGAGGCCGAGTCGGGCCGCAGCGGGCACCGCGTCGTCGGCCTGCAACTCCAGCTCGACACCGGTGAAGACGCCGTACTTCAGTGGCTCGGCGAGCGGTCCGGGAACCGTTCGGGTCCCCACGGGGTCGGTACCGATCATCTCTGCCTCCTCGTCGACGCGGTCGCGTCCACGACGGTACACGCCGTCGCCCCGGCGTCAGATCGTGTCATTGAGCACCTTGATCGGCATCGACAGGTCCGACAGCAGATCGAGGTCGGATTCGGCCGGTCGGCCGAGCGTCGTCAGATAGTTGCCGACGATCACCGCGTTGATGCCGCCCAGGATGCCCTGTTCGGCACCGAGGTCGCCGAGCGTGATCTCGCGACCGCCCGCGAACCGCAGGATGGTGCGCGGCAACGCGAGTCGGAACGCGGCCACCGACTTGAGGGCCTCGGAGGCCGGGAGCACGTCGAGGTCGCCGAACGGCGTGCCCGGACGCGGGTTCAGGAAGTTCAGCGGCACCTCGTCCGGGTCGAGCGAGGCGAGGTCGGCGGCGAACTCGGCGCGCTGCTCCAGGGTCTCGCCCATGCCGAGGATGCCTCCGCAGCACACCTCCATGCCGGCGTCGCGCACCATCCGCAGGGTGCCCCAACGCTCCTCCCACGTGTGGGTGGTGACGACGTTCGGGAAGTGGCTGCGCGCGGTCTCGAGGTTGTGGTTGTAACGATGGACGCCCATGGCGGCGAGCTCGTCGACCTGTTCCTGGGTGAGCATGCCGAGACTGCACGCGATCTGGATGTCGACCTCGTTGCGGATCGCCTCGATGCCGGCCGCGACCTGAGCCAGCAGACGCTTGTCGGGACCACGGACCGCGGCGACGATGCAGAACTCGGTGGCACCGGTCTTCGCGGTCTGCTTAGCCGCCTCGACGAGAGACGGGATGTCGATCCAGGCGCTGCGGACCGGGGACGCGAACAGTCCCGACTGGCTGCAGAAGTGGCAGTCCTCGGGGCAGCCGCCGGTCTTGAGGGAGATGATGCCCTCGACTTCGACCTCCGGACCGCACCAGCGCATCCGTACATCGTGTGCCAGCGCGAGCGTCTCGGTGAGGCGATCGTCCGGCAGCTGCAGGACCTGCAGCACCTGCTCCTTGTCGAGTCCGACGCCGCGTTCGAGGACCTGTTCGCGAGCGATGTCGAGGATGTCGCCGGTGGCCGCGCCCTCGCGCGCCTGTTCGGTGGTGGTCATGCGGTGTTCTCCTGTCGTGGGGCTGGATTCTGGTGAGCTGAGAAGAGGGTTCGATCGACCCACTCGGGGGCCGCGGCTCGGAAGTCGGCGCGATCGCGGGTGCCTGCCCGGGCGGGAACGACGCCGACGATCGGAGTCTCGGTGAGCCGGACGAGATCGGCACGGTTGCACGTCATCGCCAGATCGGGCTCCTCGGGCCACGACCCGATGATCAGCCCGGCGACGGCGACGCCGGCGCGCCGGAGCTCGCGGACGGTGAGTTCGGTGTGGTTGAGCGTGCCGAGCCCCGGATCGGTCACGACGACGACCGGCGCGTCGAGGTCGAGTGCCACATCGACGACGGTCAGCTCCGGCGCCAACCGGACGAGCACGCCGCCCGCCCCCTCGACGAGCACGAGGTCGCAGACGGCCGCCAGGTCGGCGACCGCTCCGCGGATGTCGGCGAGGGTCACGAACGGAAGGCCGGAGCGGCGTGCGGCCGTCTCCGGTGCGAGCGGTTCCGGGTAGCGGGCGCCTTCGCGGATCGGCAGGTCGCCGACGAGTTCGGTGACCACGGCGAGGTCGCCGGGGTCGCCCGGTGCGACGCCGGTCTGCGCGGCCTTGACGACGCCCACGCGCAGATCCGCCGCCTGCGCCGCCGCGGCGAGGGTGGCGACGACGATCGTCTTCCCGACGTCGGTGCCCGTCCCGGTGATCACGAGGGTCGAGGTCATCGGACGGTCTCCACGTCGGTTCTCCCGACCTCGGCCAACGCGTCGCGCACCACGTCGGCGACCAGGTCCAGGGTGGCCTCGTCGACGTCGGCGCGGACTGTCAGGCGCAGCCTCGAGGTGCCCTCGGGCACCGACGGCGGCCGGAAGCATCCGACGAGCACCCCGCGATCGCGGCAGATGCCCGCAGCGGTCACGGCGGCCACCGGGTCGCCGACGATCAGCGACACGACGGCCGAATCGGGTGCCGGCGCGCCGAGCGCGGCCGCGATCCGCTGCGCGTTCGACCGGAGGCGCAACGGGAGTTCGGGACGGTCCATCAGGACGCGCAACGCCGCGTGCGCGGCGCCGACGGCGGCCGGGTTGAGCCCGGTGTCGAAGATGAACGTCCGCGCATGGTCGATCAGATGATCACGCAGCAGCCGCGACCCCGCGACCACACCGCCCTGGGCGGCGAGCGATTTGGAGCAGACCGCGGTCACGATCAACCCGTCGGATCCGGCGAGCCCGCATTCGGCGACCAGACCGCGGCCGCCCGGGCCGCGCACTCCGACGGCATGGGCCTCGTCGACGAGCATCGTCGCACCGCCCTCGCGCGCTGCCGCGTACAGCTCACGCAGGGGTGCCAGTCGCCCGTCGACGCTGTACACCGAATCGGTGACGACCAGCGCCCGCGGCTCCGACCGGTCGGCGAGGACACGTCGTACGGCCTCGTGGTCGCCGCGATCGACGACGACCACGCGGGCGCGGGAGAGCCGACACCCGTCGATCAGCGACGCATGCGTACCGGTGTCGCTGACGATGAGATCGCCGCGCCCGACGAGAGCGGTGATCGCACCGATGTTCGCGAGATAGCCCGACGAGAAGACGAGCGCAGCCTCGGCGCCGAGGAATCGGGCCATGTCGTCCTCGAAGTCCAGATGCGCCTGGGTGGTGCCCACCACCAGGCGCGACGACGTCGACCCGGTCCCCCACGCGTCGACTCCGGCGTGGGCGCCGGCGATCACCTCCGGGTGCGTGGACAGCCCGAGGTAGTCGTTGGAGGCCAGGTTGATCTCACTGCCGTTGGCCTGGCGGGCGACCGGCGCCCGATGCAGACCGGCGGCGACGGTCCGCTCGGCGACCTCGGCGAGCCACGGCGCGCTCATGCGAGGACCCCCGTCGCGGAGGCCTGGGCGGTCGCGGAGACATGGGCGGTCTCGGAGACCTCGGCAGTCTCGGCGGCCGCCAGCGATGCCCAGACCCCGGCGCCGAGTCCAGCCGTCAGAGTCGCCAGATCGGCGTCGTCGACGATCAACGGCGGCATCGTGTAGATCAGGTTGCGGAAGGGGCGCAGCCACACGCCCGCGTCCAGGACCGCATCGGTCGCCGCGACCATGTCGACGTCGCGGTCGAGTGCGACGACGCCGATCGCCCCGCGCACCCGTACGTCGGCGACGCCGTCGAGTCCGCGCAGCGGCTCCAGACCGGCACTCAACCCGGCCTCGATCTGCGGGACCCGTCGCCGCCAGTCCGATGCCGCCAACACCTCGAGCGAGGCGCAGGCCACGGCACACGCGAGTGGATTGGCCATGAACGTGGGCCCGTGCGCCAGACCGCCCGCTTCTCCGCGGCTGATGACCTCGGCGATCTCGTCGGTCGTCAAGGTCGCCGCCAACGTCAGATATCCGCCGGTCAGGGCCTTGCCGACGCACATGATGTCCGGGGCGACGCCGGCGTGGTCGACGGCGAACAGTTCGCCGGTCCGGCCGAATCCGGTGGCGATCTCGTCACAGATCAGCAGCACGTCGTGTGCATCGCACAGTCGGCGGACCTCGGCGACGAGGCGCGGATCATGAAACCGCATGCCGCCCGCGCCTTGGACGACGGGTTCGATGATCATCGCGGCGAGACGATCCGAGTGAACCGCGAGCGCCTCGTCGAGCGACTCGACGTAGGCGGGGTCGAAGTCGGCGGGCGGTGCGGGCACGAACACCTGCTCGGCGATGACTCCGGCCCACATGGCGTGCATCCCACCGTCGGGATCGCACACGCTCATCGGCGCGAAGGTGTCGCCGTGGTAGCCGCCGCGCCAGGTGAGGACCCGGTTGCGGGCACTGCGCCCGCGGCTGCGCTGGTACTGGATCGCCATCTTGATCGCGACCTCGACCGACACCGAGCCCGAGTCGGCGAAGAACACCTTCGTCAACGGCTCCGGCGTCATGTCGACGAGAGCCGCGGCCAGTCGCGCCGCGGGTTCGTGGGTCAATCCGCCGAACATGACGTGCGACATCTTCGCGAGCTGGTCGGTCACCGCGGCGTCGAGGACCGGGTGCCGGTAGCCGTGGATCGCGGCCCACCAGGAACTCATGCCGTCGATCGCCGCCGAGCCGTCGGCGAACGTCAGCCGCACACCGGCGGCCGACGAGACGACCCGGGGCGAGGTCGACGCCGGGAAGCCCCCGTAGGGGTGCCACACGTGCTCGGCGTCGATCCGGGCGATGGTGTGCTGATCCACTCGCTCCTCCTCACAGGTTCCCCGTCACATCTGCGACCGCAGTCCTGAACACTGTACAGGCGAACCTGGACGGCGTACAGGAGGTCGAGACGGCGGCTATCCTGTCACGGTGAGCAACACCCGGGCCGACGTCCTCGCCGCCGCACGCGCGATCCTCGCCGAGCACAGCCTCGCCGACCTGACGATGCGCCGACTGGCGACCGACCTCGGCGTCCGGCCGAACGCGCTGTACTGGCACTTCCCGAACAAGCAGACGATGCTCGCCGCCCTGGCCGACGACATCCTGGGTGCTCTGGTCCCGCCCACCGACGGCCCGGTGCCGCAGCGGATCAGGCAGGTCGCCGCGGATATGCGCGCGGCGCTGCTGCAGGTGCCCGACAGCGCCGAGATCGTCTCATCGGCGTGGGCCTCGGGACTGTCCGACCGTGCCGCGGTCGACCTGATCGCACGTATCGCCCGCGACGGAGACCTCGACGACACCGCCGCAGCGGGTGTCGCGACCGCCGTGTGCCAGTTGACGATCGGATTGACGATCGAGGAGCAGACCCGGACGCAGATGGAGCGCCTCGGCGTCACGGGACCGTCCGGTCGCGATTTCGCGGGCGAGTTCGCCGGCGGCCTCGACGTTATCGTCGCGGGTGTGACCGCGGCGGTCCACGCACTCGCCGATTAGCGGCCGACTGCCGCGGGTGAGTAGATTCGTCAGTCGTTCGTACCGTACGAGTCCGCTCCAAGTCCGCACACTGAAACGATCTGACGAATTGCCTCATTCCGACACCCGACGGGACATCCGCGCGGTGTACCGCACCGACCTGGACGGCCTCCGAGGGGTGGCCATCGCGCTGGTCGCGTGCTTCCACGTCTGGTTCGGGCGGGTGTCCGGCGGCGTCGACGTCTTCCTCACCCTGTCCGGGTACTTCTTCGTGGGCTCACTGTTGCGGCATGCGATCGCCTCGTCCGACCCGGTCGCCACCTTCCGCGATGCGGTGAACCCGTGGCCGCGACTGTCCCGTCTGCTGCGCCGGCTGCTGCCCGCGCTGATCACCGTGCTCATCGGAGTAGCGATCCTGACCGTGGCGATCCTGCCGCAGACGCGGTGGGTCAACGTCGGCCGCGAGACGATCGCCAGCGCCCTCTACTTCCAGAACTACTATCTGGCGCAGAACTCACAGGACTATCTCGCCGCGAGTTCGGCCAACAGCCCACTGCAGCATCTGTGGTCGATGTCCATGCAGGGGCAGTTCTTCGTGGCCACACTGCTGGTCCTTCTGGTGCTCGCCGCGCTCCTCAAGCTCCTGGGACTTCGACTGCGCGCCTTCGCCCGGCCCGCCGTCATCCGCGGGGTGCTCGGCGGCCTCGTCGCGCTCGTCGCGCTGGCCTCCTTCTACTACGCGCAGGCCCGTCAGGGCGTCGACCTGGGCATCAATCACTGGCTACAGGACCGGCTCGGCGTCAACCAGCCGTACAACTACTACGACACCCTCGCACGTCTGTGGGAGCCGCTGGTGGGCGGTCTGCTGGCGGTGTGGATGCCGAGAATTCGTCTCCGGTCGTGGCTGCGCACACTGCTCACGGTCGGCGCCCTCGGGCTGATCGTCTCGTGCGGCTGGTGGATCGACGGCGTCGCCGAATATCCCGGGCCGATGGCCCTGGTCCCGGTCGGTGCGACGCTGCTCATCATCTTCTCCGGTGCGGTGGCGCCCGACGAACCGGTTCCGGCGGCCAATCGGATGCTCGCGTCCCGACAGGGCGTGTGGCTCGGCAACCTGGCCTACGCCCTGTACCTCATCCACTGGCCGCTGCTGATCTTCTACCTCGCCCTCGTCTCCCGCGATCAGGCGAACGTCGTCGAGGGCACCGGCATCCTCGCCGTCTCCCTCGGCCTCGCGTGGCTGACCAAGCGGTACATCGAAGACCCGCTGCGCGGCGGCGGCCGGTCCCCGCTCGCCGAACGGACCCTGCCGCGCCTGCCCGGAATCCGATACGGCGCCGCGCTGACCACACTGCTCGTAGTGGGCACGCTGGCCGTCGGAACCGGAGCCAAGGTGTGGGAACACCGCATGGCCGGTGTCAGCGTCGACACGACGAACCTCGACCCACACCAGTATCCGGGTGCACGGGCATGGCTCGACGACGCTCCGGTTCCGGCGCTGGACCCGCAGCCGACCCCGCTGGCCGCCGAGTTCGACCTCGCGCCGACCTCCGGCGACCATGTGATGGCGCACTTCGAAGACCCCGACTTCCACGTCGGCGTGTACGGCGATCCGACCGCCGAGCGCACCCTCGCCGTCGCGGGCGGCTCGCACGCGGAGATGTGGGTGCCCGCCCTGGACATCATCGGCAAGCGCAACGGCTTCAAAGTGACGACCTATCTGAAGATGGGCTGTCCGCTGACCCTGGAGGACTATCCCACCCGCCCGGACGGCAGCCCGTACCCTGAATGCGGCCCGTGGGTCCGCAAGGTCCTCGACGAACTCGAACGGGTCCGTCCCGACGCCGTGTTCACCAACACCACCCGACCGAATCCGGACGGTCCCGCCGATCATGTGCCGCCGGGCTATCTGATGGTGTTCGACGAACTGCTCGCGGCCGGCATCCCGGTTCTCGGCATGCGCGACACCCCGTGGCCCCACGACGGCGACGGGCGGGCCATCACGACCCCCGGGTGTCTCGCGGCAGGCGGCGACGCACAGAGCTGCGGCTCCTCGCGCGCCTACTCGCTGGCACCGATCGACCCGATCACCGACTACGCGTCGACGCACCCGGGACTGCATGCCGTCGACATGTCCGACGCGGTGTGCGACGACACGTTCTGCCCGGCGATCATCGGTAACATCATCGTCTACAAGGACTACCACCACCTGGGGGCGACGTACGTCCGGAGTCTGAGCAGCGCGCTGTCGTATCGACTCGCGCAGGCGCTGCCGTGGACCGGGCCACCGTTCGGTCCATTCGACTGATCCAGAATCGGAGCGCTATGACGACGGTCCCGCACCACCCCGTCGCCACGTACCGCGTTCAGTTGACGCCGACGTTCACCTTCGCCGAGGTCGTCGGGATTCTCGACCACCTCGTGGACCTGGGGATCAGCCACCTGTATCTCTCGCCGATCCTGACCGCGATGCCGGGTTCGACGCACGGCTACGACTGGTGTCCGCCCGCTCGCATCTCCCCCGCCTTGGGCGGCGAGGACGGATATCGACTGCTGCGGGCGCACGCGCGAGCAGTCGGCATCGGAATCGTCCTGGACATCGTTCCGAACCACGTCGGCATCGGCGACGCCCATCACAATCACTGGTGGGCCGACGTCATGCGCCGCGGCTCCGCATCGCCGTACGCCGAGTACTTCGACCTGGACCTCGCCTTCGGCGACGGCCTGCTGTGCCTGCCGTGGCTGCCCGTCGACGGCGATCTGTCGCCGTTGCGGATCGACGCCGACGCCGGTGAACTGTGGTACGGCGACCGCTATCTGCCGACCGCCGACGGCACGCTCCGCGTCGGCGACGATCCGCTCGCGGTGCTCGCACGACAGGCGTACCGCCTGGTGCCGTGTGACAGCCGGCAGATCGGATACCGGCGGTTCCTGGCCGTGAACGAGCTCGCGGCGCTGCGGCAGGAGGTGCCCGCCGTCTACGACGCCACGCACGCCTGGCTGCGCGAACTCGCCGCCGAGGACCTGTTCGACGGAGTCCGGGTGGACCATCTCGACGGGCTGACCGATCCGGTCGGCTACTGCCGTCGGCTGCGCACCGACATCGGAGACCGTCTCCTGTACGTGGAGAAGGGGCTGGGTGTCGGCGAGCGCCTCGACCCGGTACTGCCGGTGGACGGGACCACCGGATACGACCAGCTGCGCCTGATCGAGGGTGCGTTCACCCCGCCGTCGGGCGCCGTCGAACTCTCAGAGCTGTTCCAGCGCATCACCGGGATCTCGGGCGACGGCGACGGGATGACCGCCCGCGCGGACGATCTGCGGCATGTGACGCTGATCGACGTGTTCTCCGATCGGGTCCGGCGGACCACCGCGCTGTTCTCGGCCACCGCACCCGATGTACCGGTCCACAAGGTGCAGCAGGCGGTCACCACGTTCATCACCCGGGTGCGACTCGCCCGCCCGGACTATCCGTCGCTGCGGCACGCCGCACTCGACGAGATCACGCAGATCCGCGCCGACAATCCGTCGATGAGCGACGCCCTCGACGTGCTGTCGTACGCGTTCGTCGACCGGAGCCGTGCCCCCGAGGGACTCGGCCGCCTCGGCGAGGCCGTCGCCGCGGTGACCGCGAAGGCGATCGAGGACATCGGCTACCACCGCACGTCACGTCTGGTCTCGGCCAACGAGATCGGCTGCACCCCGGCGGCGCCGTCGGTGAACCGCGACGAGTTCCACGGCGCACAGCTCGCCCGGGTCGAGGAGTGGCCGCTCGGTCTCACGACGCTGTCGACCCACGACACCAAACGCAGCGAGGACGTCCGAGCCCGGATCGCGATGACCGCGCAGACCCCGCAGCGGTGGACGGTCCTGGTGCTGACGCTGTGGCGGATCATGCCGCCGCCGGACGCGATGACCGGGTACTTTCTGCTGCAGAATCTGATCGGAGTCTGGCCGGACGAGGGCCGACCGGACGAGACCGTTCGCACGCGGATGCGCGCCTACGCGCGCAAGGCGATGCGGGAGGGCGGCCTCGTCTCGTCGTGGACCGACGTCGACGAGGCAGGCGAGAACGCGATGATCGACTGGATCGATGCTCTGCAGTGCGGCGTCGCGAGCGACCTCATCGCCGAGTACGTCGCCGTCGTGGCCCCTCCGGCCCGTGACGAGTCCGTCTCGCGCAAGACCATGTCGCTGCTCCTGCCCGGCGTCGGCGACGTGTATCAAGGCACCCAGTGGTGGTCCGACTCGTTGACCGACCCGGACAATCGCCGTCCGGTCGACTACACGCGGAGTCTGGACGACCCGAAGACGCGGATGATCCGGACCGCCCTCGACGTCCGGCGCCGACATCCGGAGAGCTTCGGCCCCGGCAGCACGTATCTGCCGGTGATCGGTCGTGGACGCCGCGGCATCCACCTCGTGGCCTTCGCACGCGGCGACGCCGACGGCGATCCTCGCGTCCTGTTCGCCGGGATGCGACTGGCACACACCTTCCGTCCCGTATCGGTGCGCGACGACGCCCTGCTCCCGCTGCCCGCCGGTCTGTGGCGCGACGCGGTCACCGGCGCCGACCACACCGGTCAGGTGACCGCCTCGGCCCTGCTCGGCGACCGGCCCGCGGTGGTGCTGGAGAAGTTGTAGAACTTATCCGGTCGGCTGAGCCGGCGCGGACTCGTCCGCCGGGGCCTGCTGCGCGGGCGTCTGTTCACCGCTCACCTGATCCCCCGCCATGCCCGGCACCAGATCCAGCCGCGACACCAGCCACTGCCCGTCGACCTTGTCCAGGGTGAGCTGCATGAGCGAGACGAACTTCCCGCCGCCGGGCGCCGTCGCCGACGTACCGGTGAACTCGAAGCCGACGACGGTCACGGCGTGCTCGGTGGAGAAGGACTCCACCATCGCCGTGTTGACCTTGGTCTGCACGTTCGACAGTTTCTGCGTGTCCCGGAACTGGACGGCGTCCGGCGCCGAACTCTCGATCTGCTTCTTCTGATCGCCCGTCGACAGCGGGCCGACGGCCTCGCGCAGCTCGTCGGCCGTCGACCCCTCCTTCATCAGGACGGTGAAGTACTCGGTCACATAGTGTGAGGCCGCGGTCTTGGCGTCGTCGAACGCCGCCAACTCCTGTTCGGTGTCGTACCACTTCCAGCCGAAGACGCAGGCGACGGCGATCACCGCGACGGCGACGATCCCGACCACGGCGCGTTTGATCGCACGCGCGGAGATCGTGAACTCGCGGCCGGTCCGGGCGTCCGACTCGCGGGCCTGTGCACGGGCCTTGGCCTTCGCGGCGACCCCCGATTCCTTCCCCAGCTCGACCACCTCGGTCGGTTTCGGCTGGTCCTCGTTGTTCTCGGCTGCGATCTCAGAATCGTCGGAGCTCATACATCCTTCACTTGTCCAGCGGAATCGTGCGTGCTTCTGGATCGTAGTTCGGCGGCGGACCAGCGGTGTCGTCGCCCTTGGGTCGGGGCGCCTTCGACGAGCCGCGGGTCTGCAGCGTCGGATCCTTCGTCTCGCAGTACAGGTTGGTCGGTACGGTCAGCTCCAAGATCTTGGTCGGCCGCACCGGCGCGAGTGCGTAGTTGCAGGCCGGCCGCGGGTAGACCGAGGCGAGTGCCCACCACGCGCCGTCGTGGAACATCTTCTGCGCCTGGGCGCTTCCGTCTCGGATCGACGGGAACAGGTTGGCCAGGGCGGGAGCCCGCAGCGCACCCTGCTGTCCGATGTCGAGGAACTGTTTGAGGATGTCGCTGACCGGATCGGTGATCGTCGCGAGCGATCCCGAGAGGGAGGACAGCTGGGCCGGTCCCTTCCCCAGCAGCTCGCGGATCTCACCGTCGGCCGCGGCGACCGCCGTCATCAGCTCGTTCGCACCGCCGGCGAGCCGCGCCAGATCCGGTTGGACGTCGGCAGTGGTCTTGAAGACGGTCCCGAGGTTGTCGATCAGCCTCGTGGTCTCGGGCAGCGCCTTGGCCAGATCGGCGAAGATCGCGCCGCCGGAGCGGAACACCGACCGGAGCTGGTTTGGTCCCTTGTCGTTGAGCGCGATCTCCAGCTCCTGCAGGGTCGCGGTCAGCTTCGGCGCATCGATCTGGCCGATGACGTCCAACGACGACTGCAGCATGGACGAGAACGCGACGGTCACATGCGTCTGCCCGACCTCGATGACATCGCCGTCGGACAGGTACGGGCCGTCGTCGGTGGTCGGGGTGAAGTTCACGTACTGCTCGCCGGCCGCCGACAGCCCCAGCGCGGACACCTGCGCGGCCTTGTTGATCTTCACGTCGTCGTTCAGTCGGAGCCGAACGCGGACGGAGTCCGGTGTCACCTGGATGTCGCGGACCTCGCCGATCTGGGAGCCGCGCAGCATCGCCTTACTGGTGCTCTGGAGTCCGCCCGACTGCGGGAAGTTGACCGTCACCTCGTAGGTGCCCTGCCACGGACGCCAACTCAACGAACCGAACGCGATGTACGCCAGTCCGAGGAGCATCACCACGACCAGGCCGAGGTTGCCGATCATGATCTTGCGTTTGGCGAACCACTTCTTCATCGCTGACCCCCGCCCTTGACGCCGAACATGGCCAGCAGCCGGGCGAGGGTCACCTGCAGGGCGTGATCGCCCTGGGTGACGTCGCTCGCCTCGGGCAGCCGCGTGGCCGCGTCGAAGCCGACACCCGGCGAGAGCCAGTACACCTTGGCCGCGACGTCGGCCGCCGACCCCATCGTCGCCGACTTCCACTTCGGGTTCAGCGCGGACAGTCGATCCGACAGCGGTCCGAGCGTCGGCGCCGACTCGTTCAATGCGGTCAGCGTCGTGTTCAGGTTCACCAGCAACTCGCCGAAGTCGTCCTTCTCGGTGCGCAGGAAGTCGTTGGTCGCGGCCGTCACCTTGTTCGACTTGTCGAGGGTGTCCAGGATCGACCCGACCTGGCCGTCGACCGCGTCGATCGCGGCGGGCAGTTTGTTCACGGCCGCGGCGATCTGGCTGCGGCCGTCCGCGAGTTCCTGCGTCAGCTTCGCGGTCGCGGCCATCGCCTCGTCGACCTGGTCCGAGTTCTTGTTGAACTTGTCGATCGCGGTGGTGAAGCCGTCGATCGCGCCCTTGAGTTCGGGAGCGTTGCCGCCGATCGCGGTGGACAGTTCGGTGAAGATCCGTTGCAGCGCGTTGATCGACCCGCCGTCGACGAGTCCGGTCGCGCTGACCAGTAGATCTTCGACAGTGGCGGCGGCCGACGTGGGACCGCTCAGCGCTCCGCCGTCCGGCACCTGTCCCTTCGACGCGTCCGTCGGCGGTATGAGCGCGACGAAGACGTCGCCGAGCGGTGTCGCCTGTCGAAGCTCGGCGCCGGTCCCCACCGGGACGACGACGTCCTTGGACACCGACATGGTGACCTCGGCGCGATAGTCCTTGGCGACGATCTGATCGACCTGCCCGACGTCGGTGCCGCCGAGGCGCACCTTGGCCTGCGCGGGCAGGTTGAGGGCGTTGTCGAACGAGGCGTGCACGGTGATCGCGTCGCCGATGCCGCCGGGGGCCGGCAGCGGGATCTGCTCGACGGTGATGCCGGGCACCGCTCCGCACGCCGCGAGGCTGACCGACGTGATCAGTGCGACGGCGGCCGCGGCGGCCTTCTTCACTCCCCGGTTCCGGAATCCTGTCGTCATTTCGTCATCAGCCCCAACAGACCCGAGTAGATCCCCAGATCGGGACCGAAATCGTCCAAGCGGCCGGTGCGGCAGCCCTTCTTGTCAATGTTGATCGCCTCGCAGAGCTTGACGGTCAGTTCGTTGTCGAGGAGCGACTTGTCCAAGAGCACCGATGCGCGCCACGCACCCTGCTCGGCGGATATCGAGTTGGACAGGTTCTGGAACAGCAGCGGCGCCACGTCGATCGTCTCGACGACCTGCCGCGAGTAGTCGGAGAGGTTGGCGATGACGGCGCTCAGCCTGCCGGTGGACGAGCTGATGGTGTTCGCGTTGTCCTCCAGGAACTCGGAGGTGTTCGCCAGCGTCCGGTTCAGGTCGTCGAGGGTGGCGACGAGCCCGTCGGACTGGTCGCCGAGCATCTGAGCCACCTGCGTCATCGACGACGAGAACGCCGTCATCTTGGGGTAGTTGTCGGTCAGCGCGGTCGTCAGCGAGCTGAGCGATTTCAGGATGTCGACGATGGCGTCGCCGTTGTCGGCACCGGTCTTGCCGGCCTTGGCGAGTCCGTCGAGGGCCGCGCGCAGCCGTTCGCCGTTGCCGTCCGCGATACCGGAGGTGATGTCGACGAGGTCGGCCAGCGGCCCCTCGCCCGGTCGGTCGCCGGACAGGTTCACCACGAGCTGGTCGATGGAGTCGAACAGGGTGCCGATCTCCACGGGCGCCTTCGTGTTCTTGATGACTCCGTCGTCGTCGAGTGTCGGTCCCCCGGTGTACGCGGGCGACAGTTCGATGTGTCGGGTGGTGACGATCGAGGTGTTCACGATGGCCGCTGTCACGTCCTCGGGGACCTTGACGTCGTCGTCGACGGTCATCGTCACCTTGACGCGGGTGCCCTGCGGGGTGACGTCGGTGATCTGCCCGACCGGCATGCCGAGCACGGCGACGTCGTTGCCCGTGTAGAGGCCGGACACGTCGTCGAAGTAGGCGGTCACGGTCTTCGCGCTGCCGAGGGCCGCACTCCAACTCGCCGGCATCAGCGAGCAGGCGCCGACCGTGAGCGCCGTGGCCGCGGCGACCGCGACCGCGGCGACTCCGCGGCCGATCCCGTTGCGCGAGGTCAGCATCCGTCCACCACCTTCGCCAGGCACAACCAGTTGTCGGGGAAGATGCCCCACGGCAGGTAGCCGTTGGCGTACGGTCCGTCGCCCATCAGATTGTTGGTCAGACGTGCCGTCACCGGGAGCACCTCCAGCATCTTGCGCAGGTTGTCGCGATTCTTCTCCAGGCCGGACGCGATGGTGTCGAGGTTGGCCATCACCGGGGCGAACTGGTTCCCGTTCTCGGCGGCCACGGCACGCGCCTGTTCGGTGAGTTCGGCGATCCCGTCGAGCATCTTGGTGACGAGCCGTTCTCGGGTGGCGATCTTCGTCGCCAGTTGCGCGCCCTGTCCGACGATGATCGACAGCTGGAACTGGCTGCTCTGCACCTGTTCGGTGACGGCCTTCGTGTCGGTGAGGAGCTGGTTGATCTGGTCGGTGCGGTTGTTGATGACCGCCGACATCCGGGTGAGCGCGTCGAGGGTCGGCGCCGCGATCGCCGGGGCGCCCTTGAGCTGGGAGTTCAAGGTCCGGATGCTGTTGGCGAGATCGTCCGCCTTGATACCGGCGAGTACCGGTGTACCTTTGGCGAGCGTCTGCTGCAGGTCGTAGGGCACACGGGTGGTCTGGATGCGATCGCCGGAGAGCTCGTCGTCGGAGTCGCCGAGGACGACGTCGATGTACCGCTGACCGAGGAGGGTCGACATCTTGATCTCGGCCGATCCGTCCTGGCGGATGTGGACGTCGCTGTCGACCTTCATGGTGATCGTGACGTGGTCGCCGGCGAGCCGGGTGTCGGTCACCTCCCCCTTGTCGATGCCCGCGACGCGTACCTTGTCGCCGGGGCGGATCCCGCCCGCCTGGACGAAGTCGCCCGTGTACGTCCGTTTGCCGATGTCGGCCGAGCTGATGCCGACCACGGCGACGATGAGCACGATGATGCCGACGGCGCCGATGATGCCGTACCAGAGGCGTCGGCGGCCGGCGAACGATGCTGCGAGGCGGTTCTTCATCGGCACACCACCGAGTGCTGGGTGCCGCCGATCTGGGTGACCAGTCCCGGCGGGAGCAGGACGTCGCCGATCGCGATGTCGAGTTCACATGCGTAGATGTTCAAGTAGGCGCCCTGCATCATGACGAATGGGAAGTGGCCCAGGAACTCCGGGAGGACTCTGGCCATCGTGTCGAGTTTCGACCCCTCCGCTATGAGGTTGTCGGTGGCCTGGCGCGCAGAGGTGCCCGCACTCGCGAGCGAACCGCGGTTGCGCGCCAGCACGTCGCCGAAACCGGTTGCGGTGGTGCCGATCTGGTCGATCGCCTTGCCGAACGCGGCCGAGTTCCCGTTGAGGTCTTCGACGAGGCGTGACGTGCTGTCGATGAGCGTCTCGACCTGCTTGCCCTGAGAGGCCAGTTCGCGCATCACGACCGAGAGGTTCGTGATGACAGCCCCGAGCACCTGGTCACGGTTCGCCATGTCGTTCGCGACCTGCCCGATCTGGGCGAGGGTCCGCGAGAGGGAGACGTCGTCGCCCTGGAACGTCTGGATGAGGCTCTCTGAGAGCGTGTTGACCTGTTCGGGGGTGAGGGTGTCGAACACCGGTTGGAATCCCGCGAGCAGTTTGGTCACATCGAAGGAGTCCTCGCCGGGCAGATGCAGCGTCGCCCCCTTGTCGAGTTCGGGGCCGGGGGTCTTCTCGTCGAGGCTCAACGCCAGGTAGCGCTGCCCGATCAGATTCTGGTAGCGAATCGCCGCCCGGGTGTTCGCGTACACGTGCTGACCGTCCTGCACTTCGAACGTGACACGCGCCTGACCGTCGTCGAGGTCGATGCTCTCGACGCGCCCGACGCGGACGCCCGCCATTCGGACGTCGTCGCCCGTCGCCAGGCCCGACGCGTCGTGGAACATCGTGGCGTAGCCGGTGGTCGACCCCTGCACCGATCGTTCGAGCGTCGACCAGATGACGTAGGTCAGGAGCACCGCGACCACCGCGAACACTCCGAAGCCGATGAGGGGCCTGCGGATGCTGTCTGTGTTCTTGCCGCTCACCGGTCCCCTCCCTGCGTCGGAGCGACCGACACCAGCGGACCCAGCATCAGGGTCTCGGCGGCGGTCGGCGTGCGGCCGAGCGCATCACTGAGCGTCTTCTCATCCCGCGTGGTGGTCACACCGCGCACCTTCTTGGTGTTCCGGTTCCGATCGGGCTGCATTCCGCCCTCCGGGTACACGGTCAGCGGTCCGGACATGGTGGGACCGGTGCCGGTGCCCGCGCCGACGCAGCCCGGTCCGCGCAGTTGACCGTAGGGGCCGCCGTCGTACACCGGACAGTTCTGGTGGGTGTACATGCGGTACGCGCCGAAGTTGATGCCGAGGTTGAGCTGCGGCTTCCCGTTGGTCCCGGTGAACACGCCGAGCACCCGGCCGGCGAGTACGTACAGTTCGCGCAGCGCCTGCGGCATGGCGTCCGGATCGAGCATGGTGGCGCCGAGCGTGGTGTTGAGACTGCGCACCACGCGTTTGCCCGCGTCTCCGTTCGCGGCGAACAGCGCCTGCGTCGAATCGAGCACGTCCTGCCCGCTCGAGAGCAGCGCGGTCAGCTCGTCCTGCTTCTCGGCGATGGTGAGTGCGGGCTTGACCGATCTGCCGAGCGTGTCGAGCAGTTCCGGTGTCGAGGCGGCCAGCCCCTTGATCGCCTTGTCGAAGTTGTCGAAGCCCGACGGTGCACCCGGCGGGAACTGCGCGTTGATCGTCTTCCAATAGGTGTCGAGCACCCCGACGAAGGTCGAGAACGTCGCACCGCCGCCGTCGAGGGCGTCGGCGATGGTGCCCAGGACCATGCCGAGATCCTCGGGCGGGACGCTGCGCAGCAGCGTGCGCAGCTCGTTCTGCGCATCCTGCAGGCGAATCGTCGGCTCGGAGGTGTCGGCCTTGACGACGTCGCCGGTCGACAGACGATCGCTGGACGGGTCCTTCGGTGCGATGAGCTCCACCGAGTTGACGCCGAACAGGTTCGACGGGACGGTGCGCGCCGTCGTGTTGGCCGGGATCCCCTCCGCTTGTTTGGGTTCGAGGAGCATGTGCACCGACCGGAGCTGATCCGATGAACTGCCGATCACCGCGACCGAGTCGACCTCGCCGACGATCATGCCGTTGTAGCGGACGTCCGCACCGCTGATGAGGCCGTCGCCGACATCGTTGAGCTCGGCGGAGACGTCGGTCGTGCTGTCGAACTTCCCCTCGTACCGTGCCCACAGCAGACCGAGGACGACCAGTCCGACGACGGCGAAGATCGTGCCGCGGATGAAGTACGTCTTCATCGACGGGTCGCGGCCGCCTGTATCGATTCTCATAGCCGGTTACCCCGATATCCTTATTCCGGCGGTCATTCCCCAGAACACGAGCGTCAAGATCAGATTCGCGAACACGATGGTGATGATCGAGAGCCGGATCGCGTGACCGGCGGCGATGCCGACGCCCTCCGGACCGCCCGACGCGAAGTACCCGTAATAGCACTGGATGAACGTCGTCAGCAGGACGAAGACGATCACTTTGACGAACGAGAACACCACATCGCGCGAGAGGATGAACGACTCGAAGTAGTGGTCGTAGGTGCCGGACCCCTGTCCGCTCTGCACCTGGAACATGATCTGGCAGGCGAGGTAGTTCGCGGCGAGCGAGATCGCGTACAGCGGGATGATCGAGAGCACTGCCGCCGCCATCCGGGTGGTGACCAGATACGGCAACGGTCGGATCGCGATGGACTCGAGCGCGTCGATCTCCTCGCTGATCCGCATCGAACCCAGCTGTGCGGTGAATCGGCACCCGGACTGCGCGGTGAACGCGGTCGCGGCGAGCAGCGGCGCGATCTCGCGAGTGGTCGCGAACGCCGACAGGCCACCGGTCACCGGGTCCATGCCGAGCAGGTGCAGAGCCGTGTATCCCTCGATGCCGACCGTGGCGCCGCCCATCACGCCGAGGATCACCATGACGCCCACCGTTCCGCCGCCGACGACGATGGCGCCGTTGCCCCAGGCGACGTCCGACAGCAGTCGCCACACCTCCTTGCGGTAGTGGCGGAAGGTGATCGGGGCCAGTCCGATGGACTTGACCAGGAAGGTGATGAGATGCCCCATCGCGACCAGCGCGTCGCGCGGCCCTTCGAGCGCCTTGCGGCCCCAGACGAGGGGTCTGAGCGCGGGCGGGGTGTACCGCGATGCCGTCATGTCACACCACCTTCGCCGGAACGACGAGGGCGAACACCTGGGTGAGCACGACATTCACCGTGAACAGCAGCAGCACGGAGTTGACGACGGCCGCGTTGACCGAGTTCGCGACTCCGGCAGGGCCGCCGCTGGTGTTGAGGCCGCGGTCGCAGGCGACGACGGCGACGATGGCACCGAAGATCACCGATTTCACGAGTGCGAAGATCAGGTCCGACGTGCCGGCGAACGATGCGAACGTCCCGGTGTAGCTGCCCGGGGTCCCGCCCTGCGCGTACACGTTGAAGACGTATCCGGTGATGAAGCCGACGAAGCACACGAAGCCGCAGAGCAGGATCGCCACGAGCATCGTCGCGAGCAGCCGCGGCGAGATGAGTCGCTGCACGGGGTTCACGCCCATCACCTTCATCGCGTCGATCTCGTCGCGGATGGTGCGCGACCCGAGGTCGGCGGCGATCGCCGAACCGACGGCACCCGCGAGCAGCAATGAGGTGACCAGCGGCGCTCCCTGCCGGATCACGCCGAGGCCCGTCGCCGCACCGGAGAACGACGTCGCACCGATCTGGCCGGCGATGTTCGACACCTGGATCGACACGATGACACCGATCGGGATGGCCACCAGGAGCGTCGGAAACACGGATGTGGACGCCATGAACGCACACTGGCGGACGAACTCCTTGAACGGGAAGCGTCGTTCGACTATGTCGGTGACGAGAACTTTGAAGACCTCGACGAACATCGCCAGCTGCCGTCCGAAGGTCTCGAACGATTTCGTGATGTGCTCGCGGAACCACGTACCGGCACCGCTTCGCGACCACCTCTCGCCGAGGCCGACGCGAGTCCCTACCGTCTCCGTGCTCACTCCCCTGCCTTCACATCGTGGACCCGCAGGTCGTCGATCGGGCGGACGATCATCCCCCGGGCTGCTTCCTGATCCTCACTGAGATTTCTCTGTGATTCGCCGATCCGTGGGTCGAAGCATACACATCCGAACGCATTTTTGTGTGTATGCGGTCACAGATACTCTGGCGGTGTCGTTTGTAGCATAGCGATACACGAACACACGAATCGTTACATCGCGGATCGGTGGTACAGCAAAGCGTCGGCAATCCCGAGACGGGAGTGCCGACGCCGTTGCCGCGGTCGTGCTAGCGAGTCATGTCAAGTAGCGGTATGCGGGCGATCCCGGTTCGAGACGTTCGACGTTGAGCCGCGAGCGTGACATACGGTCCTGCAGGCCGTCGAGTCCGGATCGATCACCGAGCTCGATGCCGACGAGAGCCTCGCCGGTGTCACGGTTGTTGCGCTTGACGTACTCGAAGAGGGTGATGTCGTCGTCCGGACCGAGGACCTCATCGAGGAAGCGACGGAGCGCGCCGGGCTCCTGCGGGAAGTTGACCAGGAAGTAGTGCTTGAGCCCGCGGTGCACCAGCGACCGTTCGATGATCTCGCCGTAGCGGGAGACGTCGTTGTTCCCGCCGGACACCAGAGACACGACACGCGCGTCGGCGGGCAGCGGCAGATCGGCGAGCGCGGTGGCCGCCAACGCTCCGGCGGGCTCGGCGATGATCCCCTCGTTCTGATAGAGCTCCAGCATCGTCGAGCAGATGGCGCCCTCGTCGACGTGCATGATGGTGACGCTGCCGGGCGCGAGGTCGACGTCGGCGAGATCGATCACCGGAACCGCGGGTGTCCGCGCGATGGCCGCCAGATCCGGGTGTGCGACCACTCGGGCACCGGCTGCGGCCATCACGGCGTGTCCGAGTCCGCCGATCCGCTGGACCGACGCGCCGTCGACGAATGGGTCGATCCGATCGAGCGTGTAGGGCTCACCGTAGATCAGCGATGCGGCCAACGACGCGGCTCCGGCCGGCTCTACCCCGACGATCGCGACGTCGGGAACCGCCGCTCGCAGGTAGGTCACGATGCCCGCCATGCATCCCGCACCGCCGACCGGCAGGACGACCACGTCGGGGTCGCCGTCGAGCTGGTCGACGATCTCCTTGCCGATGGTGCCCTGCCCCGATGCGGTGCGCGGATCGTCGAACGCGTGAATCCAGGTGGCCCCGGTGCGCAGCACGTCCGACTGCGCGGCCGACGCCGCGGCGTCGTAGGTGTCGCCGACGGCGATCAACTCGACGAAGCCCTTGCCGTGCCAGTCGATGCGGTCCCGCTTCTGCTTGGGTGTCGTCGTCGGGACGTAGATGCGTCCCCGCACCCCCATCGTGGCGCACGCGTACGCGACACCCTGCGCGTGGTTGCCCGCGCTCGCCGCGACGACGCCGGCGGCCAGCTCCTCGGCGGACAGCTGTGCCATCACGTTGTAGGCGCCGCGGATCTTGTACGACCGGACCGTCTGCAGGTCTTCGCGCTTGAGGTACACGTGTGCGCCGGTGTCCGCACTCAGGCGAGCGCAGGCCTCCAGCGGGGTCTTCGAGACGACGCCGTCGAGCCGCCGCGCGGCGTCGATAATGGAGTCGCGAGTCAGTCCTGGGACGGGATTCTCAACGGTCTTGGCTGCGACATGCGACGGCGTACTCACTCGCTCCATGTTTCCACTGCGATCGGCACCAGGCGAATCCGCCCCACCACACCGCCAGACTGACCGCGGCCGCGGCCCACGCGGCCATGACCGCGCTGCCGCCGAACGCCAGGATCCCGACCACCATCAGCATCCCCGCAGCGACCGCGGCCAACTTGTGCAGCGGCCATCGGACGCCCGCGACGTCGACCGTCGGCAGTTCCCGCGAGCCATGCTGGATGAGGGTGGTCATGCTGAACAGTGTAGCGCATCCGGACACATGTTTTCGGCTACCCGAAATTCATGGTGTCGGCGACCCCGAGAACAGGGCCCGGCGTCGGCGATCGCCTCACGCCCACTGTTCGGAGACGGCGACGATCTCGGCGGCGCCGGATGTGGCCGACAGGACGTGGTCGCGGACGCGATTCTGTACGTCGGAGGCCGCCTCCACGACGAACTCGACGGCGCAGGGTCCGTAGTCCACCGACCGGACCGTGGTGAACGCGTGCAGATCGGTGGCGATCCGTCCGGCGTCGTCGACCGGCACGCGGAGCCGGATCACGCTGGACGGCACGGCCTCCCGCAATGGGGCGACGTCGAGGACCGCGCTCGCGGCTCCCCCGTACGCACGGATCAGACCGCCCGCCCCGAGCTTGACTCCGCCGAACCAGCGGACCACGACCACGGCGGCGTTCACCACCTCGCGGCCGACGAGCGCCGCGAGGATCGGCGGTCCGGCGGTGCCCGCCGGTTCGCCGTCGTCGCTCGACCGCGTCTTCTGGTGCGGGCCCGAACCCAGCACGTACGCCCAGCAGACGTGATTCGCACCGGCCGCGTCGACCCGCTCGCGCAGCGCGACGACGTCGTCCTCGGACTCGACACGCGCCAGCGTCGCCACGAACCGCGATCGACGAATGATCGTGGTCTCTCCGACGTCTCCGACCGCCCCGTCCAGGACGAGCACCGATGTCGCCTACGCCAGGCAGCTCGGGCCCAACAGGGCCTTCAGATCGCCCATCAACGCCGACGACGGGTTCACTCGCAGCGCCTCGGTCAGCTTGAGCTGGGTCTCCCGACGGTCGCTCACCAGAGTCACGTGCACGTCGGACGTGCCCGGGTGACGGGTCAGGATCTGCTTCAAATCGCTGACGCGGTCGGGTGTGCAGCGGTTCGACGGCACCGTCAGCTTCACCGGTTTGGAGGCGCCGACCGCGGTCAGGTCGGGCACCGCGAGGTCGTTGGCGCTGATCATGATCGAGTCGTCGCGCTTGTTGACCCTGGCTCGCACCAGGACGATGTTGTCCTGCAACAGATCCATGCCGTACGCGGTGAAGGCGCGCGGGAAGAAGTAGACCTCGACGCCACCCACCATGTCTTCGATGGTGACCGCGGCCCAGGGTTCGCCCTTCTTGTTGACGCGCCGGGTGACCGACGAGATGATGCCGCCGATCGTGATCTGCGCGCCGTCGGAGATGTTGCCCTCCAGCAGGGCGGTGATGGACGTGTCGGTCTCCGCGGAGATGGCGTGCTCGACGCCGGCCAGGGGATGCCCGGACACGTACAGACCCAGCATGTCGCGTTCGAGAGCGAGCTTGTGCTTGTTGTCCCACTCCTCGTCGGGGATCTTCACCGCGAACACGTCGCCCACGTCGTCGACGTCGGCGCCGCCGAAGAGGTCGAACTGCCCCATCGCTTCGGCCTTCTTGGTGCTCATCACCGAGTCGACGGCGTCGGCGTGCACGAGGAACAGCCCCTTGCGCGGATGGTCCATCGAGTCGAATGCGCCCGCCTTGACCAGCGATTCGGTGACCTTCTTGGTACAGGCCACGACGTCGATCTTCCCCAGATAGTCGGAGAAGTCGCTGTAGGAGCCCTTCTCCGTGCGAGTGGAGATGATCGAGTCGACGACGCCCGAGCCGACGTTGCGGATCGCGGCGAGGCCGAAACGAATGTCCTCGCCCACCGCGGCGAAGTTCGGCAGGGACGCGTTGACGTCCGGGGGCAGCACCGTGATGCCCATCTTGCGGCAGTCCGCGAGGTAGATCGCGGCCTTGTCCTTGTCGTCGCCGACCGAGGTCAGCAGACCGGCCATGTACTCGGCTGGGTAGTTGGCCTTGAGGTACGCGGTCCAGAAGGAGACGAGCCCGTAGCCCGCGGCGTGCGACTTGTTGAACGCGTAGCCCGCGAACGGGAGGACGGTGTCCCAGAGCGCAGTGATCGCGCCTTGCGAGTATCCGTTGTCGCGCATCCCCTGCGCGAAGCCGTCGTAGGCCTCGTCGAGGATCTCCTTCTTCTTCTTGCCCATGGCGCGTCGCAGCAGATCGGCCTGGCCGAGCGAATAGCCCGCGACCTTCTGCGCGATCTGCATGATCTGCTCCTGGTAGACGATCAGACCGAACGTCTCGGCGAGGATGTCCTTGAGCGGCTCTTCGAGTTCGGGATGGATCGGCTTGATGTCCTGGAGCCCGTTCTTGCGCTTGGCGTAGTCGGTGTGCGCGTTCACACCCATCGGACCGGGCCGGTACAGCGCCAGGACGGCGACGATGTCCTCGAAACCGGTCGGCTGCATCATCTTCAGCAGTTCGCGCATGGCCGCGCCGTCGAGCTGGAACACGCCGAGGGTGTCGCCGCGTGCCAGGAGCTCATAGGTCTTGTCGTCTTCGAGCGGCAGCGTGTCGAGGTTCAGCTCGACGCCGCGGTTGGTCTTGATGTTCTCGATCGCGTCACCGATGACCGTCAGGTTCCGCAGACCCAGGAAGTCCATCTTCAGCAGGCCGATGGCCTCACACGACGGGTAGTCCCAGCCGGTGATGATCGCGCCGTCCTGGGCGCGCTTCCACACCGGGATCGCATCGGTCAGCGGCTCGGACGACATGATCACCGCGCACGCGTGCACACCCGCGTTACGGACCAGGCCCTCCAGCCCGAGCGCGGTGTCGTAGATCCGCTTGACGTCGGGGTCGGTCTCGATCAGCGTTCGGACCTCGGCCGCCTCCGAGTACCGCTCGTGCTCCGGATCGGTGATGCCCCACACCGGAATGTCCTTGGCCATGATGGGCGGCGGCAGCGCCTTGGTGATCCGGTCGGCGATCGCGAATCCAGGCTGACCGAACTGCACCCGGGCCGAGTCCTTCAACGCGGCTTTGGTCTTGATGGTGCCGAACGTGATGACCTGAGCCACCTTGTCATGGCCCCACTTCTCCGACGCGTAGGTGATCATCTCACCGCGACGACGGTCGTCGAAGTCGATGTCGATATCGGGCATCGACACACGCTCGGGGTTGAGGAACCGCTCGAACAGCAGACCATGCGGAATCGGATCGATGTTCGTGATGCCCATCGCGTACGCGACGAGCGAACCCGCCGCCGATCCGCGCCCGGGCCCCACCCGGATCCCGACCTCCAGCGCATGCGAGATGAGGTCGCCGACCACCAGGAAGTACGCCGGAAACCCCATCTGATTGATGACGTTCATCTCGTACTTCGCCCGGTCGACGTACTTCTCCGGCACGGCCTGGCCGGCGAAACGACGGTCCAGACCCGACATCACCTCGTGCTCGAGCCACGACTCCTGCGTGTAGCCCTCCGGCACCGGGAAGATCGGCATCCGGTCGTGGTGGGTGAACACGTCCTCGTACGACTGGACCCGTTCGGCGATCTCCAGCGTCGAATCGCAACCCCCCGGGACGACGTCGTCCCACAGCTCACGCATCTCCTGGGCCGACTTCAAGTAGTAACCGTCGCCGTCGAACTTGAACCGCGTCGGATCGGACAGCGTCTTACCGGTCTGGATGCACAGCAACGCCTCGTGCGCAGTCGAGTGCTCGCGCGTGACGTAGTGACAGTCGTTGGTCACCAGCGGTTTGATGCCGAGCTTGCGACCAACCTCGAGCAGCCCCGAACGGACCCGCTGCTCGATCTCGAGCCCGTGCTCCATCAACTCCATGTAGAAGTTCTCTTTGCCGAAGATGTCCTGCCACTTGGCCGCCGCGGCCAACGCCTCGTCGTCCTGGCCCAGACGCAGGCGGGTCTGCACCTCCCCCGACGGACACCCGGTCGTGGCGATGACGCCCTCCGCGTGCTGCGCGATGATCTCGGCGTCCATACGCGCCCACTTGCCCAACTGTCCCTCGATCGAGGCCAGCGACGACAGCTTGAACAGGTTCCGCAGACCGGTGGCGTTCTCGGCCACCATCGTCATATGGGTGTACGCACCCGAACCCGACACGTCGTCGGACTTCTGGTCCCGGCTGCCCCACAGCACCCGCTTGGTGTTGAAACGGGACTCCGGTGCGATGTACGCCTCGATGCCGATGATCGGCTTGATGTCGAACTTCTTCGCGGTGTTGTAGAAGTCCGACGAGCCGTACATGTTGCCGTGGTCGGTCATCCCGATCGCCGGCATCTCCAACCGCTTCGCCTCGGTGAACAGCGGCGACATCTTCGCGGCGCCGTCGAGCATCGAGAACTCGGTGTGATTGTGCAGATGAACAAACGACCCGGACACTGCGGCGGCTCCTCGCTCGGCGTTATCGATTGGACGGCTCTACCGTACGCGGTCGGTACGACAGGGGGTGGGACGCTCGCGCGTGCACTGCGGACAGTCTCCGGCGACGACGGATCACTCTCCCGACGGCGTGTCCGATGCGACGATCACACGTCGCGCAGGACGTCGATCGCCCGCTGCAGATCGTCCGGATAGTCGGTGGTGAACTGCACCCGGCGGCCGTCGGCGGGGTGCGCGAACGCCAACGAGCGGGCGTGCAGCCACTGGCGGTCCAGACCGAGGCGCGCGGCGAGCTTCGGGTCGGCGCCGTAGGTCGGATCGCCCGCGCACGGATGGTGCAGCGCGGAGAAGTGCACGCGGATCTGGTGGGTGCGACCGGTCTCGAGGTGCACGTCGAGCAGCGACGCCGCGGCGAACATCTCGAGGGTCTCGTAGTGGGTGGTCGACGGCTTGCCGTTGGAGGTCACGGCGAACCGCCAGTCCGAGCCCGGGTGACGGCCGATGGGCGCCTCGACGGTGCCGACCGGCGGATCCAGGTGTCCCTGCACGACGGCGTGATAGACCTTCTCGACGGTCCGATACTTGAACGCCCGTTTGAGCACCGTGTAGGCGTGCTCGGATGCGGCGACCACCATGACGCCGGAGGTGCCGACGTCGAGTCGGTGGACGATGCCCTGGCGTTCCTGGGCCCCGGAGGTGGAGATGCGGAAGCCCGCGGCGGCGAGCGCCCCGATGACCGTCGGACCGGTCCACCCCTGCGACGGGTGGGCCGCGACGCCCGGCGGCTTGTTCACCACGACGATGTCGGAGTCGTGGTAGATCACGTCGAGGTCCTCGACCGGGGTGGGCTCCACGGTGAGCGGACGCTCCGGCTCGGGCAGCGTCACGTCGAGCCAGGCGCCCGCGACGAGCTTGTGCGCCTTGTCGACGGCGCCGCCGTCGACGGTGATGTCACCGGCGTCCGCGAGGCCGGCCGCAACCGTCCGAGACAGCCCCAGGAGGCGTGCGACACCGGCGTCGACCCGCATGCCGTGCAGTCCGTCGGGCACGGGCATCGCTCGTGAATCACGCATCCTTGTGCTCCTCGTCCCGGGACCCGCCGTCCGTCGGCTCCGCGGGCAGGTTCCGCGCCGCCCACCCCGAGCGGCTGCCGTCGTAGTCGTACCCGAGCAGCGTCAGGACCACCAACAGGACGGCGCCGCAGACGACGGCGGAGTCGGCCACGTTGAAAGTCGGCCACCAACTGCCGACCTGGATGAAGTCGACGACGTGCCCGCGCAGCGGCCCGGGGGCCCGGAACAGTCGGTCGGTCAGATTGCCGATCGCACCGCCGAGAACCAGTCCGAGACCGATGACCCAGCCGATCGAGACGAGTTTGCTGCTGTACCGGACGATCCCGAGCACCACGATCAGCGCGATGAAGGTCAGGACCCAGGTGTATCCGGTCGCCATCGAGAACGCCGCGCCGCTGTTGCGGATCAGTTTGAACGTGAGGAAGTCACCGATGACGTGGGTCGGGTGATAGGGATCGAGCTTCGCGACGGCGAGCGTCTTGGTGAGCAGGTCCAGCAGGAAGGCGACCACTGCCACGAGGGCCAGCAGCGCCACGGTCCGGGCGGTGTTGTGCCCGGGCTCGGTTCGACTCATACGTCGATTGTCCACGATCGCCGCCGCGACCCCCGACGTAGCCCGGCCCACAGTGCCGCATGCCCTAGTCTCGTGGTCGTGAGTCTGTCGTCGCATGCACCCGCCGCACGTCCCGGTCCGTCGCCGCTGCCGCGGCGCGTGATCGCCTGCTTGTCGGCGATTCCGATCGGCGCCGTCCTCGCGCTGACCGGTTGTTCGTCCGACGGCGGCGACTCCGCAGACGCCGGTCCGTGCGCGGCGACGTCGAGTGTCGACACCGCGGGCCTGCGTCCGATTCCGATACCGCCGGCCGAGGTGACTGTCCTCGATCCGGGTGCAGGCTATCGAGAGGTGCCGACTCCTCGTCCCGACACCGGCAGCCCGCAGGAGGTGACCCTCACCACCGATTCACAGGAGTCGAGCATCACCCCCGCCGCAGACGGCGAACAGTCGGTGCAGAGCACCCAGGAGAAGCTGACCACGGCGGTCACCGCGCGAGTGGTGTGCGACGACCCGTCGAACCTGGAGTTCACGATCGGGACTCCGACCACGCCCGATGAGGCGCTGACCCCCGAACTCGACGCCATCGGCGGGTCGGCGGGCGGGATCACCGTCGCCGACGGACTGAATGTGCGATCGCTGCGGCTGATGCCGAAGCAGGAGTCGGGTTCACCCGCCCGCAGCGCGTTGGAGCAGTCGTTCTCCGGCGCCCTCGACCAGTCCGTCCCGCTGCCCACCGAACCGGTCGGTGTCGGCGCGCGCTGGCAGTCGGTGCGCACGATCTCGGCGGCGGCGACCATCAAGCGCACCACGACGGTGACTCTCGCCGAGCGCACCGGCGACATTCTGCAACTCGACGTCGCCGTCGACGAGACGCCCGTAGACTCGGTGTTCCGCATTCCCGGTTCGGCGCAGACGTTGACGATCGCCCGCTACTCGATGGCCGGATCCGGCCGCATCACCGTGGACCTGAAACGCATCCTGCCGGTCGGCGGGTCGCTGACCACCAAGGGTGCGCGCGAACTGGTCGGCGACGAGCACGGAGTCCCGCTCCTCCAGCAGAACCAGTACACGGTGACCTGGGAGTAGCCCCGGTGGTAAGAGACGAGCCGCGCACCGATGTCGGTGCGCGGCTCGTCTCGTACGGCGGGTGGTGTCAGCCGGCCTTCTTCTTCGACGTCGTCTCCGTCGCAGACGAGTCGGCGCACAGCTTGGACTTCACATCGTTGGCCTGCAGCAGCGGGCACACCGTCGACTTCGAGAGCTTCCAGCGTCCGTTGTCGAAGACGATGGCGGCGTCGATCTTGGTCGGCGGGTTGTCCGGGAGCTTGACCTCCACCTTGACCTTGGCCTTGTTCGGTCCGTTCTTGGTGACCGGCGGCTTGATCTTGTACGTCACGTCCGGGTTGTCCTTGACGGCCTTGACCAGCTGGTTGAACAGGGCGGGATCCACCTCGGAGCCCTCGACCAGATCGGTCTTGTCGGCGGCCTTGACCTTCGGGTCGAGCGCGGTGTCGAGCATCTCGTTCAGTGCCGCGACGTTCGGCACCTTCTTGGCGTCGGTCAGGGGGTCGGCGTCGGCAGCGGCCGAGCTGTCGGCGGCGGCACTCGTCGTCGAGCTGTCTGCGGTGGGGACCGGGGGCAGGTCGTTGCTGCCGTCGTCAGAACCGCACGCGGCGGTTGCGGCGACGGCGGCGGCCACCACGGCACCGGTCACGAAATTGCGAATCTTCACGGATCCATCCTCACGTCTGTTCGGTCACGGAAAGAACAGCCTCCTCCCCGCGGACTTCCACCACTATGCCAAACGGCCACCGGTGAGCGCATCCACACACGGCGTGTCGCACCCGTCACTTGAGCCACGCTCGTCGCGCATGACCTGCAGACATCCGGGTCGCAGAAGTGCGAGAATCAGCGTATGGGCACACGGCACGTTGTGATGATCACCACCGGCGGCACCGCCGCCTCGCAGACCACCGACGACGGCGCGGTCCCCGTTCTGTCGGCCACCGATCTGGTCCCGGACACCGCCGACGACGTCGTCGTCCGACCGCACGAACTGATGGCGGTCGACTCCTCGTCGATGTCCGTACGCCAGCAGTTCGACGTGGTCCGCGCCGTCCGCGAGGCGCTCACCGACCCCGATGTGTCCGGAGTGGTCGTGACACACGGGACCGACACGCTGGAGGAGACCGCGTTCCTGGCCGACGTGTTCGCCGCGGATCCGCGACCGGTGATCTTCACCGGGGCGCAGCGGCCGGCTGATCACCCGGCCGCCGACGGCCCGGCCAACATCGCCGACGCCGTCACGTTGGCGGCCGATCCGGCGACTCGCGGTCGCGGCGTCCTGGTCGCCCTGGGCGGTCCCGTCCTGCAGGCGCGTGGCGCGTTCAAGACCTCGACCACCGACCTGCGGGCGTTCGACACCGTGCACCCCCGCCTTCCACGTCCTCTCGTCTCGCGTGCGGTCCCCGGCGGCACGCCCGCCCGTGTCGATCTCCTCGCCCTGTATCCGGGTGTGTCGCCGGGCCTGATCGCCGCCGCCGTCGACCAGCGCGCCGCTGGAATCGTGTTGTCGGCCACCGGGTCCGGCAACACTCACCCGGACATCACCGCGCAGGTGAACCTCGCCGTGCAACGCGGCGTTCCCGTCGTCGTGTCCACGCGCGTGCCCTACGGCGAGGTGGAACCGACGTACGGCGGCGGCGGAGGCGGCGTCGACCTCCTCCGCGCCGGGGCGATCTTCTCGCCGTGGCTGCGCGCACCCCAGGCCCGCATGGCGCTGATCGCGCTGCTGACCGAGGGAGCCGACCGCGGTGAGGTCGCCGAATTCTTCACGGCGTCGTCGCCGAACTGAGGAGACGCCGGGGTCTGGCCGCCGATTCGCCTCACTCCACGACGTCAGCCAGCCGAGGCAACTGCTTGAGCGGATTGAGCCGTTCGATCTCGTACCGCTGATTCGAATCGAAGACACCGTCGAGTCCGGGTGCGGGATCTCCGCTTCCGGTGAAGGTCATCTGGCTGAACGGCCAGTCGGACCCGAACACGATGTGCGAGCGCGGCGCGACCGCGAGCACCGCGCGCATCGCAGGCTCGGAAGCGCTGAGGGCGGTGTCGTAGAAGAACGATCGGACCTGCTCCTGCACCCCGAGCAGGGACGGCCGGGGCGCGCCCTTCGGCCAGACGTCACCGACCGGCGTCTGCGCGAGGACTCCGATACGCCACGACAGGAACGGCAGCGTCCCGCCGGCATGCGCGAGCTGAAAGCGGATCCCCGGGTACCGCTGCACGGTGCCCGCCGCCATCATCATGGACGCCGCGCGCGTCGTATCGAACGTGAACTCTTCCAGGAAGTCCGGCAACGGCAGCGACGGCTTCGCGCTGTCGGGGATCGCCGCCGGATGGACGAACACGAACGCCTTCCTCTTGTTCAGTGCGGCCATCAGCGGTTCGAAGCGCGGATCGCCGAGATACACGCCGTCGTACGCGCTGAGTAGGACGACGCCGTCGAGGTGCAGCCGGTCGAGTGCATACTCGGCTTCAGCGATCGACGCGGCGACATCGGGCATCGGCAACACTGCGAAGGCACCGAACCTGCGACGGTGCGTACGGAACAGCTTGGCGGCGTAGGTGTTGCAGTACCGCGCGAGATCACGGGACTCCTTGCCCCGCAGGAACGACGTGCCCGGGTCGGACACCGACAACGCCTGCGCCTGAATCCCCCACCGATCCATGAAGTCGATCGCGGACTCCGGTGACCACTGCGGCGTCGGATAGCCGCCGATCGTGACGTGACCGTGCTCCAGGAGCGCCGACCGATACTCCGGCGGCAGGAAATGAGCGTGCAGGTCGATACGATAGCGCCCGGTCGTCTTCCCGGGAGCTGCGGACGAGCGACCCGCTGCCGGAGCGATGCCGGCCGCCACGGCTGCGCCGGCGGCCGCTCCCGCTCCCATCAACAGGGAACGGCGGCTCACTCCGGGCGTATTCGGAGGTGTCATCGTGGATTCCCGGGTCCCTTCGATTGCTCTCGGTCAGATGGTCGAGAGGAGGTCACGCCTGCTCCGTCGGCGGTCACTCTCCGGCTCCGCCGACCAACTCCGCAGCAACGGCCATCACCGCACTCGCGTGAAGGCCGAACATCACCGGCAGGTCGACGTCGTCGCCACCGATCTCCTTGGCGACGAACAGCCCGTCGGCACCGGCCATCGCGTACGTCGCCAGTCGGTCGAGCCCCCGATCGTCGAGTCCGGGTGCGAGCTCGATCGCGGCGTCGCGAATCGCCTGATGCGCCTCGGCGCGCACTTTCAGGTACATCTCCCGAGCTCGCGGTTCCACCGGGCGGCGTTCGAGCGCGAGCATCAGTCCGAGGCGCAGAAAGTCCGGAGACTCGCGGAGTGCCTCGGCGACGCGCGCGGACATCTGCGAGACCCGCTGCCGTGCATCGCCTCCGTCGGGCACCGACCACGCCGTCAACCAGCGACCGAAACTGCGCTCGATCACCGCGGCGATGAGATCGTCCTTATCGGCGAAGTGCCAGTAGATCGAACTCGCGGGCAGCCCACACCGCTTACTGACCTGCGCGATGCTCGTGCCGTCGTAGCCGCGTTCACTCGCGATCTCGGTGGCAGCGTCCAGGATCTTCGCCTTGGACGCCTCGCCGTTCGAGCGGGCCTTCCGAGGAGCCTGTGCCATCGTGACCATCCCTTCGATCGGCCGTCGAGCACGGCCGCATTTCCTGTAGTGGTCACTACAATAAGTCCTTGACGGGCTCCGGTCAAGCACTTACCGTAGTGATCACTACAGGAATTGTTATGCGTCTCCACGTGGATAGACGCACCATTCACAGGAGAGATCCGTTGAACGATCAGCCGCTCTACGACGTCGCGATCATCGGGTACGGCCCCACCGGCGTCACCGCCGCCAATCTGCTCGGACAGCGGGGACTACGCGTCGTCGTCCTCGAACGTGATCCCGAGGTCTACGGTCGTGCTCGAGCGATCTCCACCGACGAGGAGGTGATGCGCATCTGGCAGTCGGTCGGGCTCGACGAGCAATTGCAGACCGATATGCTGCCGGGCGGCGTCGTCGCCTTTGTGGACGCCGACGGCCGTCCGTTCACCCGGGTCCAGCCCCGGTCACGTCACTGTGGGCATCCGCCGCAGCAGTTCATCTATCAACCGGCCGTCGACGCGACGCTGCGCTCGGGCGCCGCCCGGTTCGACACCGTGACAGTGTTGACCCGCCACCAATGCCTGAAGGTCGCCAACCACCCCGACTACGCCGAGGTGCTCGCCGCCGATCTGACCGACGACACCTTCGTACGACTGAGAGCGAAGTACGTCATCGCTGCAGACGGTGGCTCATCGGCCACGCGCGGACAACTCGGCATCGGATATCAGGGCACGACGTTCACCGAACGATGGATCGTCATCGATACGAAGGTCCTCCGGGACTGGGAAGGCAGCTCCCAGCTGCGGTTCCACTGCGATCCAGCCCGGCCGACCGTCGACTGCCCGACGCCCCTCGGCCACCACCGCTGGGAGTTCCCGGTCCGAGACGGAGAGGACGAAGACCACCTGGTGACCCACGAGGCGATCTGGGAGATCCTCCGCGGCCAGGGCGTCACTCCCGACCACGTCGAGATCCTTCGTTCGGTCGTCTACAGTCACCATGTCCGCGTCGCCGACCGGTGGCGCGCGGGACGTGTCTTCCTGGCGGGCGACGCCGCACACGCCATGCCGCCGTGGATCGGTCAGGGCATGGCTTCGGGGGTTCGCGATGCGGCGAATCTGTGCTGGAAGATCGCGGACGTGCTCGCCGGTGTCCTTCCGGACACCGCACTCGACAGCTACCAGATCGAGCGGGAACCGCACGTACGAGAGACCACCGCGCACGCCGTCTTCGTCGGCCGCATCATCACGGAGCGCCGAGAGTGGATCGCCGCCGTTCGAAACCGGGTCCTGCGCGCCGCGTCGATGGTCCCCGGCTACAGCCGGGCGATGGTGGAGTCCAAGTGGATTCCCGCCGCACGCTACACGGCCGGACTCCTTGCATCGGAGAAGCACCCGGCGCGTGGTCGACAGATCCCACAACCGTGGGTACTCGACTCCACAGGGACACGCGTCCGACTCGACGACGCTCTCGGCGCCCGCTGGCTCGTGTTGACGTCCGACGGCCGGGGTCTGCCGTCTGTGTGGGACGGCGTGCCCGTCGTACGTATCCGTTCCTGCGGTGCGACACCGGGCCCCGACACGATCGTCGACATCGACGGGGACCTCACCGCATGGCTGGCCGAACACTCTGCGACTGTCGTCGCCCTGCGACCCGACGGATTCGTCTATGCGGCTGCCCGTGCCGGAGCGCCGCTGCCTTCCCCACCAGCCGACTTCCGCGCACCCGCACACACTCGATCCCGAAGGACCACACCATGACCACCTCGCACACCGTCACCGTGAACGGCGACACCGAGATCTTCTACACCGACTCCGGCGTCGACACGACCGACACCGGAGTCCCGATCGTCCTGCTGCACGGCGGCGGCCCGGGCGCGTCCGGCATGTCGAACTACGCGCGGAACGTCGACGCTCTCGCCGAGCATTTCCGGGTCATCGTTCCCGACATGCCCGGATACGGCGGCAGCAGCAAGAACCTGAGCCAGGACGATCCGTTCGGTTCCCTCGCCGACGGAATCCGCGCGCTTCTCGACCATCTCGGCGTCGAGAAGGCACACCTCGTCGGCAACTCGTACGGCGGCGCCTGCGCGCTGCGGCTCGCCCTCGACACCCCGCACCGGGCGGAACGAATGGTCCTCATGGGCCCCGGCGGCATCGGCACCACCCGGGGCGCACCGACGAAGGGACTGTCGACTCTGCTGAACTACTACGGCGGCGACGGGCCCAGCCGGTCGAAGCTCGAACATTTCATCCGCACCTATCTCGTATACGACGCCGAGTCGGTGTCCGCCGCAGCGATCGACGAACGCTACACGGCATCGATCGTCCCGGAGGTCGTCGCGCATCCCCCACTGCGTCGCCCATCCGGGACAAGCGCGCTGAAGACGCTGTGGCGCATGGACTTCACCCGAGACAAGCGTCTGCCGCAGCTGCGAACCCGGACACTGATCCTGTGGGGACGCGACGACAAAGTGAATCGACCATCCGGCGGGCAGATGCTCGTCGATCGGATGCCCGACGCCGATCTGATGATGGTGGCGCGCACCGGGCACTGGGTGCAGTTCGAGCGCGCCGCGCTGTTCAACCGGGTCGTCGCCGCGTTCTGCGACGGGACGTACGCGTGAGCGCGCCGGAATCGGTCTTCGGCAGCGTTCACCTCGGATACGTCGTCATCGAGTCGATGAAGTTCGCGCAGTGGCGACGGTTCGGCAAGGACGCGATCGGCATGCACCTCGACGACATCGCACCGGACGTCATCCGCTTCCGGCTCGACGACCATGAGGCCCGGTTCATCATCGTTCGAGGTCCGGCCGAGGACGTAGTCGCCCTCGGATGGGAACTCGACGATCACGAGACGTTCGACACGATCCTCGCCCGCGTCACCGACCGCGGCGTACCGGTCATCGACGGCACCGCCGACGACGCGGTGGTCCGGGGCGTCGAACGGTTCGTACGGTTCCCCGGCCCGAACGGCCTCACCCAGGAGATCTTCGCCCGGGCCCGGATCAGCGATGCACCGCTGTCTATGAGCGTCCGTGACGGATTCGTCACGGGCCAATCGGGAATGGGCCACGTCGCGATCACGTCGACCCGACCACATCAGATGCGTGGCTACTACAACACAGTCTTCGACGCCCGACTGACCGACTACATCGACGAGACGATCAGCGGTGCGAAACTCAAGATTCGGTTCCTACGGGTCAACGAGCGACATCACTCGGTGGCGATTGCGAATGTGCGTGGGCTGCCCGTCAACCCGATTCGTACCACGGTGCAGCACCTCAACATCCAAGTGGCATCGCTCGACGATATGACGGCGGCGTATCAGCGCGTCAAACAGCTCGGCTTCGGCATGGCGCTCGCGGTGGGCCAGCACACCAACGACAAGGAATTGTCGTTCTACGCGCTGACCCCGTCCGGCTTCGAATGGGAGGTCGGGTGGAATCCCATCGTCGTCGACGAGACGACGTGGGAGCCGAGCACTCACCGGGGCATCAGCATCTGGGGCCACACCCCAGAGGGACGGGTCGTCGTCGATGCGCTCGGGCGGTTCCGGAATGCGGCACGATCACTCCGGTCTGTCGAAGACACCGTGCCGCAACTGTCCGGTCCGGGACTACCCGATAGCCGATGACCAGATGTCGGTGAGGCTATGACTCGTATCAACGCGCACCTTCACACCCTTCCCCAGTTCTACCGTGACGCGCTGCGGGCGCAGACATCGACGCAACCGTCACCCACACTCTGCGCCCCTGAGCGCTGAGTCACTCCTGCACCGGGAGCTCCCAGTCCAGGCTCGCCAACGGATCGGCGCGTCGCAGGAGAGGTTCGGGCAGGCGGAAGTTGCGTGTGCGGCCGGGGCCGGTGGAGCGGGTCTCGAAGCGCACGGTGACGAACCCGTGTCCGGTCCCCTGAACCCATCCGTGACCGTGTTCGGGATGGGCGACGTCGGTGCCGGTGGGCCACTCGTCCGCGACGACGGGGCCGCGCGGGATCTGCACGCTCTGCGGCGCGGCGACGGTCGGCTCCGTCTCGTCGGCGCCTCCGTGCCGCTCGATCCCTCGTTCCTGCTGGTCGAGCCCTCGTTCCCGCTGATCGAACGGAGTCGCGATCCCGGCCCCGGCATCGAGTTCCGGGAACAACGAGTCCTGTCGGACGTCGTCGAGTCCGGAGTAGCCGACGCCGACGAGGCGGACCGGTCCGATCTCGAGCGGGTCCAGCATCACCCGATAGGCGGCGGCCGTCAGCGCGTTCAGATCGGTGGTGGCGGTCGCCATCGTCGACGACCTGGTCAGGATCGACATGTCGCTCAGCCGGTGTTTGACCACGACGGTCCGGGCGCCACGCCCGTCGTCGAGCAGCCGGCGGTGGGCGTGCGACGCGGCGGACGCGACCGCCGCGCGCAGCCCGGCGAGGTCGACGATGTCGGTGGCGAACGTCGACTCCGCGCTGATCTGCTTCGCCTCGGCGCGTTCGGCGACCGGACGGTGATCGATCCCCTTCGCCAGTTTGTGCAGGGCCGGCCCGACCGTCGGTCCGAGGACCGAGGCCACTTCGGTCTCCGCCAATGCGGCGAAGTCGCCGATGGTCTCGACGCCGAGGCGTCCGAGTCGGTCGCCGGACACCGGCCCGATCCCCCACAGCTTGCGGACGGGCAGCTCGTGCAGGAACTCCAGCTCCGTGCTGGGCGCTATCACCCGGAAGCCGTCGGGCTTGGCCATTCCCGAGGCGATCTTGGCGATCTGCTTGCCCGACCCGATGCCGACCGACGCCGCCAGACCGGTCTCCTCGCGGATCGCCGCTCGCAGGCGCCGAGCGAGGTCGGCTGCCTCGGCGGCGGTCGCCCCGACGAGGTCGGCGGGTTCGCCGAACGCCTCGTCGAGCGACAGCGTCTCGATGGTCGGCGAATACCGCCGGATGATCTCGAAGACGCGGGTGCTGACGACTCGATACACCGATCCGCGAGGCGGCACGACGACGGCGGACGGTCCGATGAGCCGCCGCGCCTCGTGCATGGGCATCGCCGACCGCGCACCGTATACCCGTGACTCGTAGCTCGCTCCCGCGACGACACCCCGTACTCCTGTGCCGCCGACGAGCACGGGGCGTCCAGCGAGCGTCGGGCGGGTGAGTTGTTCCACGGACGCGAAGAAGGCGTCCATGTCGATGTGGAACACCCAGCGCGTACTGCGCTCAGCGTCGTCGGACGAGGTCACCACCGCTCACGGCAGAGCGCCAGGACTCGCGGGTCGGTGGTGACGAATCGTTCGACTTCCTCGCCGGCATCGCACCGCATCAGCGAGATCGTCGCCGACTCGGGTCGCAGCGCGGCCACCTCCCAGACGGCGCCCGCGTCTTCCCAGCGGGTGATGCGTTCGAGATCGTCGGTGGTCATGGGCTGATTCTATCGCCGCCGCGCGCGACAGACGTGTGCCGGTCGGCGGGAGCGGGCGACGGTCCGTGCTCGCCGTCGCACGCCGCCCACGGTGAGAGGTCGGCCGCGGCGGCGTCCCCCTCCGACGGACCCGGCGGGTTACCGGCGAGTACCGTCGATCGGGTGGCATTCACTCGTTACGTCGCACTCGGCGATTCGTTCACAGAAGGCGTCGGCGACCCCGACGAAACACTGCCCAACGGCGTCCGCGGATGGGCCGACCGCGTCGCGACGGCGTTGACCGCCGTCGACGCTCAGACTCGGTATGCGAATCTCGCGATCCGCGGCCGCAAGCTCGTTCCGATCGTCGACGAACAGATCGACGCGGCGGTCGCGTTGAACCCCGATCTGGTCACCATTCACGCCGGCGGCAACGACATGCTCCGTCCAGGTGTCGATCTCGACGCCATCGGGCGGGTGTACGACGAGGCGGTCGGCAAGCTCGTCGCGACAGGCGCGACGGTGGTGATCTTCACCCCGCACGATCCCGGCGCGTCGAAGTTCTTCCGCCCGCTGCGCGGCCGTTTCGCGCTGATGGCCGAGATCACCCGGGAGATCGCCGATCGTCACGACCTGACCGTCGTCGACTACTGGCGCATCCGCGACTACGACGACAACCGGATGTGGGCCGACGACCGTCTGCACATGTCACCGCAGGGACACCAGCGGATGGCTGTCGCTGTACTCGACGCCCTCGGCGTGAAGCACGATCTGCAGCCGCTGCCGCTTCCCGAGTCGATCCCGTCCGGCGCCGCCGAGAACATCCGCTGGACCCGCGAGTTCCTCGGGCCGTGGCTCGGACGCCGCATCCGCGGCACCTCCAGCGGCGACGACCTGGCCCCGAAGTACCCGGACTGGTCGGTCGCACCCGCGTGATCTGATCACCGGTCGACGCCGTCAGGCGGTCTTCGTCGCGCCCGCGTCGATCGTCAGGTCCGAACCCGTCATCCCGACGGACCGCGGCGACGCGGTGAAGGCGATGAGCGCAGCCTTCGCCGCGCTGTAGCCGACGGGACCCGTCGCCGGGATCCGACCGTTGATCGACCCGACGTTCACGATCGACCCTCTGCCCGCCACGAGATGAGGCATCGCCGCACGACTCCCCAGGACCGTGCTGGACAGACTGGTGTTCAGAAGGCGACACACCACTGTTCGTCGGCTGCGTCGAGACTTCCGCCGAGGGAGAGCACGTCGCCGAATGCAGTCCTTCGCCGACCGGAATTGTCGGAGTCTGTTGTTAGTGTGTGGTCAAAGGTGAATATAAACCATGACCAGCACTTTCAAGGGGGTGAATCCGATGACCGAACCCGCCCACGACGGACCGGCGCTCCCGGATTCACCCGCCGAACTGATTGCTCTCGGTGAGGCTGTCGCAGCCAAGCTGAACGAGGTGTCGTTCGCCTCGCTCGCCGGCGACGACCTCCTCGCCGCGGCGGAGGCCGACGAACGCACTCGGTCCCGCCGGGAAGCCGCCACCACCTCGCTGATGATCGAAATCAACGACCAGTACGCCTTCCACACCCGCGGCTTCCAAAACATACAGAAGTACATGACGACCGGCCTCCGGGTGGGTCCCCCTGAGGCGAATGCTCGGATGAAGTTGATGTTCGCCACCGGCGAGTTCCTCGGCATCGGCGGCCAACGACTTCCCGCCCGTTTGGAGGCTACCGCCCACGCCCTCCGCGAGGGCGCGATCAACCGGGCACACGTCCGCACTATCGCCGACGTGATCGACAAGATCCCGGCCGCGATCGACGCCGACACCGTCACCGCCGCCGAAGAACACCTCGCGGCTACCGCGCGCACACTGTCTCCGGACGGAGTCCGTACGGTCGGCGAGCGACTCCTGGGCCACCTCGACCCCGACGGGGACCTCACCGACGACCGCGACCGCAAACGCACGCGCGGGTTCACCGTCGCCCCGCAAGATGCCCGGTTGATGTCCAAGCTCCGCGGATCACTCACCCCGGCGGTCCGCGCCAAACTCGACGTCGTCCTGACCGCGTGGGCCGCGCCCGGGATGAACAATCCCGAAGATGAAGCGCCCCTGTTCGGGGCCGTCGACCAGGACGACATCGATGCCGACGCCCTGGCCGCAGCGGTCGAGCGCGATACCCGCAGCACCGCGCAACGCAACCACGACGCATTGGCCGCGATGCTCGACTTCGTGTTGGGACATGGTGCGCTCGGTCGGCCGGATCGGATACCGGCCGAGCTGGTCGTGACCGTCACCGACCAGGAGTTGGCCGCTGAAGCCGGTGTCGCGCACACGGCGACCGGAGCGCGGGTTCCGGTGAAGGATCTCGTCGAGGTCGCCGCCCACGCCACCCCACACCTGGCCGTGTTCAAAGCGCACACCAGCGAAATCCTCTACCTCGGACGGGGTAAACGCCTGGCGTCGAAGGCGCAGCGGCTGGCGCTGTTCGCCCGCGATCGCGGGTGCAGCGGCCCCGAATGCGATGTCCCGTTCGCCCGGACCGAAGCCCACCACGTCCAACGATGGGAGGACGGCGGCGCGACCGACATCATCAACCTGGGTGCGGCGTGCGGAAAACACAATCGGGCCGAGGGGAAGCGACCCGGGAAATGGGAGACGGGCATCGTGCGCGACGGCCCGCACGCCGGGCGCATCGGGTGGCGACCGTCCGGATCGACCCGCCCGTGGCAGGTCAATCCACTCCACCACGTCGGGCAGGAACCCGAATTCCTGCCCCATGGCCCGCCCCGCGGCTCCGGTTCGGCCGTCGAAGCGCTCCTGGCGACGCTTCTCGACGCCGCCTGACCCGGCTCTCGGATCCCGAGAGCCGGGGCAGACGTCGTCGCCGTCCACCGGTTACGACTGCCATGTAATCGAACCGGCGGAACGGCGAGCCACCTCAGTCGTCGGCGAGCGCGACGAGCATCAGACCTTGGTCACGTCGGCACTCACGCCATCGTTGAGTTCGATGGCGGCCGCGTCGCCGGTCGCCACGTCGAACGAGGTCGCGAGGACTTCACCCGCGATGAGATCGGCGTGCGTGTGGGCGGTCTCGACGTCGTCGGCGGGCACCACCAGGCGCACGGCGATCCGGTCGGAGACCTCCAGCCCCAGGTTGCGACGGGCGTCCTGCAGCTCGCGGATACGGTCCTTGGCCCAGCCCTCGGCCTCGAGTTCCGGCGTCACCGCCGTATCGAGGACCACCAGTCCCTTGCCGCCCGGCATCTCCGCGGTCGAATCCGGCGACGCCGCGACGAGCTTACGAGTGAACTCCTCGCCGCGCATTTCGATGCCGTCGGCGACGACGACCTGCTCGCCGGTCTCCGCACTGGTACCGAACTCCCAGTTCCCGGACTTGACGGCCCTGATGGCCCGCTGTACGTCCTTGCCGATGCGCGGACCGGCCGCACGCGCGTTGACGACGACCTCCACCTTGCCGAACGCGTCGACGTCCGTCGACAGGTCGACGGTCTTGACGTTCATCTCCTCGGCGATCAGATCCGCGTACGGCGCCATCGCATCGGCGGTCGGCGACGCGACGGTCAGACCGGGCAGCGGCAGCCGCACGCGCAGCTTGTTGGCCTTGCGCACGCTCGACGCCACCGAGCACACCGACTGGATCTCGTCCATGGCGGCCACGAGATCGGGGTCGGCGGGCAGCTCGCTCTCGGCGGGCCAGTCGGCCAGATGCACCGACCGCTCCCCCGTCAGCCCGCGCCACATCGCCTCGGTCGCCAACGGAAGCAGCGGGGCGGCGAGACGACCCGCCACCTCGAGCACCGTGTAGAGCGTGTCGAAGGCGTCGGCGTCCTCGTCCTGACCGGCCCAGAACCGGGCGCGCGAACGACGCACGTACCAGTTGGTGAGCGACTCGCAGAATTCGCGGAAGCTCTCACACGCGCCGGCGATGTCGTACACGTCGAGCGCCTCGGTCATCTCGTCGCGGGTCGACGCGAGCTTGGCCAGGATGTACCTGTCGAGCACGCTCTCCGAGTCGGTGCGCCACGTGGCCCGCCGATCCGCGTACAACTGCAGGAAGCTGTACGCGTTCCACATCGGCAGGAGCGCCTGACGCACGCCCTCGCGGATGCCCCGCTCGGTGACGACCAGGTTGCCGCCGCGCAGGATCGGCGACGCCATCAGGAACCACCGCATGGCGTCGGAGCCGTCGCGGTCGAAGACCTCGTTCACATCCGGGTAGTTGCGCTTGGACTTGCTCATCTTGGCGCCGTCGTCGCCCAGCACGATGCCGTGCGCGGCGACCGTCTTGAACGCCGGGCGGTCGAACAGCGCCGTCGCCAGCACGTGCAGGTTGTAGAACCAGCCGCGGGTCTGGCCGTTGTACTCGACGATGAAGTCGCCCGGATTGTGCGGCAGCACACCCGATTCCGCCGATCCGTCGAACCACTCCGTGTTCTCGAACGGGTAGTGGACCTGCGCGTACGGCATCGAACCGGACTCGAACCAGCAGTCGAGCACCTCGGGCACCCGGCGCATCGTCGATCGGCCGGTGGGATCGTCGGGGTTCGGTCGGGTCAACTCGTCGATGTACGGGCGGTGCAGATTGTCCGGGCGCACACCGAAGTCGGCCTCGAGCGCATCGAGGCTGCCGTACACGTCCACACGCGGGTACTCGGGGTCGTCGGAGATCCAGACCGGGATCGGTGCACCCCAGAACCGGTTGCGGCTGATGTTCCAGTCCTTGGCGCCCTCGAGCCACTTGCCGAACTGACCGTCTCGGATGTGCGACGGCGACCAGGTGATCTCCTGGTTGAGTTCGATCATCCGCTGCTTGATCGGCTGCACGGCGACGAACCACGACGGGACGGCCATGTAGATCAACGGCTTGCCCGACCGCCACGAGTGCGGATACGAGTGCTCGATGGTCTCGTGCCGGACGATCCGTCCCTGCTGATTCGACCCGCCCGCCGCGCTCCCGGTGTCGGCTGCCTTGAGGTCCTTGATGATCACCGGGTTCGCGTCGAACACCATGAGGCCCTCGTACGGCGGGACCAGGGAGGTGAATCTGCCTCCCGGATCGAGCGGCTGCACCACCTCGATCCCGTTCGCCGTCGCGACGTCCATGTCCTCTTCACCGAAGGCGGGAGCGAGGTGCACGACGCCGGTGCCGGAATCGGTGGTCACGTAGTCGGCGAGCAGCACGCGGTGACTGTTCGGGTGGCCGACGAAGAAGTCGAACGGCGGCGTGTAGGCCAGGTCGGCCAAGTCGCGGCCGACGTAGGTCGCGACGGTCTCCGGCTCGACGATCTCCTTGGCGTACGCGCCGACGAGCGCCGATGCGAGGAGGTACTGCCCGCCGTCGGCGGTGCGCACGTGCGAGTACTCGACGTCGGGGTGCACGGCGACGGCCAGGTTCGACGGCAGCGTCCACGGGGTGGTCGTCCAGATCAGAGCGTTGACGCCGTCGAGCGCGGCGAGCGGCGAATCGGCGGGCACCGTCAACGGCATCGAGACGGTCACCGCCGGATCCTGCCGCATCCGGTAGGCGTCGTCGAGCTTCGCCTCCTGATTGCTCAGCGGGGTCTGCTCGTACCAGGAGTACGGCAGCACGCGGTAGCCCTGATACACCAGGCCCTTGTCGTGCAGTCGTTTGAACGCCCACATGACCGACTCCATGAAGTCCAGGTCGAGCGTCTTGTAGTCGTTGTCGAAGTCGACCCAGCGAGCCTGACGGGTCACGTAGTCGCGCCACTCGCCGGTGTAGCGCAGCACCGAGTCGCGGCAGTAGTCGTTGAACTTCTCCACGCCCATCGTCTCGATCTCCGACTTGTCGGTGATCCCGAGTTGGCGCTCGGCTTCCAGTTCGGCCGGCAGACCGTGTGTGTCCCAACCGAATCGGCGATCCACCTTCTTACCGCGCATCGTCTGATAGCGCGGGACGACGTCTTTGACGTACCCGGTCAGCAGGTGTCCGTAGTGCGGGAGGCCGTTGGCGAACGGCGGGCCGTCGTAGAAGACGAACTCCTCCGCGCCCTCACGATTGGCGATCGACGCCGTGAACGTGTCGTCGGCGGCCCAGAAGTCCAGGACGCGCTGCTCGACGTCCGGGAACGACGGCGCGCCCCGGCCGGTGCCGTCGGTCATGTCGACGATCGGATACACCGGAGTCGACGGGTTGTCGGGGGTGTGTTCGCTCACGCGGGTCTCCTCGTGCCTGCGGCCGAGCCCTGTCGGCCTGTGTCCGGCACGGGGACGACGACCTCACGGCCGACGCGGTACCACCCCGCTTGCTCGGCTCGCGTACGCACGCGAACCGAGCCACTCGATTCTTCTCGGCTGTGACGGGCCTGCCCGTCCGGTTCTACTGGGGCGCTCGGCCCGTTCTTCCGGAAGCTCCCCGGTGATGGCCGGATCGTCGCTGATTGCAGTCGATACTACTTGTTCTCTGATTCGTCGTTCGCGGAGGCGTCGTCGGACTCCGCGGTCTCCGCCGAGTCGGTGCTGTCGGCATCGGTGTCGTGGTAGACGAACTGCATCGCGGGCAGAGTCGGATCGGACGTGTTCACCACGAGCGATTCGGACTGCTCGATCCGACGACGCCGACCCACGTAGTCGTCGGCCTTCGGATCGATCTCCTGCGCCGGCGGCTCGAACCTCGGCGGATCGAAGGCGGGCGTCCGGAACGGCGTGGAGTCGGGGGCGGGCGACCCGGCATCGGGTGCCCGGCCGGATGCGGTGCCCGGCTCCGGCTGTTCCGGAACGGCTGTGGACGACGAATCGCGCGACGGTTCATCCGCGACGGGTGTCTGGCCGGTCGGTGTCGCAGTCGGGAACGACCCGGTGACCGAACGGATGTAGTCGTGCGCGTCGCCGGTCTCGGCCGCCGGAATCGGCTGCGATCCGGGTCCGGCGACGGCGTTGCCGTGCGCATCCGGCGAGACGATCGACCCGAGTCCCCCGCTCGCGGACGAACCCTCCCAGGTCGGAGTGAACCCGTCGTCGACGGTCCCGACCGCCTCGGTCGGCGCCTCCGACGCGACCCGGCGGTCCGCCGAGGGGGCGCCGCGTGCGGCGTCGTCGTTCGGGACCTCGTCCGATCCGGCGTCGCCGGGCGTCTCGGTCTCGTCGATGAGCGGTTCGGCTCGGGTCGCCGACTCCCGTCCCCGGATGGTGAACAGCGGCTCGTCGTCGACGCCTGCTCGGCCGCGTTTTCCGGCACGGATCGTATCGACCAGCAGGATCACCAGTCCGATGACGCACACCGCGATGCATGCGACGGCCAGCCAGAAGTTGGCGGCCATCAGAGCGAAGACGAGCAAGACGAAACCGATGAGGGTCAGTCCCACGGCCAGTGTCAGCATGGGAAGCACCTCATCGGTTCGGTCTGCAGACTATGTGCGCCCACGTCAGCTCTGCGGGTAGCCGCCGTCGAAGCCCTGCCCCTGGCCCGACTCGGCCGGCGCCGCGCTGCCTCGCTGCTGCAGCTCCTCCAACTGCGACTCGAGGTAGGTCTTGAGGCGGGTGCGGTACTCGCGCTCAAAGGTCTTGAGCTGCTCGATGCGACCTTCCAGCACACTGCGCTGCTGGTTGATGGTCGTCATGATCTCGGTGTGCTTCTGCTCGGCGTCACGCTGCAGGAAGTCGGCACGCTCCTGCGCCTGACGCACCTGGGTCTCGGCACGGGTCTGTGCGTCGGCCAGCAGGGCCTCGCTGCGCTGGCGGGCGTCGGCGAGGGTCGCGTCCGCGTTGCCCTGAGCCTCGGCGACCATCGCCTCGCTGCGCTGGCGGGCGTCGCCGAGCAGACCGTCGGCCTCGCTGCGCGCCGAACCGGTGACGCGGTCCGCCGTGTCCTGCGCAAGCGCCAGGATACGAGCTGCACGGCCGCTGGCCTCGTCATCGGTCGCGGGGACGGCGGCTGCGACGGGCGCGGGGGCCGGTGTCGGCTCGGGCACCGGTGCAGGAGTCGGAGCCACGGGAGCGGAGAAGGCCTGCGTGCGGTCCGGACCGGCCGCGCGCGCCTCGTTCAGCTCGGTCTCCAACTCGCTGACGCGCTGCTTCAGGTCGTTGTTCTCGTCGATCAGGCGCGCGAGCTCCGCCTCCGCGAAGTCGAGGAACTGGTCGACTTCATCCTCGTTGTATCCGCGCTTGCCAATCGGCGGTTTACTGAACGCCACATTGTGCACATCAGCCGGTGTCAGCCGCATTTGCCGAGTCCCCTCTTACCTTTCGCTCGCATCCGGCCGGACACGAGATCGTGTTCTCTCGTCGATTCTGGCGAGTCCGCACGAGCGAACACGTCGACGCGATGATTACATCGCAATTCCATTAATACCAGTACCACTACGCCACTAGCGTGTCATCTCGTCACATCAGGACCAAGCGCCGCCTTCAACCTCCACCGGTTCGCAATCGAACCTCGACCAAGTCGTCATCTTCGGCTGTTATTCGCCCTGCGCATCGCCGCATCCGAGTCGTGAACTGCGCAGACGTCTCGATCCCGGCCACCGCGATCCGAATCCGCCGCTCAGCTCCCGTAGCTGACCGCGAAGGCCTGTGTGATCTGCATTCCTATCGTGACCACGATCAGCACGATGAGCAGGGACAGGTCCAGTCGCACGGCGCCCAGATTGAGCGGCGGCACCACGCGTCGCAGGAATTTGACAGGCGGATCGGTCGTGGTGAACACGATCTCGATCGCGATCACCGAGGCCCCCCTCGGGTGCCAGCGCCGGGCGAACGACTGCACCATCTCCAGCACGAGTCGCCCGAGAAGCAGGAGGGTGTACACGAACAGCACGAAATAGAGGATCCACAGAAAGGACGTCACAGTACAAGGGTGCCTGATCGGAGACGAGAACGCCGCGCCGACCCGCCCGAAGGGGCGGAGTCGGCGCGGCGCCGATGCTCGAACCGGGTTCGATCAGGACTGGTTGGAGAATCCCGTCTCGACGATGCGACGACGCTGCTCGGGTGTCACGTCGATGCCTGCGGGTGAGAGCAGGAACACCTTGGTGGCGACCTTCTCCAACGAGCCGCGGGCGGCGAATGCGAGGCCGGCGGCGAAGTCGACGAGTCGCTTGGCGTCGTCGTTGCTCATGTCGACCAGGTCCATGATGACGGGGTTGCCGTCGCGGTAACGCTCACCGATGGTGCGGGCCTCCGAGTAGTCGGCCGGGCGCAGCGTGCTGATCTTGCCTGCTGCATCAACCATCGGGTCGACCTCCATGCGCGGTTCGGGCGCGATCGCATTGGCGCCGCGGACGGCGAGGTTGGACGGCCGGTCGAGCGGCTCCAGGCGAGACCGCACGGGCACCTCGTCGGCCATTCGGCGCGGTGCGGGCCCCCCGGCCAGGTGCCGGGACGATCCGTACGGGCGCTGGGCGCGCGGGGCGAAGCCGCGGGCGCTCTCGAACCGCTCCGACTCGCGCATCGGGGCCTCGAACTCGATGTCCCGGTAACCGGCCTCGCGGTACTCGCCACGGAACTCCGGCTCGCGGAGTTCACCGCGCATCGGCTCCCCACGCATCGGCTCCCCACGTCGGGACTCGCCGCGGACGGCCTCGTCGCGGTAGTCGTCCTCGTAGAACGGCTCCTCGCGCAGCGCACTGGAACGGTACTTCTCCATGTAGGTGCGCTCACGCGCACTCATGGCGCCTTCGGCGGACTCGTCGAAGTAGTCGTCGTCGTACTCACTCGGCGCGGCCATGCCGAAATATGCCTTGAACTTCTGCATCGTCGTCATCGGAAGCCTTTCTGGAGATGCGCGAGGTAGTCGTGAAAGTCTATGTCTATTGATCCAGGTGATTCTGTTGTGACCAATGTGACTAAGGGGAGAGTATCGGCCTCGGACCCATGATTGCGGTTCCGACACGCACACATGTCGATCCGTGCGCAATCGCGTGTTCGAGGTCTCCCGACATGCCCGCGGAGAACTCCCTCGCCTCCGGACGCGCGGCGACGAACCGTTCGCGGATCGCCGCGGCCTGCGCCATCGCCTGCTCCGGCTCGATCCCCAGCGGCGCGATGACCATGAGTCCGTCCAGCCGCAGCGACTGCGCGTACTCGTCCACTCGATCGGCCGCGGCCGCCAGGTCGGCTTCGACCAGTCCTCCGCGCTCGGGGTCGCCGTCCAGACTCATCTGCAGCAGCACACCGAGAGGCTCCTCGCGCTCACCGTCGGCGACGCACCGCTCCACCGCACCGCCGAGAGCGTCCACCAGTTCGATCGAGTCGACCGAGTGCACACGTCGCGCCCAGCGTGCCACCGACCGCGCCTTCTTCCGTTGCACCCGACCGATCATGTCCGCGGCGAAATCGACGTCCGGGCGATCGGCGCGGACCTGCGCGAGCTTGCGACCGGCCTCCGGCTCGCGCGACTCGCCGATCTCCCGGACCCCCAGATCCAACAGATGCTCGACGTCGACGGCCGGGAAGAACTTGGTGACCACGAGAAGCGTCGTCTCACCCGCGGTCCGCCCCGCGACCGCCTCCGCGGCGGCCACCCGTTCTCGGGCGCCGCTCAGTCCGGCGGCGAGCTGCGAGCGCCGGTCCTCACTCACCGGTGTCCATCCAGATCACCGAGGCGATCCGCCCGGTCGGGGCACCGCGTCGGTGACTGAACAGCCGCGTGTCCTCGATGGTGCAGCGCGGATCCGCGGCGACCGCGGCCACTCCGGCGTCGAGGAGTTGCCGACGGATGCCCGCGCGCAGATCCAGACCGGTCGTCCCCCGACGGGTCCGGCACGCACTGCCGGGCAGATGCTTCTCCACATCGGCCTGCATCGCGGGCGGCACCTCGTACATCTCGCCGCTCGCGGCCGGACCCAGGAACGCGCCGATCCGTTCGGCGGCGGCGCCCAGCTCGATCATCTTCTCGAGCACCACCGGGACGATGCCGATGCGTGCGCCCACCCGCCCGGCGTGGACGGCGGCGATCACGCCCGCCTCGTCGTCGCTGAGCAGGATCGGCACGCAGTCGGCGGTCAGCACCGCGAGCACCAGATCTCGCCGGGTGGTCACGAGTGCGTCGGTGACCGGCACCGGCTCGGCGACCGGGCCGTCGACGACGGTCACCGTCCGGCTGTGCACCTGCTCCATCCAGACCACCCGGTCCGGACCGACGCCGAGATCGCGCGCCAGACGCGACCTATTCTCCGCGACGGCAGTCGGATCGTCGCCGACGTGGTCGCCGAGGTTGAACGAGTCGTACGGCGACTGCGAGACACCGCCGGCCCGTGTCGTCACCGCACGACGGACCTTGAACGGCACCGCCGCGGTCACTTCATGAAGTCGGGGACGTCGACGTCGTCGTCGTCGAACCGCAGTGAGTTGCGGCGCGGGGCCGACTCGCCGAACGGGTTGCCCTGCTTCTCCCGCTCATCGCCGAACAGCGGATCCTTGGCCTCCGGGGCGGACGACTGCACCGGCGGCGCCGTGGGCGTCGCGGCGTGACCCGGCGCGGACGCGGCCTGCGGAGCATCGGAGCGCTTACGCGGCCCGCCGTCGAACCCCGCGGCGATCACCGTGACGCGGACCTCGTCACCGAGGTTGTCGTCGATCACCGTGCCGAAGATGATGTTGGCCTCCTCGTGGGCGGCCTCCTGCACCTGCGAGGCGGCGTCGTTGATCTCGAACAGACCGAGATCGCTTCCGCCCGCGATGGAGATCAGCACACCGCGCGCACCCTCCATCGACGCCTCGAGCAGCGGCGAATTGATGGCCGCCTGGGCCGCCTTACTGGCCCGGCCCTCGCCCCGCGAGGCGCCGATGCCCATCAGGGCACTGCCCGCATCGCTCATGACGCCCTTGACGTCGGCGAAGTCGACATTGATCAGACCCGGTGTGGTGATCAGGTCGGTGATGCCCTGAACACCGTTGAGGAGCACCTCGTCGGCGCTGCGGAACGCGTCCATCAACGACAGCTGGGAATCGCCCAACTGCAGGAGTCGGTCGTTCGGAATGACGATGAGCGTGTCGCACGACTCACGCAGAGCGGTGATGCCCGCGTCCGCCTGGTTGCCGCGACGCTTGCCCTCGAACGAGAACGGACGGGTCACGACGCCGACGGTCAGCGCCCCGAGCTTACGCGCGATCGACGCGACGACGGGCGCGCCGCCGGTACCGGTGCCGCCGCCCTCCCCCGCGGTCACGAACACCATGTCGGCGCCCTTGAGGAGTTCCTCGATCTCATCGCGCGCATCCTCCGCCGCCGCACGACCGACGTCGGGATTGGCTCCCGCGCCGAGTCCGCGGGTCGAATCGCGCCCGATGTCGAGTTTGACGTCCGCATCCGAGATCAGAAGAGCCTGCGCATCGGTGTTGATCGCGATGAACTCAACACCCTTGAGCCCCTGCTCGATCATCCGGTTGACGGCGTTGACGCCGCCGCCGCCGATGCCGACGACCTTGATGACGGCCAGGTAGTTGTGGGGTGGCGTCATGATGCCTTCCTACTTCGAACCGAACCCTAAAGCTCAACCATAGGGTTATAGTTATGTCAAGTACTGGTGTTGGGGTCAACGTTATTGACTGTGCACAGTCAACCGTCGCAAGGCGATCGGGCGTGTCGCGAATCGATCGCCAATTCTCTCCCGTCGACGTGTCCGCGCGGTCACTTCACGGCCGGGAACTCCGGACTCGAGACGTTGAACTCGTCCGCCTTGACCTTCAGGACCTCGCGCAGCGCCTCCGCCTTGTCGGCGGTCCGCTCGGCGTCGCCCCACACCGCCCGACGGCCGCTCTTGAGCGCCAGCGTGATGTCGGCCGGCGAGGACGCCTCGATCGAGACGGTACGCTCTCGCAGCCATCCCGGCAGGTCCTGTGCGACGGTGAGGACCGCCATGGTCGTCGGATCGCCCGTGCCCGGGCGGTCGGTCACCAGCGCGGGCAGCGCGGCGGCGTCGGCGGGCAGCGACTTGCGGTCGTCGAAACGCTCGTACACCACGCCGAGGCGATCCATCACCCCGATCTGCCCGTCGTGGTCGACGGTCACCAGAGGCGTCCGCTCGGTCACGTCGATGGTCAGCGTCGACGGATAGCTGCGTTCCACGGTGACCTGTTCGACGGCGGGGATGGCCGCCACGCGGTCGGCGATGGCCCCGGTGTCGACCTGCAGCAGCGGTGTGCCGGTCGGCGCCTGCGCGGTCGCGATCACGTCGTTGCGGTCGACGACTCTGGTTCCGACCACGTCGACGTTGCGCACCGACATCAGCGGAGTGAAGTAGGCGATCGCCGTCGCGCCGCCCACCGCGACCACGATGAGCACCGCGACGACGATCACCGTCGCGCGGCTCGGGCGCCGTCGACGGTCGTGGCCGGCGCGGCGATCGGTCATTCGCTCGCGGCCAGCGCCGACAGGATCGGCGCGGCCTGCATCGTGATGTCGCCCGCTCCGATCGTCAACACCAGATCACCGCGTCGCGCACGCACGGCGACGGCGTCGGCGATCTCGGACAGATTCGGGACGAAGACGCACGGTGCGGTGACCTTCTCGGCGATCGAGGCCCCGCTGACGCCGGGCTGCGGCGCCTCCCGCGCCCCGTAGACGTCGGCGACGAGGACCTCGTCGGCCAGGCTGAGGGCCTCCGCGAACTCGTCGGCGAACTCCGCGGTCCGCGAGTACAGATGGGGCTGGAAGACGGCGATCACGCGACCGGATCCGTGCTGGACCACATCGCGGGCGGCCTCGAGCACGGCGTGCACCTCGGTCGGGTGGTGCGCGTAGTCGTCGTACACGTCCACTTCGCGTTCGCGGCCGCGGAACTCGAATCGACGGTGCACTCCCCCGAACCCCTCGATGCCGTCGGCGACGGTGTCCGCGTCCTGACCGGTCGCCACGCAGGCCACGAGGGCGCCGAGTGCGTTCAGCGCCATGTGCCGCCCGGGGAGGGTCACCTCGAGCGAGCGTTCGACGACCTCGTCGGTGACCGGCGGGTGCAGGCGGATCGCCGACGTGCTGCCCGCACCGCGCGGGGTCACCTCGAGCAGTTCGGCCACCAGCGGCACATCGGGCGTCAGATGCGCGTATCGACCCTGGCCGTATCCGAGCACGCGCACCCCGTTGGCCGCCAGCGCGGCCGCGCACCGGCCGCCGAGCGCCGCCGATCCCGGATCGTCCACGCAGATCACCAGGGTGCCGCCGCTGCGGATCCGCGCGGCGAAGTCGTCGAAGACCTGGACGTAGGCCGCTTCGCTGCCGAAGAAGTCGAGGTGATCCACCTCGATGTTCGTCACGACCACCACGTCGGGCGTGTACTGGAGCAGCGAGCCGTCGCTCTCGTCGGCCTCGGCGACGAACACCTCGCCGCTGCCGTGGTGGGCGTTGGTACCCGATTCGTTGAGTTCGCCGCCGACGGCGAACGAGGGGTCGCCACCGCAGTGCTGCAGCGCGACGACGGCCATCGACGTGGTCGAGGTCTTGCCGTGCGTACCGGATACGAGCAGCGTCCGGTGATCGGCCATCAGCAGCGCCAGGACCTGCGGTCGGTAGAGGATCTCGATGCCCCGTTCGCGGGCGGCCACGAGTTCCGGATTGTCCTTGGGGATGGCGGCGTGCGTGGTGACGACGACGGTGGGGCCGCCGTCGAGCAGATCGAGGGCCGCCGGATCATGCCCCACTCGGACCACCGCCCCCCGGGTGCGCAGGGCGAGGATGCCGCGCGAGTCCTTGGCGTCCGAACCGGACACCTGACCGCCGCGGGCCAGCAGGATGCGCGCCAGTCCCGACATCCCGGCTCCGCCGATGCCGACCATGTGCACGCGGGCGAGTTCGGCGGGCAGCTGCCGCCCGGTGACCGGCGCAGTCATCGTGCTCTTCTCTCTCGTGCCAGGTCGAGGGCGGCGGTCGCGACCTCGACCGCGGCGTCGCGATGTCCCACCGACGCGGCGGCCGCACCCATCGCGGCCAGCCGGTCGGTGTCGGCGAGCAGTGCGGGCACCTCGCGGCCCACCCATTCGGCGGTCACCACGTCGTTGTCGACGATGACGCAGCCGCCGGCCTTCTCGACGGGCAGCGCGTTGAGCCGCTGCTCGCCGTTGCCGTGCGGGAGCGGCACGTAGACCGCGGGCAGTCCGGTCGCGGAGATCTCCGCGACGGTCATCGCCCCGGACCGGCAGATCACCAGGTCCGCGGCGGCGTATGCGAGGTCCATCCGATTGAGGTAGCTCACACCGACGTAGGGCGGTGCGCCGTCGGGCGAGACCGGGTTGATCGAGTTCTTCGGCCCGTAGGCGTGCAGGACGCCGATGCCGGCCGCGCCGAGCGCCGTGGCCGCGGGAGCCACCGCCTCGTTGAGTCGCTGCGCCCCCTGCGAACCGCCGAACACCAGCAGAGTCGGCGCGTCCTGGTCGAGTCCGAAGAACCGGCGGGCCTGTGCCCGGACCGCGGCGCGGTCGAGAGTGGCGATGGCGCCGCGTACCGGGATGCCGACGACCTTCGCGTCCGGCAGACCGCAGTCGTCGACGGCCGCGAGTACCCGATCGGCCACCTTGGCTCCGACCTTGTTCGCGATTCCGGCGCTGGCGTTGGCCTCGTGAATCACCACGGGGAGACGACCGGATCGGAGGACGCCCGCGCGGGCGGCGAGGTAGGCGGGCAGCGCGACGTAGCCGCCGAAGCCGACCACGACGTCCGCGTCGACCTCGGCGAACACCTTGCGTGTGGCGGCCACCGACCGCACGACTCGCCACGGCGTCTTGGCCAGTTCCATTCCAGGCTTGCGCGGCAACGGCACCGGCGGAATCAACCGCAGGTCGAATCCGCGGTCCGGGACGATCGTGGTCTCCAGTCCGCGCGTGGTGCCCAGCGCGGTGATCCGCGCTGTCGGGTCGAGGCGGCGGACCGCGTCGGCGACGGCGAGCGCGGGCTCGATGTGGCCCGCGGTTCCTCCGCCCGCCACCACGATCGACAGCGGCTTGTCGCCGGATTCCCTGTTGTTGCTCACCGGCGCCTGTACTCCCGTTCGTTCGGCCACTGCGGTCCCGGCCGCGCCGAGCGCGCGCGCCCGGTGGTCGACCGTGGTGATCTGTCTCGTCCGGTCGCCCCCGGTCGATACTGCGCGTCCGGGGCGACCGAACCTCCTCGCCCGCCAGGATAGTGGATCTCACCGGAGCGGACCGCGCCCGCGCCGCGGGCCGCGGGAGCCGCGGTGCGCCGCGGTCGGGGCGAGCGGACGGGCGCCGGTCGTCGGCGGTCCGGCTGCCCGGTGCGACGCCGCTCGAGCCGATCGCGGAGCTGCTCGGTGCGCGGCGGGCGATACATGGCGGGCACGGGCAGGCGGAGAATCCGCGACAGGCCCGTCGGACGTGTCGAGTTCAACGCGCGCACCGCGTCCGGTTCGTGGCGGGCGGCCGTCGCCAGCAGCCCGAGCATCGTCAGCATCGTCAGCATCGAGGTGCCGCCGTTCGACAGGATCGGCAGCTGGATGCCGGTCACCGGCAGCAGGCCGACCACATATCCGATGTTGATGAAGGCCTGCACCAGGAACAGCACGGTGATCGTCGCCGACAGCAGCCGCAGGAACGGGTCGATCGAACGACGCGCGATCCGCATGCCGACCCAGCCCAGGAGAACGAACAACGCCACCACGATGAACGCGCCGACCAGACCAAGCTCCTCGCCGATGATCGCGAAGATGAAGTCGTTGTGCGCGTTGGGCAGGTAGTTCCATTTCGCGGTGCTCTGTCCGAGACCGACACCGAACAGGCCGCCGTTGGCGAGGGCGTACTGGGCCTGTGTCGCCTGATAGCCGTCACCGAGCGGGTCGTTCGACTGGCCGAGGAAGCTGAACACGCGCGCGGCGCGGTACGTCGACGAGAGCGCCAGCGCGACGCCGACGGCGACGAACACGACGGCGAATCCGCCGAACACCCGCCCGGGCAGTCCGGCGAACCACAGCAGGGCGGCGACGATCAGTCCGATGATCATCGTCGTCGACTGGTTGGGCTCGAGAATGATCAGCGCGCAGACCAGGATGCCGACCGGGACCAGCGGCAGCAGCAGTTCCTTGCCGAAGGCGCCGACGCTGCGCCGGCTGGCCAGCAGGTGTGCGCCCCAGACGCACAGGGCCACCTTCACCAGCTCGGAGGGCTGCACCGACAGTCCGGCGACGGAGAACCAGCGCCGCGCACCGTTGACTGTGACACCGATGCCCGGGACGAGGACCAGCACGAGCAGCAGGATGCTGACCATGATCCCCACGGTCGCGAACTTCCGGAAGTATCGGATCGGGGTCTTGAGTGTGGCGTAGAACATGATCAGGCCGAGGACCGCGAAGGTCGCCTGGGTGGTGAACATGCCGTACGCCGAACCATCGAGCGAGTAGCCCTCCACCGACGACGCGGACAGCACCATGATCAGACCGAACGCGGTCAGGATCACCGTCAGCGACAACACCATGTGGAACGAGGTCAGCGGCTTGGCGAGCAGCGTCTTGATCCCGTCGCGCACCGTGGCGAGACCACCGCGCACATCGACCGACGACATCGACAGGTCGAGACTGCGCGCGGGCGCCTCGGTGCGGCGAGCTCGCGAGCGACGCGTCCGCGCCGGGTCCGGTTCGTCGTCGGAGTCGTCGGCGTCGGCCGCCTCCGCGTCCACGCCGTCCGTCCCGTCGGCCTTCTCGTCGCCCCCGGCTTGGTCGTCCCGGTCCTGGTCGTTCCCGGTCTCATCGTCGACGGTCTCATCGTCGACGGCCTCATCGTCGACGGCGAGGAAGTCGTCGAGGTCGTCGGCGACGGACCGCCGCGCACGGCGACGCGTCCGCGGGCTTCGGTTGCCGCGCGCGCTCATCGCGAACGGGTGTCGGCGAGGGCTGCGGACGCGGCGGCGAACGAATCGCCGCGTGCCCCGTAACTCGCGAACATGTCGAGGGAGGCGGCCGCCGGCGCCAGCAGCACCGCGTCCACTCCCCCGCGCGCGTCACGGTCCGCCTCTGCCAACTGCCAGGCGGCCGAGACCGCCTGGGCCATCACCGCGTCGGCGCCGTTCACGCCGGGCGCGACGACGACCGGGGTGTCGTCACCAGTCCGCTGAGTCATCACCGAACCATCGTCCCCTGTGAATACTGTGACTGCTGGGACTTCTGGGGCGTGTCGCGCAATCGCCTCCAGAATGATCTGCCGATCCGTGCCGATTGCGACGACTCCGGCGAGCCGATCGGAGTTCTGCGCGATCAGATCGTCGACGGCTGCGCCCTTGAGGAGACCGCCCGCGATCAGCACCACGCGGTCGAAGGCCGCGATCGCCGCCTGCGCGGCGTGCGGGTTGGTCGCCTTGGAGTCGTCGACGAATGCGACGCCCGCGAGGGTGGCGACGGTCTGTCCGCGGTGCGCGGCGGGCGAGAAGCCGGCGAGTCCACGGCCCACGGCGTCGGCGGACACGCCCGCCGACCGCATCAGTGCGGCCGCGGCGAGGGCGTCGGCCCGCCCCGACGGCCCGGCCGGTCGGACGTCGGCGGCCGCGATCAGCGGCACGGGTGCACCGGCGAACGCCCGGTCGACGAGGACGCCTTCGATGACTCCGAACTCTCCCGCCTCGGGATGGTCGAGGGTGAAGCCGATGCGCCGCGCGGCCGGTCCCACCGGCAGTCCGGCCGCGACCTCGTCGTCGAGACCGACGATCGCGATCTCGCCGAGCAGCGCCTGCTGTTTCGCGGCCGCGTAGGCGTCGAAGGACCCGTGCCAGTCGAGGTGGTCGGCGGCCACGTTCAATACCACTCCCGCGCGCGGACGCACCGACGGCGCCCAGTGCAGCTGGAACGACGACATCTCCACGCAGAGGACCTCGGCGCGCGGAGCGGAGCGCAGCGCGTCGACGACGGTCAGACCGATGTTGCCGCACGCGAGCGCGGACAGACCGGCCGCCTCGGCGATCGACTCGGCCATCGACGTGGTGGTCGTCTTCCCGTTCGTCCCGGTGATCACCAGCCAGGTGCGCGGCTCGCCGTAGAGTCCGGCGCGGTCGACCCGCCAGGCCAGCTCCACATCGCCCCACACCGGGATCCCCGCCGCGGCGGCCGCGGTCAGGATCGTGTCGTCCGGGCGGAAGCCGGGCGACACGACGATCAGGTCGGTGTCGCCGGGTGCGGTCGCCACCCCGTCGGCGTCGACGAAGGCGTCCGGTCCGACGGCGGCGACTCCGCGCTCGCGGAGGGCGTCGTCGCCCGCGCCGGCGGCGAACTTCGTGTCGAGCATGGTGACCACGGCGCCCTGCTCGAGGAGCAGTTCCAGCACGGCCAGGCCCGTCGCGCGAGCGCCCGCGACGAGGACCCTCGTACCGACCGGCAGCGGTGTGCGGTCGGTCATCGCGTCAACCGGCATGCGAGATGTACTCGCCGTAGAACAACGTCAGACCGAGAGCACAGGAGATCGCGGTCAACAGCCAGAACCGGATGATGACCGTCGTCTCCTTCCATCCGCCCAGTTCGAAGTGATGGTGGAACGGCGCCATGCGGAAAACGCGCTTTCCGGTGGTCTGGAAGAACGCGATCTGTACGACGACCGACACGATCTCGGCGACGAACAGCGCGCCGAGGACCACGGCGAGGAGTTCGGTCTTGGTGGTGATGGACAGGCCCGCGACGAGACCGCCCAGGGCCAGCGAGCCGGTGTCTCCCATGAAGATCTTGGCCGGTGCGGCGTTCCACCAGAGGAAGCCGAGGCAGGCGCCGCCCGCGGCGACGGCGACCACGGCGAGATCGAGCGGATCACGCACCTGATAGCAGCCCGCCTTGTCGTCGCCCGCGCCGAGCAGCTCACACGACTGGCGGAACTGCCAGAACGTGATCAACACGTACGCGCCCATCACCATCGCGGCCGAGCCGGCGGCGAGGCCGTCGAGTCCGTCGGTGAAGTTCACCGCGTTCGACCACGCGGCCACGACCAGCCAGCAGAAGAACACGAAGCCGATCGCCGACAGCGAGATCACATTGATGTCGCGCACGTACGACAGGTGATCGCTGGCCGGCGCGAGTTCGGCGCCGTTGCGGAACTGCAGCAGCAACACGCCGAAGATGATGGCGGCCGCGAACTGTCCGACCGACTTGGCGGTCTTGTTCAGACCCAGGTTGCGCTGTTTGCGGATCTTGATGAAGTCGTCGAGGAAGCCGACGATGCCGAGCGCGGTCGCCAGTCCCAGGACCAGCAGTCCCGAGGCGCTGGGGCCCGAGCCGTCCTGGATGAAGCCGACGAGGTGCGCTCCCAGGTAGCCGAGCCACAGTGCCGTCAGGATCGCGACCCCGCCCATCGACGGGGTGCCCCGCTTGGCCTGGTGGCTCTCCGGGCCCTCGACGCGGATCTCCTGGCCGAACCCCTGTCGTGAGAAGACCTTGATCAGGACCGGGGTGAGAAGAATCGACACCGCCAGCGAGATCGCGCCCGCGATCAGAATCTGGGTCACAGCTGGAAGTCCTCACTCGATGAAAGAGAAGTTGAATTCTGAATCTATCGCGCAACCGTCCCGAGTCGGCGCATCGGGTGACCCGCCGCGCGTCGGAGATCACAGATCGACGAGGCGAACCTGCAGGTCGGCAACGGTCTGCCAGTAGTCGACGAGTGCGGGCGCCAGATCGTCGGGGCCGGCGATCACCACGACGTCACCGGGTCCCGGAGCGTAGCCGGGCGCGGTCCGCATGTGGTCGATCGCCTCCGCGGGGGTGCCGACGAAGGCCGCCTCGTCGCCCCACGAGCCCTCCATCACCGCGCCCTGGTGCAGCGCGCGGACGATGCGGGTCTGACCCACGGCGATGATCTTGTCGACGGCCACCCGCACGGCCTGCCTGCCGAGTGAATCGTGTTCCACGGCACGGGCGTTGTCGTCGAGGCCGTCCCGATCGGCGAGTTCGCCGAAGACCGCCCAGGTGCGCCGCGACGATTCGCCGCCGGCGCCGCGGTGCATGCTGCCGGCTCCGGCGTCGGCGGCCACCGCCACCATCTCGCGCAGCAGCTTCTTGACGTCGGCGACGTCGGCCCCCGGCGCGGCGATCAGTACGTGCAACGGTTCAGCGGTCACCGTCGGTCCTCTCCTCCACTGCGTGCGCGAGCACGTCTTCGACTGCCTGCATCAGCACCAGCCGGTCGTCGAACGGGTGCTTGACGCCGTCGATCTCCTGTCCGGTCTCATGCCCCTTGCCCGCGACGAGCACGACATCGCCCGGTCGCGCCCAGTCGACGGCCGCGGTGATCGCGGCGCGGCGGTCGCCGACCTCTCGGACGTCCACGGCCCGCAGCTCGTCGCCGCTCACCGCGCGGGCGCCGGCGAGCACCGCGGCGCGGATGGCCGCGGGCTCCTCGCTGCGCGGGTTGTCGTCGGTGACGATCACGAGGTCGGCCCCGCGCGCGGCGGCCGCACCCATCAGCGGACGCTTCTCGGTATCGCGGTCGCCGCCCGCGCCGAGTACGACACCGATCCGGCCCGCGGTCTGTGCGCCGAGAGTGGCCAGCACCGCCTCGACGGCGGCGGGCTTGTGCGCGTAGTCGACGACGGCGAGGAACTCCTGACCGCGGTCGATCTTCTCCACTCGGCCGGGAACGGCGACGTCGGCGATTCCGGCGGTCGCCGCGGCTTGGTCGACGCCGAGCTGCTGGACCGCCGCGACGGCGACGAGTGCGTTCGCGACGTTGTAGGCGCCGGGCATCGGCACCACGATGTCCTGCTCGACCCCGTCCGGTCCGGTGGCGCGCACGTCCTGGCTCCCGCGGGCCGTCGCCGTCGCCGACACCACCCGCCAGTCCCCGGCTCCGCGCGCCCCGGTGGACACCGTGACGACGGGACGCCCGCCGGATGCGGCGATCGCCGCCATCCGCTCGCCCCACTCGTCGTCGATGCAGATCACCGCGCGCGCGGCCGCGACGGTGGAGTCAGCGGCGAACAGCCGCGCCTTCGCGGCGAAGTAGTCGTCCATCGTCTTGTGATAGTCGAGGTGGTCCTGCGACAGGTTCGTGAACGCACCGACCGCGAACCGGCAGCCGTCCACGCGCCCCAGGTCCAGGGCGTGGCTGGACACCTCCATCACGACGGCGTCGGCGCCCCGCTCGCGCATCACCGCCAGGAGACGCTGCAGGTCGGGGGCCTCCGGCGTGGTGAGCTCACTGGGGATCGGCCGACCGTCCAGTCGCGAGCCGGTGGTGCCGACGAGGCCGACGCTGCGGCCGGTGGCGCGCAGCGCGGCCTCGACGAGATACGAGGTGGTCGTCTTGCCCGAGGTCCCGGTGATCCCGACCAGCTCGAGCGTCGCCGTCGGATCGCCGTACACCCGCGCCGACACACCGCCGAGGATCGCGCGCGGATCCTCGTGCACCAGTACCGGCAGATCCGCGCCGACGGCGGAGGCCCGGACCAGCGCGAGGCCCGCGTTATCGGTCAGGACGGCGACGGCGCCCGCCGCGACCGCCTGGTCGACGAACTCGGCCCCGTGGCGGCGACCGCCCGCCATCGCGGCGAACAGGTCACCGGGCAGGCAGTTCTGCGCTCGCAGCGTGATGCCGGTGACGTCGACCGTCCCGCGGGGCGCGTCGATCCGCGCCCCCGTCAGTCGCGCCAGCTCGACGGTCGCGACCGGTTCGGTCGTCGGACGCGGCTGGACGTTCGCCGAGTCGTGTCCTGTGCTCACTTGTGTGCCCCTCTCCTGCGGCGGCGCCGGTGCCGCCTGCCCCCGATCGGTGCCCGCCGTCTGTCGCGGGCAGTGCGTCGATCAATCTACCGTGGTGCTCGAGGCGGTTCAGGACTGCAGACGTAGTCGCGGTGCGGGCTCGGGCGAGTAGGGCACACGTTCGTGCTGCAGCAGCCATTCGCCGATGGTGCCGAACAGCGGTGCGGCACTCTGACCGCCCGATCCGTCGGAACTGCGGACCGGGTTGTCCATCATGATGCCGACCACGTAGCGGGGGTCGTCGGCGGGCAGAATGCCCGCGAACGTGATGTTGTAGCTCGACCGCGAATAGCAGTTGCACTTGGGATCGACCTGCTGCGCCGTGCCGGTCTTGCCGGACGTCTGGTAGCCGGCGATCGCTCCGGAGGCGCCGGTGCCCTGCTGGGGGCCGCCGTCGTCGCCCTGCATCACCGCGCGGAACATGTCGCGCACCGTGTGCGCGGTCTGCGGCGACACCACGCGGACCGAGTCGGGCCGATCGCCGTCGGCGATGATCCGCGGGGGGATTCGCACCCCGTCGTTGGCGATCGCCTGGTACATCGAGGTCATCTGCAGCAGGGTCATCGACAGTCCCTGGCCGATGGGCAGGTTGGCGAACGAGCCGCCCGACCACTGGCTCAGTGCCGGGACCGCGCCGGGACTCTCGGCGGGCAGCCCGACGCCGGTGGCCGTGCCGAGACCGAACTTCTCGAGCATGTCCGCGAAGCGCTGCTCGCCGACGCGCTGCGCCAGCATGAGGGTGCCGACGTTCGACGACTTACCGAAGATGCCGGTCGTCGTGTACGGCGCGGTGCCGTGCTCCCAGGCGTCGTTCACGGTGATTCCGGACATGCGGATCGAACCGGGAACCTGCAGGACCTCGTTCGGGTTGGTGACCCCGTACTGGATGGCCGCGGACGCGGTGACGATCTTGTTGACCGATCCGGGTTCGAACGGGGAGGTGACCGAGCGGTTGCCTCGATCGGCGTCGCCCTGCTCGTCGAACGGCAGTGCCGGATTGAAGGTGCCGTCGTTGGCCATCGCGACCACCTCGCCGGTCCTGCTGTCGAGCACCACGGCCGAGACGTTGTTGGCTCCGGACGCCTTCTTGGCCATGTTGACCTGCGTCTGAACGAACCACTGGACGTCGGAGTCGATCGTCAGGTGCACCGTCTTCCCGTCGACCGCCGGGTGCACGTTGCGGGTGCTGCCCGGGATCACCGTGCCGTCGCGGCCCTGGTCGTAGGTCTCGGTGCCGTCGGTACCCGCGAGCACGGCGTCCATCGACGACTCGAGCCCTTCGGCACCGTTGCCGTCGTAGTTGACGTCGCCGACGATGTTCGCCGCCAGCGAGCCGCCCGGGTAGACCCGCACGCTCTGCGGTTCGGAACCCACCTCGGGGAAGTCGTTCATGATGGCCTTGGCCTGCTCCGGATCGATCGATCGAGCCAGGTAGACGAAGTCCTTGTCGGACTTGAACTCGGCGAGCAGGTCCTCGGACTTGATGCTGCCGCCGAGAGCCGACGAGACGCCGTCGGCGATCTGCTTGAGTCGGGTGTCGACGTCGGGCAGCGACTCGTCCTTCGCATGCTCCTCGGCGATCGACTTGCGCACCGACTTCGGCTGGAATGTCAGGGCGCGCGCGTCATCGGTGTGCGCCAGCAGGCGGCCGTTGCGGTCGACGATCGATCCGCGGGTGGCGTGCAGCACATTCGTCACGGTGCGCTGCTGCGCGGCCTGCGCCGATATCGAATCGGCCGCGATCAGCTGAACGTACGCCATCCGGCCCGCGACCAGCACACATGCCAGAGCGACGACGATCCACATCATCCGCTGGCGGCCGATGAACCGCCGGGACGGTGCGGTGTCCAGCTCGGCGATGCGATCGTCGTCGGGTGGCGGTGGAGGCGGCGTGGAGCCGACCGTCGAACGACCACCCGGTCGGGGCGCCGGCGGACGCACGGAACGGGATCGGGTCATGATCGTCGATTCTCCCCCGCGTCAGCGCACAGATCGGGTATTGGGCGTCGGCGTGGCGGAGACGGGCGGCGTGACGTCCGTCCGCGGTGCGCTCACGCGGCGCCCCGGGTCGGCGGGCCGGACATTGGTCGCGGGTCGATCCGACGGCGCGGGTGCCTGGGACGTCGGATCCGAGGTCGGTGCGGGCGTCGAAGTCGACGGTGCCGCCTGCGTCGACGTCTGCTGCGACGAGCCGGAGTCGCCGAGCCCCTCCGAATCGTCCACCTTGTCGGTGTCGATCTCCTTGACCGGATCGGGCGCCGGGTTCAGATCGGGCAGGACCTTGCCGTCGGAGGTCTTCGCCTCGCCGACCCGACGGGCCTTACCGTCCGCACCGATGACGATCTGCACGGCGCCGTCGGCGGGCACCATGTCGAGAGCCGCGGCCTTCTTGCCGATCTCGGCCGCCGAGTCGCTCTGATCGAACTGTCGCTGCAGATTGTCCCGCTTGTCCTGCAGGCTCTGATTCTCCTTGCGCATCGCGTCGAGCGCGTACGAGTCCTGAGCCGACTTCGTCGTCAAGTACAGGGTGAGACCGAGGGCGCCGACGATGAGCAGCAGCACCGGGTACACCAGCGGCACTCCGCGGATCCGGCGACCGCGCAGAGTCGCCGCCGCGCCGACTGGCGTCCCCCTGCGTTCACGGCGGGCGAGAGCGCGCTGCGCGGCCTTCGATCGGGTGGCACGTTCGGTCGCGGATCCTCCCGACCGTCGGCTCCGGGTCGGGCGCTGAGCACCCCGACCTCGGACACCGGGCGTCGTCTTGCGGTCGTCGAGCACTGTGCTCACCGCGGTCCCCCTTCGTTCACCGTCGTCCCCCTATGTCTTCGGCGACGCGCTCGATGGCCCGGATTCGGACCGGCGCCGACCGCGGATTCGCTTCTCGTTCACCGTCGTCCGCCTGCTCGGCCCCGCGTGTGACCAGCGCGAATCGAGCGGCCGTGCCGGGCAGGTCGACCGGCAGACCGGCGGGTGTGGTGTTACGGACCGCCTGCGCGAAATCGCGCTTGACGATCCGATCCTCGAGCGACTGATAGCTCATCACCGCCAGACGTCCGCCGACCGCGAGCAGGTCCAGCGACGCCGGGATCACGGCGCGCAGGGACTCGAGTTCTCGGTTCACCTCGATGCGCAGGGCCTGGAAGGTGCGTTTGGCGGGATGTCCGCCGGTCCGCCGGGTGGCGGCCGGAATCGTCGCGTACAGCAGTTCCACGAGGCGTCCGCTCGTGGCGAACGGTTCGACGGCGCGTTCGCGTAAGACCGCGGAGGCGATCTTCCCGGCGAAGCGCTCCTCACCGTATTCGCTGAGCACCCGCGCGAGCGCACCGTGATCGTAGGTGTTGAGCACATCGGCCGCGGTCAACTCGTCGTCGGAGTTCATCCGCATGTCCAGCGGCGCGTCGACGGCGTAGGCGAACCCGCGGTCGGCGCGGTCGAGCTGCATCGAGGACACGCCCAGGTCGAGCAGGACGCCCTCGACTGCGGTGAGGCCGGCGGCCGCGGCCACGTCGCCGATCTCGTCGTAGCGGGCGTGGTGGAAGACCACGCGGTCGCCGAAACGGTCGAGACGCTCCCGCGCGATGTCGATGGCCGAGGTGTCGCGGTCGATCGCGTGCACGGTGAGTCCGTCGAGCCGATCGAGGAAGTATTCGGCGTGGCCGCCCGCCCCGAGCGTGCCGTCGACGAGCACGGCACCGCTCGCGTCGTCGGAGCCGCCGGTGAGGGCGGGCGCCAGGAGTCCGAACATCCGCTCGGCCATCACCGGCACGTGTCCGTGTTCGCCGTGCTGACGGTCGTTCACGTAGCGCCCTCCCCTCGAGTGCTGATGTCGTTCCTGCGTGCGTCTGCCGCTGTGCGGCCTGCGAGACGACTCTGCGGTGAGGCGGGGTCCCCGCCCGAGCGCACCTGGCGTTGGGGAAGTACGTCAGGGTCGATCGGGCCGAGGCCTCATCTCACCGCAGGGTCTCCTCGTCGTCTTCGGTTCGTTCGTCTCACTCGCTAGAGGATCGAGTCCAGTGCCGCCGAGCCTGCGCTGGAGAACGCCTCCTCGTGAGCGTCCTGGTACTCGCGCCACTTCTGCGCGTCCCAGATCTCGAGGTGGTCGTACGAGCCGATCACCACACACTCCTTGGAGAGCTCCGCGTACGTGCGGTGCTCCGCCGAGAGGCTCACGCGCCCCTGTCCGTCGAGCCGTTGCTCGTCGGCGCCTGCGAAGAAGTACCGCAGGAAGGCTCGCGCTTCGGGATCATTCCGCGAGGCGGCCACGGCCTTGTCCGCGATGGCGTCGAACTCTTCGGCTCGATACACCGACAGGCTGTGATCCTGGCTTCGCGTGACCATGACTCCTCCTGACAGTGCTTCTCGGAACTTCGCGGGCACTGTGAGGCGCCCTTTGTCGTCGAGTTTGGGTGTGTACGTGCCGACGAAGCGAGCCATGTCGGCACCTCCTCACCCGGTCCTGGGTTTCGGTGGTTCCGGTCTCCCCCTCGCCCAGTGATGCCCACAGTACCCCACTTCCCACCACTTTCCACCCCTTACACCCCACCATTCCTCCACAATGCAGTGAAAATGCAGGTCATAGAGGTTTCTTGGGTGGGGATTCTCAGATTTCTCATCGCGTGTCCGCGCGCGTCGGCCGTTATTCACGAGACAAAACACCAGTTGAGTGGCTACAGAGACCACGGCGATCATCACAGTGGGGGAAGGTGGGGAGCCGGGGTGGGGCGTTGTGGGGAACCGGGGTGGGACGTTGTGGGGCACATATGCGTCAGGGGGTCGCATCGCTGCCTTTCGGAAGCGATGCGACCCCCTGACGGAGATCGTCTATTCAGTTCGTGTCAGTTGTGGGCGACGGAGTTCGTGACGACGCAGATGTCAGTGATCGTCCTGATCGAATCGTCGCTGGAATCGCGACTCCATCCGTTCACTGAACGACGGCTTGCCGCCGCCCGTCGACTTCGTGCCGCCCCTCGATCCGGACTGACCGGGCTCGGCCGCGGCCCCGCCGCGCCCCGACGAGAGAAGCCCGAAAGCCGCCGAAGCGAACATGACGAGGAAACCGGCGAAACTCAAGATCTTGAGACCGCCGATGTCGAAGTCCACCATCAGACCACCCACCAGCATCGCCAGGCCGATCAAGAACCCCAGGATCGCGATGAGTCGGCGACGCGCCGTCGGACGGCCTACGCGCTTCTTGGTCACGCTCGAGGCGAACTTCGGATCCTCGGCGTAGAGCGCGCTTTCAATTTCGTCGAGCATGCGCTGCTCGTGCTCGGAAAGCGGCACCATCCCTCCCTCGCTGGTCGTCCGGGCGTCATCTGTCAATGCCCAGTTATAACTCATGATACGAGCAGATCGCCGCGGCGACCACCTCCGGTAGCGGAAGTACGTCGTCGATGTCCGATCTTCCCTTGTTCGTACGCCAAGAGGGTGGCGTCCGCCACGTCGAGGAACTCCATCGCGCGGCGTTCGACGCGCGCGCACATCGTCGGGTCGATCGTCCGGACCAGGCCCGACTCGACCTTCGCACGCATGGCCGACAGACCGCCGAAGTACTCGGCGAGATCGTGCGCCTCGGGTGCCACGGCGCGGATCCGACTCCATGCGTCGCGCGCGTCGCGGCGGCGACGCACCGGGCCCGCGGGCTCGTGCACGGCGAGGACGGCTCCGGCGGCGCGAATAGCCGCGAGGTAGAACACCCGGAAACGCTCGGGTTCGTCATCGGTGATCTTCGATGCGTCGTCGAACAGAGCCTCGGCCCGTTCCAGCAGATCGCGGCTTCGGAGCACGACTCGCTCGTCGACTGTGTAGTGCGTCTGTGCTCGCATGGGCTGTGTCATCGTGTCGTCACCTGCTTTCTCACGTCCGGCACGCGTTCGTCCGGTCTGTTGAGACAGACGGTGTCATGAGCCTCTGACATTTTCGTCGCACCGCATCCGGTTCCACCGCACGACGACCAGGCGGACGCCTCGCGCATCCCGCCCCGAGGCCATGCCCTAATGTCTGGCGAAGAGAATTCCGGCGACACCGATGCGCGAGCACCGGCCCACGACGAGGGAGGGTCCAGCCGTGACCGCACCGTCCCCTTTCCGCCTCGTCGCCCTGCGCCCCGAGGACGCCCATCTGTGGCTCGACCCCGCCGTGCACACCTATGTGACGGCGATGAACTATCCGCGAAGCACCGAAGCGCACCGCATTCCGCTCTGGCGCGACCACATCGCGCGGCAGGGCTGGTTCGCGGTCGGCGCGGTCACCCGTGTCTCCACGATGGACGCGCTGCGCCCCGGGCTGAGCCGTCTGCGCATCGACCGGCTCACCGGAGGCGAGCGAGAGATCCTGGTGGGTGTGGCCTACGGCTATCACGGTGCGCGGGATCAGTGGTGGAATCAGCAGCTCCGGTCCGGGCTGCGCCGCGCGGGCCGCAGCCCGGACGAGATCACCGCGGTGACCGCCGACTACTTCGAACTGACCGAGTTGCACGTCCATCCCCTCGCGCAGGGCCGCGGCATCGGGGAACGACTGTTGACCGCGCTGCTGGCCGACCGACCGGAATCGACGGTGCTGCTCTCCACACCCGAGGTCCCGTACGAGGAGAACCGTGCGTGGGCGCTGTACCGACGGCTGGGTTTCACCGACGTCCTGCGCCGGTTCACGTTCGTCGGCGACCCACGACCGTTCGCATTCCTCGGGCGTTCGCTGCCACTGGCCACATCGCCGGAGTCCGTGTCGCGCCGCTGATCCGCGACCTCCTCTGGCACGATGACACCGTGAAGTCACTGCGCCGCGTCCCGATCCTCGCCATCGCCGCGCTGCTCGCGCTGGTCCCCGTCCTGTCGGGTTGCATGACCAAGTCCACGACGGTGGGCGATCAGTTCTCCGGTCGAGTCCTCGTGGCCACCAGTCCCGACTCGGGGCCGACGACTCCGTCGTTCGACATACCGGCGTCGTTGGGCGCCCAGGTCTGGTCTGCCGAGTTCCCGTCGCAGGACGCCGCCCCCGCACCGAAGGCTCCGGAACCGACCGACCCCGAACCCGGTGCGGTCGCGCCGACCGCCGACGGCAAGACCGGGGCGCAACTGTCGTTCGATCACCTCTCGACCGGACAGTTCGGTCAGCTCGGCTCGATCATCGCCGCAGCTCTTCCCGATCAGGCCGCGACGATGGACCTCAAGGTGACGCGCAGCGGCGACTACGTCCGCCTCCGCGGCTCCAGCGCACTCGGTGAACTGGATCCGAAGACGACGTTCGTCTCGATCACCGTCGACTTCGCGGGCCCGGTGGTCGCCACCAACGGTCAGCAGACCGGCGACTCGACGGTCACCTGGTTCCCGACGCCCGGGCAGACCACCGAGTTCAACGCCGACTCCGAGTACGCCGACCCCGCGACGGCGGCCGTGCCGAGTTGGACATGGTTCATGCTGCTGCTGTGCGCCGCGGTCGTGGTCTTCATCGTCGTCGCCGCATACAAGAACCGCGACAACAGTCCGCGTCCCGGGCGCGTCCTCACCTCCAAGCCGCTGCCGACGCCGCTGCAGAAGGTGGCCGACAAGGTCTCCAAGGACGAGTCCGACCCCTACGACGTGTAGCCCGCCCGAGCCCGGATCGACGCCGACGGACGATCGACGCCGACGGACGTCGGGAGGGACGGCGACGCGTGACGGGTGTCGATCCGCGGAGGATCAGACGGCCGCGAAGGCGCCCCGGGTGTCGACGCCGATGCGGTCGAGGACCTCACTGGTCGCCTTGGCGAAGTTCAGGCTGCAGAAGTGCAGACACGGTGCGCCCTCGGCGACGAGACGTTCGGCGGCCTCCGTGCACAGGTCGATGCCGACGGCCCGGATCGCGGCGCGGTCCTCCTCGGGGCCGTCGCCCGCCGCGCGCATCAGCCGTTCCTCGACGTCACGCGGAATGGTGCTGCCCGACAGTTCGGTCATCCGACGGGCGCTGGCCAGCGAGGTGATCGGCATCAGTCCCGGGATGATCGGTTTCGCGCCCTGCTCGGGGTCGGCGGCGACGACGCGGTCACGCAGGCGCAGGTAGTCGTCGACGTCGAAGAACACCTGGGTCACCGAGTACTCGGCGCCCGCACGCAGCTTGCGGACCAGGTTGTCGGTGTCGGCGACCAGGTCGGGGGCACGATGGTGTCCCTCCGGGAACGACGCGACGCCGGCGTGGAAGTCACCGAGGTCGCGAATCAGTTCGACGAGTTCGGCGGCGTATTCGACGCCGTCGGGATGCTTGACCCACTCCCCCAGCGGATCGCCGGGCGGATCGCCGCGCAGCGCGAGGAGATTCACAATGCCCTTGTCCGCGTAGGCGCCGACCAGCGCGCGCAGTTCGCCGACGCTGTGATTCACCGCGGTCAGATGCGCGATGGTGAGCAGGGTGGTCTCGGTGGCGAGTTCACCCGCGATGCGGACGGTGCGGTCCCGGGTGGAGCCGCCCGCCCCGTAGGTCAACGAGACGAAGGCCGGGTTCATTCGCTCGAAGATCCGCACGGCACGCCAGAGCCGGGCTTCGGCGTCGGCGTCCTTCGGCGGAAAGAACTCGACGGAGAACGGCACGGGGCCGTCGTGCGGGGCGGCGATCGCTTCGATGACCGATCGCGCGCCCGCGCGGGCGGTCGCAGAGGCAGTGGCTTCACTCACGCTAGAAATCATACGGAGCGCGCCGCCGGCGGTCGCTCGACGAGCCTCCACCGAGCCCGGCCGTGTGGTCGGTCACTTGACGAGGTCCCGGTAGGGTGAGCGCCGTGGTCAATCTGATGGATGTGCCGGTCGCCGTCGACGAGGTCCTGGACGAGTTCTTCCAGGCCACCGCGCCGATTCTCGAGTCGATTCATCCGAGTGTGATCGACAAGGGCCAGGCGCTGCGGGCATTCGTGATGACCGGCGGCAAGCGCATCCGCCCGCTGTTCGTCTACGCGGGTCGGCAGTGCGCCGGAGATAAAATCACGATGAGTAAAACACCGGACGCGGAGCGTGAGGCACTGCGCGTGTGCGCCGCCATCGAGTTGATCCAGGCCTGCGCGCTGGTGCACGACGACATCCTCGACCGGTCGGACACCCGGCGCGGGAGGCCGACCGTCCACCGTCGCTTCGAAGCTCTTCATCGCGACCGCGGCTGGGACGGCGACGCACGCCATTTCGGGGACAGCGCCGCGATCCTCGTCGGCGACCTGGCCCTCGCGTGGGCCGACGATCTGTTCCACGGAGCGCTCCCGACGGCGGTCGGCGCGCAGCCCGGCCCCGATCGGCCGGTTCCGTTCGCGGCGACGGCGGTCTGGTCCCAGATGCGCACCGAGGTGCTCGCCGGCCAGTTCCTCGACGTCACCAACGAGGCGTCCGGCGACGAGTCGGTGACCGCCGCCGAACAGGTGATGACCTATAAGACGGCCGCCTACACCGTCGCCCGGCCGTTGGAGCTGGGCGCCACGCTCGGCGGCGCCGACGAATCACTGCGCGCCGAGCTCCACGGCATCGGCATAGATCTGGGCATCGCGTTCCAACTGCGCGATGATCTCCTCGGCGTCTTCGGCGATCCCGCCGAGACCGGTAAGCCCTCGGGCGACGACCTGGTCGCGGGCAAGCGGACCGCGCTGCTCGCGGCCGGTCTCGCACAGGCCGACGAGACCGGTGCGCGCACGCTCCGCAGCGGCATCGGCAGGCCGCTCGCGGACGCGGAGATCGCCGCTGTCCGCGCGGTCCTGACCGAATCGGGCGCCGTCGCCGAGATGGAGCGTCAGATCGCCCGGCGCCGCGACTCCGGGCTGGCCCGGATCGATGCGCTCGACTGCGACGAGGACGCCCGCGCCGGACTGCGGACGCTGGCGCACCGCATCACCGACCGGACCAGCTGATGCCCGCCCGGACGCCGCACATCGCGGTGATCGGCGCGGGACTCGCCGGACTGGCCGCCGCCGCCCGACTCCGCGCGCACGGAGTCGACGTCACGGTGTTCGAGACCGGCGACGTCCCGGGCGGGCTCGTCCGCACGGAGACGATCGGCGGGCACCGCTTCGACACCGGAGCCACGGTCCTGACGATGCCGTCGCTGATCGTCGACACGGTGACGCAGCTCGGTGTGTCCGCGCGCGAGGCGCTCGACCGCCTCGCCGCGGCGCCGGTGGACCCGAGCTACGTGATGAACTACGCCGACGGCGCATCGCTGTCGATCCCCCACGACGCCGCCGCCGTCCCCGATGCGGTCGCCGAGGCGCTCGGCGCCCGTGCGGGCGCCGGCGCCGCCGATCTCCTCGGCTGGCTGCGCCGTGTCTACGACGCCGAGTTCGACACGTTCATCGACCGGAACTTCGACCCGACCGGTCTGGTCGACGCCCGGACCCGCCGGGCCGCCGCCCGACTCGTTCGGCTGCGCACGCTCGGCGGTCTGACCGGCGCGGTGTCGCGATTCGTCGACGACGAGCGGCTGCAGCGCGCATTCACGTTTCAGGCGCTCTACGCGGGTGTTCCACCGCACCGTGCGCGCGCGATCTACGCGATCATCGCCGACATGGACATCGGGCGCGGCGTGTCGGCCCCCGCGGGCGGCATGGGACGGGTCGGCCGCGTCATCGCCGACGCCCTGGTCGACGCGGACGTCGAGATCGTCTACGGAACCACCGTCCGCGCTCTGCGCCGTGACCACGACGGCACGGTGACCGCGGTGGTGACCGACGACGACACGATCGCCGTCGACGCGGTGGTCGCGACCGCCGAACGCGACGCCGTCGCGCGACTGGCGGACGAGCGGCCGCGTCGTCGGCTCCGATACTCGCCCAGCGCCGTCGTCGTGCACGGGGTGCTGCCGGTGGGGGCCACCGACACGTGGCGGTCGGGCCACCACACCGTCGACTTCGGGCGGGCCTGGACGCAGACCTTCGCCGAGATCACCGGCCGACGCGGTCGGCTGATGTCCGACGGCTCGTTCCTGATCACCCGCGGTGCGGTCGGCGATCCGGACACCTTCATCGCCGACGGCGCCGAATCGGTGTCGGTCCTGGCCCCGACGCCGAATCTGGAGTCGGCCGACCTCGACTGGAACGTGCTGGCCGGTCCCTACGTCGCCGAGATCCTCGCGACACTCGCCGCACGCGGCTATCCGGGCATCGATGCGATGCGCGTGCTCCGCGTCGACCATCCGAGGACCTGGGCCGACGCCGGGCTGCCCGCGGGCACACCGTTCTCGGCGGCCCATACCGCCGCCCAGACGGGACCGCTGCGAACTCGCAACGTGTGGCCGACGAGCCGCAACCTGATCCTGGCGGGAAGTGCGACGGTGCCCGGCGTCGGCATCCCACCGGTCCTGGTGTCGGGCGGGCTGGCGGCCGATCGGGTCACCGATCTGCTGCGCGGGGACGACGGGACGCGGTAGATGTCGGAGATGTCGTTCACGTCCACCCGCCGCCCGTCTCCGGTCCGACTGCTGCGCGCGTACCCGGACTCCGCGGTCGGTCTGCTCGGCTCGGTGATGCTGACCGTCGGCAGCTACGGACTCGCGGATGTGCCCCGCAACGACGCGACGCTCGAGAACCTGGGGCTGGCGCCGATGACGTACGGGCACGGCAAGACGCTCGCGGGCATCGCGTTCTGGCTGGGTGCGGCACTCATGATGATCGCCTGGGTCCGGATCGGCCGCGACCGCGAGTCCATGAGCCTGCGCGCCACGTCGACGACGGTACTGGTGTGGGCCGCTCCCCTGATGTTCGCGATCCCGGTGTTCAGCCGCGACGTGTACGCCTACCTCGGCCAAGCCGCCGCCCTCGCCGGCGGTTTCGACCCGTACAACGACGGTCCGGCGCACGTGCCCGGTCCGATCGTCGATTCGATGGCGCAGATCTGGGCGCCGACCACGTCGCCGTACAGTCCCGCGTTCATGCTGCTGGCGCGGGGCGTGGTCGCGGTGACCGGTCAGAACGTGTTCGCGGGCGTCTTCGTGTTCCGGATCGTGCTGCTGCCCGGTCTGCTGCTGGCGCTGTGGGCGGTGCCGCGCATCGCCGCGCACTTCGGTGCGAGCCGGCGGACCGGCGTGTGGCTGGCTCTGCTCAATCCGCTGCTGCTGGTGTACCTGGTCGGCGGTCCGCACGGCGAGATGCTGCTGATGGGCGTACTCGCCGCCGGCGTCATGCTGGTCCTCGACGGCCGCCACGTCTGGGGTCTGGCGGTGTTGGGAGCAGCGGTGTCGTTGAAGGTCACCGCCGGTGTGATGGTCCCGTTCGTAGTGTGGATCTGGCTCGATCATCTACGTCGCGAACGGGCGGTGAGCACCCGCGACCGCATCGGCGTGTTCGCGGCGACGGCGGCGATTCCGGCCGCCGTGTTCGGAGCGTTCACCCTGATCCTCGGCCTGGGACTGGGCTGGTTGAACGGACTGGCGTTCGCCAACCGGATCATCAACCCGTTCACGATCCCGAATCTGGCCGCCCATCTGATCAGCCTGCTGGCCGCTCCGTTCCACACGTTCAATCTGCACACGGTGCTCGGTGTGACGCGACCGATCGGTCAAGCCGTCATGGTGGTGGCCCTCGTCTGGCTCTGGTGGCGCGGTCGCGCCACCGAACGGACGGCGATGATGTACATGTGCTGGGCGATGTTCGCCGTGCTGCTGCTGGAGCCGTCCACGCTCCCCTGGTACTACACCTGGGTGACGGTGCTCGTCGTCGCCTTCACCCTTCCCATGTGGGCCCGTCAAGTGATCGTCGGCGTGTCCGTGTACCTGCTGATCGTCTTCCAGCCGGACGACTCGATCCTGTTCTACAAGCCGGTCGAGTCGCTGATCGCGGTGGCCCTCGGCGTGCTGGCGGCGGTCTCGCTGCGTCGTCCCGATCCGTTGCGGCTGCGTCGGTTCGACGCGCTGCTGCGTGGCCGTGGCTGACCCGGCACGGGGTTTCGCGGCCGCCCGCGAGATCACCGCGGACGCCGGTCGCACCTACTATCTCGCCTCGCTGCTGCTTCCGGGGCCCCGTCGACGCGCCGTGCACGCGCTGTACGCGTTCGCCCGCCTCGTCGACGACGCCGTCGACGGAGGACTCGGACCGGTCGCCGCCGCGGCCCGCGTCGACGCCCTCGACGCCGGACTGTCGGCCGTGCTGTCCGGGACGGCACCGCCGCCGGCGTTGTCGAGCCGTGACGTCGACCTGCTGTCGGCGTTGGGCGTCGCCGTCGACGAGAACCGCGTCCCGATCCACACCTTCGACGCGTTCCTGACGTCCATGCGGATGGACGTCCCCGGCACACCGACGTTCCGGTGCCGCTATCGGACGTTCGCCGAACTGTCGGAGTACACGTACGGGTCGGCCGCGGTGATCGGAGTGCAACTGATACCCGTCCTGGGCGCCGACCCGTCGCTGGCCGACGGCGCGGCCCTGCTCGGCGAGGCCTTCCAGCTCACGAACTTCCTCCGCGACGTGGCCGAGGACCTGCACCGCGACCGCATCTACCTGCCGCTCGACGAACTCGCGGCCTTCGGCGTCGACGAGGCCGTGTTGCGAGCCGATCTGGAGCGGGGCGCGACCAGTCCCGCACTGCGCCGCGCGCTGGCGCACCTGATCGCGGTGAACCGCGACCAGTACCGACGGACGCTGCCCGCGATCGCCGGACTGCCGCGGACGACGCGGCCCGCGATCTCCGCGGCCGCGCGCTCGTACGGCGACATCCTCCGGGCCATCGAGGACGTCGATCACGACGTCATGCGGATCCGCGCCGTGGTGCCGCGCCGGACGCGACTGGCACACGCGGCAGGCGCGCTCCTGCACCGCACCGGCACCGGGTGAGCCGGCGCCGAGGCCCGTCGTCTCAGAAGGCCTGCGCCTGCGCGCGTCGGATGACCTCGCGCGCGGAGTGGGTGTGCAGAGCGTCGGCCGGGCACAGACCGAGGTCGTCCTGCTGCTCGAAGAGCCAGCCCATGGCCTCGTCGCGGGTGTATCCGCCGTCGAGCAGGGTGGTGACCAGCCCCTCGAAGTGTTTGGCCAGTCCGCCGTCGTCCGCGAAGAACGCGGCGGGGACGACCGGTTGTCCGCCGCGCGAGGCGGCGAGGAGGTTGTGGTCGCGGATCAGCGTCCGCACGCGGTTGAGGGAGACGCCCAGTCGGCGGGCGGCCTCGTCGAGGCTCACGGCCTCGGCGTCGTCGGGCAGGATGTCGATGGAAAGCGGAAGGGAACCCACGGTGAGAGACACTACCCGCCCGTCCGCGGGGCGCACACGACTTCCCGTGCGTTACGGGTAGATTCGAACACCATGACCACTCCCGACGACCCGCTGATCGGCCGGGTGCTCGAGCGTCGGTACCAGATCGACGCGCCGATCGCGCGCGGCGGCATGTCCGCGGTGTACGTGGGCACCGACCTGCGACTGCACCGTCGAGTGGCCGTCAAGGTGATGGATTCGCGGTACGTCGGCGACCCGCAGTTCCTGCGGCGCTTCGAGTTCGAGGCCCGTGCGGTGGCCGGGCTCAGCCATCCCGGGCTCGTGGCCGTCTACGACCAGAGCATCGACGGCGACATCGCGTTTCTCGTGATGGAGCTGGTGCGCGGCGGCAGCGTCCGCGAGCTGCTGCGCGAGCGCGGTCCGATGCCGCCGCACGCCGTCGCCTCGGTCGCGATCCCGATGCTCGGCGGTCTTGGGACCGCTCATCGCGCGGGTCTCGTCCACCGCGACGTCAAACCCGAGAACGTCCTGATCTCCGACACCGGCGACATCAAGGTCGCCGACTTCGGACTGGTCCGGGCCGTCGCCGAGGCCGGTGTCACCTCCGCCAGCGTCATCCTGGGCACCGCGGCCTATCTGTCGCCGGAGCAGGTGTCCTCCACCGACATCGACGCGCGCAGCGACGTGTACTCGGCCGGGGTCCTGCTGTTCGAGTTGCTCACCGGCCGTCAGCCGTTCAGCGGCTCCACCCAGCTCGCGCTCGCATATCAGCGACTCTCGTTCGACGTCCCCGCCCCCGGCGACATCATCGACGGCGTTCCGCCTCAGCTCGACGACATCATCCTGCGCGCCACCGAGCGTCACCGGGACGATCGGTACGTGGACGGTTTCGCCATGCAGCACGCGATTCTCGACGCCGTCGACGATCTGCGCCTGCCCGCGTTCACAGTGCCCGCGCCCCAGCAGGCCTCCGATCGCGTCACCGCCGCGATCGCGCGCCCGATCCGACCGCAGCAGGCTCCCCCGCCGCCCGAGACCCGTCAGGTCACCGGTCCCGGTGAGCCGTACGACGACGAGGACGTCCTCGACGACGAATACGGCGACGACGGATACGGCGACGGCTACTCCGACGACGACTATTACGACGAACCTCGTCGGTCCGCGCTCCGCGAGCACCGCGGCGCCCCCGACGACGATCGGATCGACGATGTGATGCCCCCGAGCCGCCGCCTCGCGGCGCTCGTCTGGTTCCTGCTGATCGCCGCCGTCGCCGCGGGCCTGGCCGCCCTCGGCTGGACCGTCGGCGCGGGTCTGGCCTGACGCCGATCGGCAGACCGGACATCCGCGGCAGACAGCGACTTCCGCGGACGTCGGGACAGCCGCCGAAGTCGATGAGTGCCGCGGGTGCCGGGCGAGTCTAGCCGCGCAGCATCTCGGCGACGAGGAACGCGAGTTCCAGCGACTGCTGGGTGTTCAGGCGCGGATCGCAAGCGGTCTCGTAGCGGCCCTCGAGGTCGAGATCGGAGATGTCCTGGGCGCCGCCGAGGCACTCGGTGACGTCCTCGCCGGTCAACTCGATGTGGATGCCGCCGGGATGCGTGCCGAGGGCGCGGTGGACCTCGAAGAAGCCCTGGACCTCGTCGACGACGCGGTCGAAGTGGCGGGTCTTGAATCCGGTCGACGCGGTGTGGGTGTTGCCGTGCATCGGATCGCACTGCCAGATCACCTTGTGACCGGTGGCCTCGACGGCCTGCACGATCGCCGGAAGGACCTCGCGGACCTTGCCGTTGCCCATCCGCGAGACGAGCGTCAGACGGCCCGGACGGTTGTCCGGGTCGAGCAGCTTCACATACTCGACGGCCTGCTCGGGCGTCGTCGTCGGACCGATCTTCATGCCGATGGGGTTGTTGATCAGCTTGGCCAGCGCGACGTGAGCGCCGTCGAGCTGGCGGGTGCGCTCGCCGATCCACAGGAAGTGCGCCGACAGGTCGTACAGGACCTTGTCGTCGCCGCCGCGCGGGTCGTCGGCCAGCCGCAGCATCGCGCGCTCGTAGTCGATGACGAGTGCCTCGTGGGAGGCGAAGATCGACGCGGACTCCAGGCTCGAATCGGTGACGCCGCACGCGTCCATGAATTTGAGTCCGCGATCGATCTCGGCGGCGAGCGCCTCGTACCGGGCTCCCGCCGGCGAGGTGCGCACGAACTCGCGGTTCCAGTCGTGCACGCGGGCCAGCCGCGCCTCGGCGCCGGTCAGGGCGCGCACCAGGTTCATCGCCGCCGACGCGTTCGCGTAGGCGCGGACCAGACGCGACGGATCGTGGACGCGCGAGGCCTCGTCGGCGGCCAACGAGTTGACCATGTCTCCGCGATACGACAGCAGACCCAGTGCGTCGGTGTCGGCCGATCGCGGCTTGGCGTACTGCCCCGCGATACGCGCGACCTTGACCACGGGAAGGCTCGCACCGTAGGTCAGGACGACGGCCATCTGCAGCAGGGTGCGGATGTTGCCCTTGATGTGCGGTTCGGTGTTCGCCGCGAAGGTCTCGGCGCAGTCGCCGCCCTGCAGCAGGAACGCACGACCGTGGGCCACCTCGGCGAGCTGATCGGCGAGGTTCTCCACCTCGGTGGGCATGCAGATCGGCGGCACGCTCTCGAGGACCGTGCGCATCTTCCTGGCCTCTTCTTCCGGCCAGTTCGGCTGCTGCAGCGCCGGGCGCGCGAGGACGTCCTCGAATCGCTGGGCGAGCGAGCCGGGCAGCGGCGGCAGCTCCGGAAGTTCTTCGATGGGTACGTCTACGGTCCAGTTCACCACGTCGTTCACCCTATCCTGCGTCGACGGCACCCGAGCGGCCCGCCTCGATCGAGGTCCACTTGTCGAGGTTGTGCCGCGCATCGGCGAGCGCATCGTGTGCGTCCTTCGGCGCGGGCGGCAGCTTCGGCGAACCGGCCGCCTCCCAATGCTGCTTCAGTTCCCGGGTGTAGCGCGGCATGTTGCGCGGAAGGTCGGTCATCGGTCCCCACAGCTGACAGAGCACCACGTGGTCGTACGCGGCGACCCACGCCCACAGTTCGATTCGGCCCTCGCCCGCACTCAGGAACTCGTGCAGGTCGTCGCGGATCCGTTCGCGCGAACGCCACGCCTTGTCGGCGGGCGACGGCAGCTTGTCGAGAACGTTGGCACGGACCCACGGCCCCGCCCGGCCCGGGTCGAACTCGGTCGACACCGCGTAGAACTCGCGACCGTCCTCCCCGACCACCCCGATCGACACCAACTCGATGGTCGTTCCGTCCTCGATGAACTCGGTGTCGTAGAAGTAGCGCACGGGGTGAAGAGTAGCGCGAAGGCGTCAGTCCATAATCGTCGTATGCCCTCTTCGACCCGTGCCGCCGAATCCGCGCTGCGCCGCTGGCGTCCCGGGCCCGCCGCGTCGGTCCTGGCCGCCCTGGTCTTCGCGGCGTCGTCGACACTGCAGATCGCCGGAGTGCCGTTCACCTCCAGCTGGGGCACGCGGACCCGCTTCGACATGGACGTCTACCGACTCGGCGGGCAGGCCTGGCACCAGGGGCTCAGCCTCTACGCCGACGGATCGCTGCCGTTCACCCAGGACGGCATCTGGCTGCCGTTCACCTATCCCCCGTTCGCCGCGCTGGTGTTCACGCCGCTCGGCGCGATGTCGTTGGCCGTCACCAGCATCGGCATCTCGATCGTCACCGTCGCACTGCTGGTCTATGTGACCAAGCTGACCTTCGACGTCCTCGACGTCGGCGATCACGCCAACCGCTGGCAGCTCGGCCTGATCCTGTCCGCGGTCACCGTGTGGTTCAACCCGTTCTGGATGACCCTGGGCTTCGGTCAGATCAACCTGGTCCTGATGGCCCTGATCATGGTCGACGTCTTCGTCGTCGGACGACGGGGCGGCCTCGGCGCGACGGCGCAGGGTGTGCTGACCGGGCTCGCATCGGCGGTCAAACTCACGCCGCTGGTGTTCCTGGCGGTGTTCCTCGTCGCCGGGCGCGTCCGGGCCGTCGTGGTCGGCGTGGTCGCCTTCGTCGGCGCCGCGGCACTGGCGTGGCTGTGGATGCCCGACGACTCGAAGACCTACTGGACCGACACCGTGTTCCACACCGGCCGCATCGGCGAACCGGAGGGCCGGATCAACCAGAATCTGAACGCCCTGTGGCTGCGGCTGTTCGACGGCGGGTCGACCGCGTCGATCCTCTGGGTCGTCTCGAGTCTCGTCGTGACCGTGCTCGCCGTCGGCGCGGCGCTGGCCGCCCGCCCGCGCGAGGCGTTCGCGCCCGGCGCGATCGACGGCCGTGTCGACGCGATGGTGGTGGCGTGCACCGTCGCCGTCTGGGGCTTCCTGATCTCCCCGACGACGTGGGCGCACCACTGGGTGTGGTGCGTTCCGGCGCTGTTGACCTGCCTGGTGTTCGCGGCGCGGACCGACGACCGGCGTGTCCGCTGCGTCTACGGCGCGCTGACCGTCGTCGGCACGGCGATCTTCGCGATCGGGCCCTTCCAGTTGATCCCGCCCATCCAACAGGGGTGGTCGTGGGCCGACCACATCGTCGGAAACACCTTCGTCATCTGGGGCGTCGCGATGCTGCTCGCGTTCTGGCGGATGCCGTACCGCAATGTCACGCAAGCGGCCGCGGACTGACGAACGTGCGCGCGGCTACGCGGCGCCGTCGCCCATGAGGTCTTCGGCCTTGGTGTATGAGCCGTCGTCGTTCTTCAGCTTGGCCGCGTAGACGTCGACGTACTGCTGACCGCCCAGCCGCATGAGCGCGTACTGGATCTCGTCGGCGACCGCGCGTTCGATGAAGCGGTTCCCCGCCATGCCCTCGTAGCGGGAGAAGTCCATCGGCTCGCCGACCTTCACCGTGATCCGGGTGGGCCGGGGCAGGACGGTGCCGGGCGGGTTGATGCGATCGGTGCCGATCATCGCGACGGGGATCACCGGGTTGCCGGTCTCCAGTGCCATACGCGCCAGACCGGTCTTGCCCTTGTACAGACGACCGTCGGGCGACCGCGTCCCCTCCGGGTAGAGGCAGAGCAGACCGCCGCCGTCGAGGACGCGCTTACCGGCGGTCAGCGCGCCGGCCGCCGCACTCGCCCCGGACCGGTCGATCGGGATCTGGCCCGACGACGAGAAGAACCACTTCTGGAAGCGACCTTTGAGACCGGGGGTCGTGAAGTACTCCGACTTGGCCAGGAAGAAGATCCGGCGACGCACCATGAGCGGCAGATAGAAGCTGTCGACGACGGCGAGGTGGTTCGACGCGATCAGCGCCGACCCGGCCTTCGGAATGTTGTCGTGGCCTTCGATGCGCGGCCGACCCATGAGCCGCAGTGCGGGCCCCATGAGGATGTACTTGAAGATGAAGTACCACATGCGTACGCCCTGTTCCCTTCTACCGGAAGCCGTTCGGCTCGCCGCTCGCGCAGATCACTTTACTTCGGCGGCCTCGCGCATCGCCGTCAGTCCCTGACGGGCCACTTCGGCCGCCCCGATGACGCCGGCCGTCTCCCCCAACTGGGTGCCGCGGATCCTCGCCAGTTGACGGTGCCCGGCGCCGGTGACCGCCGTCGTGTAGTGCTCGCGCGCGTCGTCGAGGAAGAGCCCGGACGCCGCCCCGACGCCGCCGGCGAGGACGATCAGATCCGGGTCGAAGACGTCGGCGATCATGCCCAGCCCCAGGCCCAACCAGCGGGCGAGGTCGGCGTAGGCGGCCAATGCGACGGGATCACCGTCGGCAGCGGCCGCCGCCACTCGCCTGCCGGTCAGCGACCCGGGGTCGGCATCCGATTCGGCGGCCAGCGTGCTGCGCGGGAACTCCTGGGACGCCAGCATCTCGACGGCGGTGTCGACCAGTGCGGTACCGCTGCAGTACCGCTCCCAGCAGCCGCGCTTACCGCAGCCGCACGGGCGTCCGTCCGGAACCACGGTGAGGTGCCCCAGCTCGGGCGCGACGCCGAAGCTGCCGCGATAGATCTGCCCGCCCAGGATGAGACCGGCGCCGATACCCGTGCCGATGGCCAGCACCAGGGTGTTGTGGCCGCGTGCGGCGGCGCCGAAGTGCAGTTCGGCGACGGCGGCGGCGTTCGCGTCGTGCTCGGCGAAGACGGGCATTCCGATGCGGGCGGCCATGTCGTCGGCCACCGCGGCCTCGCGCCAGGCCAGGTGCGGACTGAATCGGATGATCGTGCGATCCGGAGTGAGGAAGCCCGCGATGGCCAGGCCGACGGCGCCGACCGTCCATCGGTCGCGCAGTTCGCCGACGAGTCGATCCAGGCAGTGCTCGAGCGCCTCCGTCGTCGACGGCGTCGCCGTCCGCAACGTGTCGAGGATCCGCCCCGACGCGTCGACGACGCACGCGCGGACGCTGGTTCCGCCGATGTCGATGCCGACGGTCAGGTCGGTCACGGTCTGTCCGGTCATCGCCTCGCCGCTCCGGCTCACCCGATCCGCACCGGGATCGATTCGAAGGCCGTGCCCGGCCGCGTCGTGTCGGCCGGCGCCGACCGCAGCACCTCGACGATCGCCTCCAGCACCGCGATGAACGCGGTCAGGATGCGTGCCAGGAGATCGCCCAGGTCGCTGAGCATCGTGCCCAGTTCACCGAGGAGATCGGGCACCGGTCCCGGGAGCACTGCGGCCGCCGCGGCGGAGTGTCCGCCGCCGATGAGGGCCGCGAGCTGATCGATGGTCGACGCGAATCCGAGCAGCAGCTCCTGCACCGGATCGCCGCCTGGGGCGTCTCCGGCGCGGGTGTCGCGCGCGTCGTCGGGCATCGTCGAATCGGCTCCTGTCGAGGAAAGTCGTCGGTGGGAGTCTACCGGGACGAGGGAGCCGCACCGGTGCCGCCCTGACGGGCGGGCCACAGCGTCGGATCCGGGCGCAGTCGCACGCTCAGACGTCCACCGGACCAGTCCGCGCCGTCCACCCGGCATCGACGCAGGACAGACGGGAGCCGGATCGGCTGCCGGAAACCCGCCACGGTCACCAGGAGGTCGTCTCCGGAGCGGCCCAGCTGGAGCCGGTCCGGCTCGGGCAGCCCCTGCCGCCAGGCCAGTTCGAAGACCGAGTCGACGCCCTCGCCGGACACCCGGCGGACCGTCATCGCACCGCTGCCGTACGGCCGACCGCTCGGTGCGGCGAACTGCACCGGCACCCGCCGCAGTCGGGACAGTCGATCGAGCGTTCCGCCGGAGGGCACCTCGGCGACGACGACGTCATCGTCGCCGAGCAGACCGCGCACCTCGTCGGCGACCGCCGCGGTGGACGCGCCGAACTCGCCCGCACTCACCTGTACCGACCGCAGGGGGAATGCGGTCAACTCGGCGATCGCCACGTGATCGGCCACCGCTCGACGGCCCCGCTCCGACGCGTCGAGGACGAGGTGTCCGGCCACCGCGTGCGGGTCCGCGAACAGGTCGGTGAGATCCTGACAGTCGCGGTCGATGCCTTCGATCGCCGCCGACAGCTGTGCCAGCGCGGGCTTCTCGGCGGCCTGTGCCAGACGTGTGGCCCGCGGCCACAGCCGCTCCATCGCCGCCGACAGGGCCACCGGTGCGCGGAGCAGCGCGTACGGGTCGCCGACTCCGGACAGATCGACGACGATGCGCCGCCACCGGCCGCTCGTCGCCGCGTCGCGGATCCGTCGCAGCATCAGGAACTCCTGGATGCCGGGCAGGCCGGTGATCTCCCCGGGAGCGATCGACGCGATCGTGCCGACGACCGGCAGGAGGTGTCGTCCGCCGATCGCCGCGGCCAGTGCCGCCGTGAACTCGCCCCACGCGTCCTCGACCACGTCGAGCTGACCCACCTGCAGCAGGTCGACTCCCGCGGTGACCGCGACGGGCTCGCCGGGAACCCGGTACACGCCGAGTGCCGCGGGCAGCTGCGACCGCGGGTCGAGGGCGATCAGGAGGGTGTCGTGCTCGTCGCCGATCGACAGCACCGTCGACCGTGCGGGGGCGTTCGTGCGCAGCGCGCCGGCGGCGGCGGTCACCGAGACGCCCGAGCCACCGGGGCCGAGCACCAGATGGATGGGGGTCAGATCTATCAGCCTTCGACCCTCTTCTTGAGATCCTTGAGCGCCGCCTCGGTGATCGCCTTCTCCGCGCGGCGCTTGAGTTGACTGATCATCGGGATCTGCAGGTCGACGGTCAGCGCGTAGGTGACCTTGGTCGATCCGGGCAGCTGCTGGGTGAGGCGGTAGCTGCCGACCTGATCGCGCTGCAACTCGCTGGACAGCAGGCGCCACGACACGCTCGCGCCGTCCTCGGCCCACTCGTAGCGCAACTCGTAGGTGTCGGCGAGGACGCCCGCGTCCAGAACGAAGCGGACGTGGGTGCCGCGGCCCGCGGCGTCCCGTTCGAGAACGGTCACCTCGCGCGCCGCACCGACCCATTGCGGGTAGTTCTCGAAGTCGGCGATCACCGCCATGACGGCGTCGGCGTCCGCGCCGACGACGGTCGACTGCTCGGTGTGATCGCTCATGCCACGCTCGCCCCGGCCGCGGGCTCTCCTGCGGCGCGACCGCGTTCGAGCTCCTGCTTGACCTCGAACGCCATCACCTTGCCCGCCACGCGACGCACCCGGTTGAGTTCGGCGACCGCGTCCATCCACGCCCGCGGCTCGGACGGCAGCGGCTCGACCGGCTCCGCGTGGAGGAAGTAGTGCAGGATGAAACCGTCCAGACGCTTCTCACACCAGATCTCCATGGTCCCGGTCAACGGACCGGACACACGCCAGCGCACACCGTCGTCGCCGCGGTCCTGGACCACCTCGAGTCGAAGGTCCGGCCACCACCGACGCCAGCGGGCGCGGTCGCCGACCACCGCGCCGGCCGACGATGCCGCCGCGGCGACGAAACCGTCGTCGGCTACCTGGATGCTCGTCACCGAACCAGCATCACATACGGGCGAGGAAAGCGAAAAGCCGAGCCGTGCCGGACGCTCGTCAGTACTCGACGCACGGGCGGGGATAGACTCTGTGAACAGACCAACGTCTCTTGTCACATAGAACGGCGCCCGAAAGGTGTATCTCCATGGCTGAATGCCGCGTTCCCGCAGACTTCGTCACGCCGCAGGAGCGGAATGCGGCCGACGTCCTCTACGACATCGCAGCTGCGACACCGGGTAAGACGGTGTTCCGCGTCCAGCAGGGCACACAGTGGCTCCCCGTGTCCGCGCGCGACGCCGTCGCCCGGGTCCGCTCCCTGGCCAAGGGCTTCATCGCGGCGGGCGTCGAACCCGGCGACCGGGTGGCGATCCTGTCCTCCACCCGCCTCGAGTGGACGCTCATCGACTTCGCGATCTGGTCGACCGGTGCCGTTCCCGTGCCCATCTACGATTCGTCGTCGGGCCCGCAGATCGACTGGATCATGCGCGACTCCGGCGCGGTGGCCATCGTCGCCGAGACGCCCGCGCACCGGAAGGTCGTCGACACGGTCGAGTCGGTGACCGAGGCCGTCCAGGTGTTCCAGATCGACGACGAACCCGGCAAGGGCATCGTGGAGGCGTTCGCCGCAAGCGGCGCGGACGTGACCGACGAGCAGCTCGACGCACGTCGACGCACCCTCGGCGCAGCCGATCCGGCGACCCTCATCTACACCTCCGGCACCACCGGACGCCCCAAGGGCTGCATGCTGACCCACGCGAACATGCTCGGCGAGATCAGCGGTGTCCTGTCGTCGTCGATGAGCACTCTGCTGGGTCCGGAGAAGCGTCTGCTCCTGTTCCTGCCGATGGCGCACGTTCTGGCCCGCGCGATCAACCTGGTCGCCCTCGAAGCGGGCGTCGAAGTCGGCTACACCAACAACACCAAGGATCTGCTCCCGATCTTCGCGCAGTTCCGGCCGTCGCTGATCCTGTCCGTACCGCGCGTGTTCGAGAAGGTCTTCAACTCGGCTCGTCAAAGCGCGCACGACTCGGGCAAGGGACGCATCTTCGATCTGGCGGCCGACACCGCCGTCGAATTCTCCAAGGCGGGTGATCGCCCCAGCCTGCTGCTACGCGGCAAGCACGCACTGTTCGACAAGCTCGTCTACGGCAAGCTCCGCGCCGCGCTCGGCGGCCAGTGCGAACTGGCGATCTCCGGCGGCGCTCCCCTCGGCCCCCACCTGGGGCACTTCTTCAGCGGCGTCGGCATCCCCGTGTACGAGGGATACGGCCTCACCGAGACCACGGCGGCGGTCTGCGTCAACACTCCGCACGAGGTGCGCGTCGGCACCGTCGGACGTCCCCTGCCCGGCAACGCGGTCCGGATCGCCGACGACGGCGAGGTCCTGCTGTCCGGCGAGGTCGTGTTCGCCGGGTACTGGCACAACGACGAGGCGACGGCGGCCGCGCTGACCGACGGCTGGTTCCACACGGGCGACCTCGGCAGCCTCGACGCCGACGGCTACCTGTCGATCACCGGTCGCAAGAAGGAGATCATCGTCACAGCGGGCGGCAAGAACGTCTCACCCGCTCCCATGGAGGACATCATGCGCACGCACGCGCTGGTGTCGCAGGCGATGGTCGTCGGCGATCAGAAGCCGTTCGTCGCCGCCCTGGTGACCATCGACCCGGAGGCGTTCGAGGGCTGGAAGTCGCGCGCCGGCAAGGCCGCGAGCGCCGCCGTCGCCGACCTCGCGAACGACCCGGACCTGATCGCCGAGGTCCAGTCCGCCGTCGATCAGGCCAACGCGACCGTCTCGCATGCCGAGGCCGTCAAGAAATTCACCATCCTGCCGTCGGACTTCGCCGAGGAGACCGGTGAGCTCACCCCCACGCTGAAGGTCAAGCGCAATGTGGTCGCCGAGAAGTTCGCCGACTACATCGAGGGCCTGTACAAGAAGTAGGAGGGCGGGCGCCTGCTGATCGAGCGGGCCCTGCGCCGATCGCGCGGAGTCGAGATCCCCACGGTGCGGTCTCGGCTCCGCTCCGGCGCCTACAGCAGCCGCATCAGACGCGACGCCTGGCGGCTCCACTGCCAGTTCTCGACGATCCACGCTCGGCCCTTCTCGCCCATGGACGCCGCGAGATCGGGATCGGTCAGGAGGGCGGCGATCGCGCCGGCGACGCGCTCATGGTCGCGACCGTCGACGACCGTGCCGGTCTGTCCCTCCAGAACGGTCTCCGGTGCTCCTCCCGAGTCGCCCGCGACGACCGGCACACCGCTCGCCGAGGCCTCCAGGAATACGATGCCGAGACCCTCCACGTCCAGCCCGCGCCCGCGGGTCCGGGTCGGCATCGCGAACACGTCGGCCATCGCGTGATGCATCGCCAACTCGTCGGCGGGCACCGAACCGGTGAAGGTCACCGAGTCGGTCACGCCGGTCCTGTCCGCGAGTTCCCGGAGCCGGTCCCCGTAGGGGCCGCCGCCGACGATCATCAGCCGGGCGTCGGGCACCTCGCGCAGCACGGACGGCCACGATTCGATGAGGACGTCCTGTCCCTTGCGCGGCACCAGTCGCGACAGGCACAGCACCACGGGCGCGTCGCCGAGTCCGTACCGCGCGCGCAGCTGCTCTCGGGCCGCCGGATCCGGCGCGAACCGTGCGGTGTCGACACCGCACGGCACGTACTCCAGCGCGGCATCGCGGCCGAACGCGGCGGCGAATCTGCCCCGCGTATAGCGGCTGACGTAGGTGACCACGTCCGAGTGCGCTCCGATGTAGCGCAGCACTTGGCGGGCACCCGGCAGCATCGACCAGCCGACCTCGTGGCCATGCGTGCTGGCCACGATCCGTGTCGCACCGGCCCTGCGCAGCCGCGGCACGAGGACCGCCAGCGGTGCCGCGGCTCCGAACCAGACCGTGTGGACGTCGTGTTCCCGGACCAGTCTCGCGGCACGTCGGGCCACGAGCGGGGTGGGCAGCATCAACGAGGTGCGGTGTCGCACGATGCGGTACGGGGCGGCGGCGTCGTAGACGTCCGAGCCCTTCCACTTCGGGGCGTAGACGATCACGTCCTCCGGCGGCAGGAATCGAAGCAGATTCTCCAGGTACGACTGGATTCCACCCGGTCGGGGCGGGAAGTCGTTGGTCACCAGAAGCGTCGTCCTCATCCGCGGACCTGGGCTCGCAGCCATTTCTGCCACTGTTCCACCAGCACCTTCTTGTCTGCGCCGACGGCCGACTTCACGGCGGCGTCGACGGTGTCCGTGTCGCCGCCCGCCGACACCTTGCGGTACAGGTCCTTGAGCTTCGGCTCACCGTACTCGTCGGCGACGAAGGCGGCGAACGACCAAGCGCTCTGGTACGCCACCCGCGCCGCATCGCTGTCGACAGCGAACGCCGAGTCGGCCGGCAACGTCTTCGGGACTCGTCCTGCGGCGACCTCGACGGCCAGATCCGGTGCGGCATCGACGAATTCGCGGTAGGTGCCCTTGCGTCCGAGGTACTCGGGCACGCCCTCGGTGAGCCACATCGGCGCGTTCTCGGCGGTGGTCAGCCGGGTCGCCACATGGAGGAGTTCGTGTTTGAGGATCACCGACAGCGCGGGTTCGGACAGGTCGCGGGCGTTCGGTGAGAGCACGATCCGCTGTCCGAGGACCTGCTTGGCTCGTCGATCGATACTGGAGTACACCGTGGCCGCAGCCGCTGTCGTCGTCTCGGACGTGGCGGTGCGTGTCAGGCCCGCGAACTCGGCGTCGTCGCCGGTCGCGACGACGGCCGCCCGGCGCGGCCAGTCCGAACCCCAGAACTCGTCCACGGCCTCCACCGCGCCGGGCAGCAGTCGGCGGGCGCGGGAGACCGTCGTGTCGGTGCCCGGGTAGGACAGGACGGTCGACAGTCCACCGGCGGTCTTCACGTCCGCAGCGGCCACACCCGGGAAGGCCCACGGTCCCGTCTCGACGGGACCTCGCGGCACGTCCTCCACAGCGCGCGGGTCGAGCGCGATGTCGGCGTCGCCGACCAGCTTCCAGTCGTCGTCGTAGCGGGCGAACGACATCATCGAGTTCAGGGTGACGGGCGGCTCGTCGAGTCCGGGAGCGGCCGCTCCGCCGAGCGCGTATGTCAGTTCGACGGGCGTCACCCAGGTGTCCGAGCTGCCCCGGGCCTCGACCTCGGCGACGACGCGCGGATCCATCTGCCACTCGGCGCCCACCGTGGGCGCCACCCGATAACTCAGCGACGCCACCCGGAGCGGACCGCCGCGGTCCCCACGGTCCCCGCGCGCGGCGAAGGCCGAGACCATCGTCGTCATCTGCTCGCGGAACGCCGCCGGCGCGGCCGGATCGATCAGGTCGTCGAGGCCGCTCGCATCGCCGGAGCGCACCACGGCCGACAGTTCGTCCAGAAGCGCGCCGACGCCGTCGGTCCGCTGCTGTTCGAACGGATTGAGCGGTGTCGTCGAGACACTCCCGGACGGCGCCGCGGCGTCGTCGGAGGCTCCGGAACACGCGGCGAGCGGGCCCAGAGTCACCGCCGCTACGACTAGCGCGGTGACGCCGCGAGTGCGGAGCCGGGAGGCGGTCACTCAGTACCGTCGCGCGGCGTTGTAGGGTCCGGCCTTGTCGATCGGGACCACCGCGACCGGAATGCCGAACGTCGACGCGTGGACGACGAAACCGTCTCCGACGTACATGCCCACATGCGAGGCGTCGCCGTAGTAGATGATCAGGTCGCCGGGCTTGAGGTCCTTGCGGTCGACCGGCGTCCCGCCGCCGAGCTGAGCCTCGCTGGTGCGCGGCAGCGTCTTCTTGGCCTGTTTGTAGGCCCACACCATGAGACCCGAGCAGTCGAACTGGTGTGGTCCGGTGGCTCCCCAGACGTACGGGTCGCCGATCCGGGAGATCGCGGCCTGCACGGCGACGAGCTCGGGCGCGGTGCCCTTCGGCAGCGAGCTCGCGTCGAAGGCGTACTTGGGCCCGCGCAGGGCGGCGAGCTGCTTGCCGGTCAGCGACTGGTACACGGCGCGGATCTGCACGGCCTCGAGCTGCAGATCGGCCTGCTTGGCCTGCAGGCTCCCGCGGCGGCGCTCGGCGTCGGCGACGGCGACGCGTGCCTTCTCCGCCGCTTCGTCGGCCGTCTTCTTGGCGTCCTTCGTCTTGCGGGCGGTCGCGGTGATCGAGCGGAGATCCGCGGCCGACTGCCGGGACATCACCTCCAGCCCGGACATGTTGTCGAGCAGGCTCTGCGGGGAATCGCTGACCAGCATCGCGTACAGGCGATTGATCCGCGCACCCCGGTAGCTGGCACGGGCGAGCGCGTCGACCTTCTCCTGCGCCGCATCCATCTGCGCGGTCATCGCGGCCAGTCGCCGTCCGGCCTCGGCGGACGCTCGACGCTCGACGCGGACGTTGCGCCGTTGCTCGTCGTAGTCGTGCTGGGCCTTGTTCATCGCCTCGGCGGTCTTCTCCGCCTCCCGCGAGAGGTCCCGGTAGTGCGACAGGATCTGCCCCGCGTTCCGCGTCGGCTCGGCCCCGGCGTCCGGGACCGCGGGTGCCAATGCGACGGTCGATGCCATGACGGCGCCCACGGCGGCGACACGCATCCACGCGCGGCGACGACCTCGTTGCAACTGATTCACCACGGATTCCTTAATACCGAAAGGGCGGGCCGCGCGCACTGCACGCACGACCCGCCCGTTCTCACATCTTGATGACCTGCGATACCGCTCAGTAACGGCGGATGCTCGTCACGCTCCAGTTCTTCACCTTGTCACGCTTGACGGGGACGCCCTCGGTCGAGGCGTGCACGAACATGCCGTTGCCCGCGTACAGGCCGACGTGACCGCCACCGTTGAACACGAGGATGTCACCGGGACGCGCCGCGGCGAGCGAGGCGACCGGGGTGCCGCCACCGAGCTGACCGTAGCTGTCACGCGGAATGGTCTTGCCCGCCTGCCGGAAGGCCCACGAGGTCAGGCCGGAGCAGTCGAAGGCGTTGGGCCCTGCGGCTCCGTAGACGTAGGGCGAGCCGATCTTCGACTCGGCGGCGCGCAGCGCCTTCTGAGCGCGGACCTGCTGCGGGGTGCCGATCGTTCCCGGGTTGAGCTTCGGGCCCTGGATATCGCCCGGCAGCATCTTCGTGATGTTGTCCGGAACGTCAAAGGTCCCGACACCGGGAACCTTGACGGGCGCGGCGTCGGCGGGACCCGCTGCGAGTGCGAGCGATCCGCCGATGGCGATCGAGCCTGCGACTACGGCAGTCGTGGCGACCTTGCGGCCGGCGCCGGGCTTCTCCAAACGGTGTTTAGCCACTGGACTTCTGTACTCCTTGTTGTTCTCCCTGACCGCCGACCGGGTTAGCTGTCGGATTCGGGCCGGAAGAGATGGCCCTACGCGCTACGACGGTGTCATCGACCGTCGGACCGCGATTCACCCCGATTCGCCGGCGCGTTCGCACACGCCCGTGAAAGAAGTGGTTCCCCGGTTCGCCTTCGGAGGGTGAAGGCGATTAGGCGGTGACCCTCCGGTCGATCTCCCGGTGATGGGTGATCTCCCTGAGTGGAAAGTCTCGAAAAGATTACGAAACCCCGACGCCGATGTCCACCAGATCGGCGGCGCGTCCGGCACAACGACGTGTCAGACCGCGCGCAGCCGCAGTCGCCCGTCGTCCGTCGTGACGGAGTGACCTGCGGCGACATCGGCGCATGCCAGATTTGCCGCTTCGGGAGATATCAGGCCTGTGTCGACGAACACACCGACGGCGGCGATCAGATCCGCCTCCGCGTCCGATTCGGAGAACATGCTGGTAGCGGGCTCGAAGAGGAGCTGCATCATGCAGTCGTCGCACTCTCGATTCCGCACCGGACACTTCGCGCAGTCGATGAGCATTGTGATCCGCCTCTCATTTGGTATTCGTTGGCACGTTTACGTCGTTGCACGACGGCCCCGGAGGTTCCGGCGTGTCGCGATGACGTCGATTTCTCTCGACCTCGGGTGCAGACTACGAATCGCCTCCGACAATTCTTGTCGGAGGTCGGTCCTACCGTGCTGAGCATGACCACCGGCCAGCTATCGTTCACCGACCTCGACGCCGAGGAGTTCGCGGACCGTTCGTTGTTCGACACGACACTCGTCGTGGTCGACCTGGAGACGACCGGCGGCAGTTCCGACACCGACGCCATCACCGAGATCGGCGCGGTCAAGATCCGCGGCGGGCAGGTCCTGGGCGAGTTCGCGACCCTGGTCGACCCCGGTCGGGAGATTCCGCCGCAGATCGTCGCGCTGACCGGGATCACCACGGCGATGACCTACGACGCCCCGCCGATAGAAGAGGTGCTGCCGGCCTTCGCCGAATTCGCCCGCGGCGCGATCCTCGTAGCGCACAACGCCCGCTTCGACACCGCGTTCCTCCGCAAGGCCGCGGCGAGGATGAATCTGCCGTGGCCGTTCACCGCGTCGCTCTGCACGGTCGCGATGGCTCGGCGCATCCTGACCCGCGAGGAGGCGCCCAGCGTCAAGCTGTCGGCGCTGGCGGACCTGTTCGATGTGACGGTCAAGCCGACGCATCGGGCCCTCGACGACGCCCGAGCCACCGTCGACGTGTTCCACCGACTCCTCGAACGTGTCGGAAACCGGGGCGTGCACTCCTACCGCGACCTCACCGACTATCTGCCGCGGGCGACACCCGCGATGCGTGCCAAACGCGCGCTGGCCGCCGGTCTGCCGCGACGTCCGGGCGTCTATCTGTTTCGCGGACCCGGCGACGAGGTCCTGTACATCGGAACCGCTGTGGACCTGCGCCGCCGGGTCTCGTCGTACTTCTCCGGCGGCGACACCCGATCGCGGATGGCCGAGATGGTCGCGCTCGCCGAACGGGTGGACCACGTCGAGTGCGCGCACGGGCTCGAGGCGGGTGTCCGTGAACTGACCCTCCTCGCCGCACACAAGCCGGTCTACAACCGACGTTCGCGCAATCCCCATCGGGGCTGGTGGATCACGCTCAGCCACGAACGGTTTCCGCGGCTGACCGTCTCGCGCACCCCGGGGCCCGATTCGGTCGGACCCGTCGCGGGCCGATCCGTCGCCGCCGACGTCGCCGATGTGATCAGCGCCGCGGCCGGGCTGCGCAGCTGTACACAGAATCTTCGTCGGGCCGATCATCACTGGTGCCGAGGAGGCGGCCCGGCCGATCGGCTTCCCGATCCCCTGGTCGCCCTGCGGCCCGATCTATGTCATGCGGCGAGCGAACGCCCGCAGACCGTGCCCGACTACCTGTGTCGAGTCGAGGCCGTGCGCGCCCTGCTGGACGGACGGTCCGATGCCCTGCTGACCGATCTGACGCGCCGCCTCGAGCGACTGGCACAGACCCGGCGGTTCGAGTCCGCCGCGCGGGCGCGGGACAGACTGGCGACCACGATCGACGTATTGGCCCGGGCACAGCGATTGAGCGCGCTGGCGGCGATCGCCGAGCTCGTCGTCGCCCGCACGGACGGCGACGGCGGGTGGGAGCTGAGCGTGGTCCGCTACGGCAGGCTGGCCGGTGGCGCGCATGCCGTCCGCGGTGCGCCGCCGATGCCGATCGTCGAGGCGCTGCGGGCATCCGCGACGACCGTGCTCGAACCGGTGGACGCCGGACCGCTCGGCGGAGCACCGGCGGAGGAGGTCGCGCTCATCGAGCGTTGGATCACCGAACCGGGCGCCCGGATCGTCCAGACGACCCAGCCGCTGTCGCTTCCGATCGGATGCGCGCAACGATGGACGGGATTCTCCGCGACCGCACGTCTGGCCCGGGATGCGGCCGTGCGATGACCCGGCCTCGGATTAGAGTCGAGACATGATCACTGCCATCGTCCTCATCGGCGCCGACATCCACCAGATCCCCGAGACCGCGCAGGCCGTCGCGAACATCCCCGGAGTCACCGAGGTCTATTCGTGCGCCGGCGACGTCGATCTCATCGCCAAAGTGCGCGTGCGCAACCACGACGAGATCGCGGACGTGGTCACCGCCAAGATCAACCGCCTGCCGGGCGTGCGGTCGAGCGCCACGCACATCGCGTTCCGCAGTTATGCCAGCGCCGAGGTCGACGGCGGCTTCTCCATCGGTGAAGAGGACTGACGCCCGCCTCCTCGCAGAACAGACGGCCCGGCCGCTATTCGGCGAGCAGCCGAGTCTGCGCCGCCCAGGCGTCCAGCAGTCGAGCGGCGGCGCCCGAGTCGATCACCTCGTCGACGCGAGCCGCCGCGGTCCGCAGCGCGGCCAGGAGTCCCGCATCGTCGTACAGACCCGACTGCTCCACCGCGACGAGTGCGGCGGCGGCGTTGAGGACCACGGCGTCGCGCACCGGTCCTCGTCGCCCGGCGAACAGCTCGCGCGCGATCTGCGCGTTCACCGACGCGTCACCGCCCTGCAGTGCGGACAGCTCGACCGGCTCGATGCCGAGATCCCGGGGATCGATCGACAGCTCGCGCACCCGGCCGTCGAACACCTGCCACACACTCGAGGTCGTGGTGGTGGTCAACTCGTCCAGCCCGTCGTCGCCGCGGACCACGAGCACGCGGTTCCCACGATCGGCGAAGGTGCGCGCCAGGACGGGCGCCAGCTCCTCGAAGGCGCAACCGATGAGCCCGGCGGTCGGCGACGCCGGGTTGGTCAGCGGGCCGAGGACGTTGAAGACCGTCGGGATGCCGATCTCCTTGCGCGGCGGCCCGGTGAAGCGGAACGCCGGGTGGAACACCGGCGCGAAGCAGAAGCCGATGCCGACGGCGTCCACGCACGCACGCACGGCCTCGGGACCGAGAGTGATGTTCACGCCGAGGGCCTCGAGGACGTCCGCGCCGCCGCTCTTCGACGAGGCCGCGCGATTGCCGTGCTTCACGACGGGCACGCCCGCGGCGGCCACCACCACCGACGTCATCGTCGAGATGTTGACCGTGTGCGAACGGTCGCCTCCGGTGCCCACGATGTCGACCGCGTCGCCCTCGACGGTGATCCGGTTGGCCATCGCCAGCATCGTCTCGGCCAGACCGAGCAGTTCCGACGGGGCCGCACCCTTCATCTTGATGCCGACACCGAGCGCGGCGATTTGCGCACCGGTCGCCGAGTCGGACATGATCTCGCCCATCGCCCAGGCCGCCTCGTCGACGCTCAGATCGATTCCGTCGGTGGCTTTGCCCAGGATCTGCGGCCAGGTGTATTCGCGAGTGCTCACTCGATCACCCTATCGACCGTCGCATCCACCGCTCCACTCACTTCTCCGACTCGGCGGGGGCGTCGAGAACCCACCAGCCCACCGCATGGCCCCCGCTTCGGGACGCGAGGCTCGCACATCGCGACCGCTCCTGGGACACCGTTCGCGCATCCACCGACTGCACCCGAGCGAGAGCGACGGCCACGAGAGGCTCGTCGGGGCGCGGATCCTCCGGTCGCGTCGACACCTCTGCATAGCCCTCCAGCGCCGCCGACTCGATCGCGGCGTCCACTCCCGATTCGGGCACGAACACCAGCAGTCTCAGCACGACGGGACCCGCGATCGAGACGGCGGCCGATTCGAGCACCGTCGACGTCGCGACCGCGTCGTCGGTCGAACCGACGAGCACGACGAGATCCTCGTCGTCCGGTCGGGGCACGCGAATCGGACCTGTCGAACGCCGCAGGCGACCGGCGAGTCTGCCGAGCACCGTCTGTCTGCTGTCACCACTCATGTGAACGAGGAAACCACGCAGCGGGCGAGGACACGCCGACCGCCCGACGGGCACCGCCTCTACCTGCACCGGAACACCGGCCGCAGGCGAATTCCCTACCCGGCTGGCAATCGGTTACTACGAACCGTCATACTTCTTGATGTGACTAGCGCTGTGGGTAACTCCGGAACCGCCATCACCTCACGCGTGCACTCGCTGAACCGTCCGAACATGGTCAGCGTCGGCACCATCGTGTGGTTGTCGAGCGAGTTGATGTTCTTCGCCGGCCTGTTTGCGATGTACTTCGTCGCGCGGGCCAACGCCTCTGACGGGTGGCCTCAGCCCCCCGCCCATCTGAACCTGGCTCTCGCCGTGCCGGTGACCCTCGTGCTGATCCTCAGCTCGGTCACCTGTCAGTACGGCGTGTTCGCCGCTGAGCGGGGTGACGTCTACGGCCTCCGCCGCTGGTACACCCTCACCCTCGTGATGGGCACCTTCTTCGTGTGCGGCCAGGCATACGAGTACTACACGCTGGTCGGCGAGGGCCTGACGCTGTCGTCGAACGCGTACGGCTCGGTCTTCTACATGGCCACCGGTTTCCACGGTATGCACGTCATCGGCGGTCTCCTCGCGTTCGTGTTCCTGCTGGTTCGCACGCGCCTGTCCAAGTTCACCCCCGCCCAGGCGACCGCGGCGATCGTCGTGTCGTACTACTGGCACTTCGTCGACGTCGTGTGGATCGCCTTGTTCGTGGTCATCTACTTCATCCGGTAGCCCCCGGCGGCCCAGAACCGATCAAACGGTTCGCACAGAAAACCAGTCCAACCGCTTAGTAGAGAGTCACCGATGAGATCATCTCCACCGAGTTCGCCGACGCCGCGCGACGAGGCTGCCACGCCGTCGCGCGCCAAGTCGCGTCGTAAGCTGCGACGTCGCGCCGCCGGAACCATCTTCCTCCTCCTCGGCCTCGTCGCCACCGGCCTCATCGCGGGCCTGTTGAGCCCGAAGCCTCAGGTCGCGACCGCCGACAACCTCGAGACCAGCCTGATCACCGAGGGCAAGCAGCTGTACGACACCTCGTGCATCACCTGTCACGGCGCGAACCTCGAAGGCGTCGAGGACCGCGGACCGTCCCTGATCGGCGTCGGCGACGCCGCCGTGTACTTCCAGGTGTCGACCGGTCGCATGCCCGCCGCTCGCGGTGAGGCTCAGGCGCAGCGCAAGCCCGCTAAGTTCACCGAGGCCGACATCGACAAGCTCGGCGCCTACATCCAGGCAATGGGCGGCGGCCCCCGCCCGATGTACGTCACCGACGACAACGGCCAGATCGAACGCGACGCACAGGGCTTCCCGCGCCTGCAGATGGACTCGCTGCGCGGCGACGACCTCGGTCGCGGATCCGAGCTGTTCCGCATGAACTGCGCGTCCTGCCACAACTTCACCGGTCGTGGCGGCGCCCTCTCGGGCGGTAAGTTCGCTCCTCCGCTGACCGACGTCAACCCGCAGCAGCTGTACACCGCGATGCTCACCGGTCCGCAGAACATGCCGAAGTTCTCCAACCGTCAGCTGACGGTCGACGAGAAGAAGGACATCATCGGCTTCATCCGCTACGCAGACTCGTCCAACCCCTCCGGTGGTTTCGGTCTCGGTGGTTTCGGTCCCGCCTCTGAGGGCGTGACCATGTGGGTTGTCGGCGCAGCGGCCATCGTCGCAGGCGCCATGTGGATTGGATCACGAAATTGAGCGATTCGAATAAGGACATCCCGTCCGACGAGGAACTCGCGGCGATGTCTCAGGAAGACAAGGTCCGTCTGGGGACGAATCTCGACGGCGTGGAGATCATCCACCGCGCCGAACGGTATCCCGAGCCGGGCACCAGGGCCGAGAAGCGGTCGGAGTTCACCGTCGCCGCGTGGTTCATCATCGCGGGTCTGCTCGCGATCGCCGGCTTCGCACTCTTCATCTGGAACCGGTGGGAGTTCACCATGCCGGAGGAGTCCGGCTACTGGGCGTACACCCTGTACACCCCGCTGCTCGGTGTCACCTTCGGCGGCGCGATCCTCGCGCTCGGCTTCGGCGTCATCCAGATCACCAAGCGGTTCATTCCGCAGGAGATCTCCGTGCAGGATCGTCACGACGGCGGATCCGCCGAGATCGACAAGGTCACGATCGTCGCCGAGCTCAAGGACGCCGCCGAGACGAGCACCCTCGGTCGTCGCAAGGTGATCCTCGGATCGGCCGCGTTCGGCCTCGGTGCGCTCGGCATCGCCGGCGGCGTCGCCGCGATCGGCGGGTTCATCAAGAATCCGTGGGCCAAGGGCGACGACGCTCCCCTGTGGAACACGGGTTGGTCGCCGATCTTCAACGAGACCGAAGGCGAGACCGTCTTCCTCCGTCGCGACACCGGCAATCCGTACCAGGTCGCGCTGGTCCGCCCGGAGGACATGGACGCCGGCGGCATGGAGACGGTGTTCCCCTGGCGCGTGTCCGACGGCTACGGCGAGACCGAGGAGTCACGTCACAAGCTCCTCGAAGGCATCCGCGGCATCCGCAACTCGGTCATGCTGATCCGTTTCCGCCCGGAGGACAATGCGCGGGTCATCAAGCGCCGCGGCCAGGAGAGCTTCAACTACGGCGACTACTACGCCTACACGAAGGTCTGCAGCCACCTCGGCTGCCCGACGTCGCTGTACGAGCAGCAGACGCATCGCGTCCTCTGCCCGTGCCACCAGTCGCAGTTCGACGCGCTCGAGTTCTGCAAGCCGGTCTTCGGACCCGCCGCACGTGCTCTGGCTCAGCTGCCTATCACTGTCAACAACCAGGGCTACCTGGTCGCCAACTCCACGATCAACGGTGGCGACTTCATCGAGCCCGTCGGACCGGCATTCTGGGAGCGTAAGTCATGACAGTCGCCGATCGCCTCGCCACGCAGGCCGAAGAGGTGGACTCGCGGTACCACCTCGCTTCCGGCATGCGCCGCCAGATGAACAAGGTGTTCCCGAGTCACTGGTCGTTCATGCTCGGTGAGGTCGCCCTCTACAGCTTCATCGTTCTGCTGCTGTCGGGCACCTACCTCACGCTGTTCTTCGATCCGTCGATGGCGCACGTCCAGTACGACGGTGCGTATCAGCCGCTCAACGGCGTCACGATGAGTCGCGCGTACGAGACCACCCTGAACCTCTCGTTCGAGGTCCGCGGCGGGCTCTTCGTCCGCCAGATCCACCACTGGGCAGCGCTGCTGTTCGCGGCGTCGATCATCCTGCACATGGCCCGTATCTTCTTCACCGGCGCCTTCCGTCGCCCGCGTGAGGCGAACTGGATCATCGGCTGCTTCCTGCTGCTGCTGGCGATGTTCGAGGGCTTCTTCGGATACTCGCTCCCGGACGACCTGCTCTCGGGTACCGGCATCCGCGCCGCGATGAGCGGCATCGTGTTGTCGATTCCCGTGGTCGGCACCTGGATCCAGTGGGCGCTGTTCAACGGCGACTTCCCGGGCGACATCATCATTCCGCGCCTGTACGTGCTGCACATCCTGGTGTTCCCGGCGATCATCCTCGCCCTGATCGGCGCGCACCTCGCGCTGGTCTGGTACCAGAAGCACACCCAGTTCCCCGGCCCGGGTCGCACCGAGAAGAACGTCGTCGGCATCCGCATCATGCCGGTCTTCGCGGCCAAGGGCGGGGCGTTCGCCGCGATCGTCATCGGATTCCTCGCTCTGATGGCCGGCGTCTTCCAGATCAACCCGGTGTGGAACATCGGTCCGTACAACCCGGCTCAGGTCTCGGCCGGTTCGCAGCCCGACATCTACATGATGTGGACGGACGGCTTCGCGCGACTGATGCCCGCATGGGAGCTCTACCTGGGCAACTACACCGTTCCGGCCGTGTTCTGGGTGGTTCTGATCATCGGTGTCATCTTCGCTCTGCTCTTCGGGTACCCGTGGATCGAGAAGAAGCTCACCGGCGACGACGCCCACCACAACCTGCTGCAGCGTCCGCGTGACGCCCCGGTCCGCACCGCGGTGGGTGCGATGGCTCTGGCGTTCTACATCATCCTCACGGTGATGTGTATGAACGACATCATCGCGCTGAAGTTCCATGTGTCGCTCAACGCGACGACGTGGATGGGACGCATCGGCCTGCTGGTGGTCCCGCCGCTGGTGTACTTCATCACCTATCGGTGGGCTCTCTCGCTGCAGCGCAGCGACCGCGGTGTCCTCGAACACGGTATCGAGACCGGTATCATCCGTCGTCAGCCGCAGGGCGAGTACATCGAGATCCATCAGCCGCTCGGCCCGGTCGACGACCACGGCCACCCGATCCCGCTCCCGTACGAGGGCGCTCCGCTGCCGAAGCGTATGAACAAGCTCGGCTCCGCGGGTTCGCCCGGCACCGGTACCGTCCTGGTTCCGGACTCGCAGGAGGAGCAGGCTCAGAACGTGCGCATCGCGCACGAGCAGCACGAGGCCGAGAAGAAGGCCCTGCAGGAGTTGCAGAGCAAGGGCGGAAACCCGCTCGCCTGACTCTCCGGCACAGCACGACGGCGACGGCCGCCTCGCACAGCGAGGCGGCCGTCGTCGTATTCGCGTACCTGTCGTGGGCCGGATTCGACCACTCCCCCACCCCGCCGTCGGACCTCCCCTCGTCGACGGCGTCGGCGTCGGCGGCCGAGCCTTCAGCCGCCGGTCCGCCGGGCCGCACTCTCGCACAGCGCCCACAGGCGTGCCGCGTTCGCGACGGCGCGGTGATACTGCTCGGCGTAGTCGGTGTCGGTCGGGTCCTCGCGCCGCAGCGCGTCCGCGAGTCCCATCGATGAGACGAATTCAGCGGTCTCCGGCCGAGTCACGTCGGTGACCGACGGAAAGCCCGTGCGCAGGCCCGGATCCATCTCGTACGCGAGGTATTCGGAACGGATGCGATCGTGCTCTCGCATGGCGGCATTCCACACCTGCGTCGCATCGGCCGTCACTCCGTCTCGGCGCGGCCGAGCCCGCCACCATCGTCGCTTCGTCATGTCGCCGACGGCCGGGGCCCTGCCCGCGAGCCCGACCATCGACGTCTCCTCGTCCGGCCGGTGCACGAGATGCGAGCGACAACGGTCGACCGCCACCATCGCCGTCGCGGACGTCGACGGCGGCGGATCGACGGACAGCCACGCCCGGCCGTCGTCGACGTGCGCGGCCCCGATCCGGTGATGCGAGCAGTGTCGTGCGAACGCCGCATCGCCGTGCGTCGTCGGGCCCGCCGTCAGCGCGACGACGTCGCCCACGGCCGGAAGGGCCGTCGACGCCTCGACGACGACCCCCGACCGACTGTGTTCGAGGACACGACACGCCCGCGGCGGATCCACCTGATCTGCGACGGGCGGCGGCGGACGCAGCATGTTCCCGGCCTCCGCGGCGATACCGGGGATCGGTCCGCAGACCGATGTGAAGGCGCCCAGCACGGCGTCGAGGCGATCGTCGGAGGCGCGGTGGAGGATCGTGCCGCGTATGCCGCGCCGTCGGCGCAGCGCCGCCGCGACGCACACCGCGTGGAGCAGCCGACGCCGATCGTTCCCGAGCGCCTCCCTCGGCAGATGCGGCAGGACGACGTCGATGAAGTCCGGATAGTGCTCCATGCCGGGTCCGGCACGCACCACCTCGTCGAGGTCGCCCGCGGACACGCCGGCCGCATCGGCGGCGCGCGCGAGCTCCTGCGCTTCGAGGGCGGTCGTCTGCACGAGGCGAAGCGCGAAAGCGGTCAGAATCGGATCTCCGGTCGTGAGTCGCTGTTGCACAGTCGGATCCGCCGCATACGACTGGAAGTCGGGCACACCCGGTGACGGACACAGGAGTTCGAGCGGGTCCGGCCGCAACACCGGACTCCCCGCTTCCACGATGCGATCGTCGAGCCGCAGGGCGAGGGACGGGTCGGTCTCGTCGTACACGACGGGGACCACGCTCCCCCATCCGCCGCCGCGGAACGCGATCGGCGGGGAGCCGAAGAGGACGGGTCGCGCCTCGAGACCAGGGGCCCAGAGCAGGTCCGGACCGTCCGCCGGGTCTCTGAGCGTCACGAATCCCCGCCGCAGAGGGGTCAGCCGCAGAGGGGTCAGCAGACCCCGCGTCGCGTCACCGCTGGACATGAGCGGCTACCGGAACACGAACACGAGCGCCGTCGTCGTCGGCGTGGTCCACACGGTGCCGTGGTCGTGGAGGGTGGTCGTTGAGACGTGATCGGCGGACGTCGGCATCATGCCAGGAACGTGACATCACCAACTGTCACCACTGCGTCGTTCGCAGACGAGGAGACCGGAGGTGTCCTCGTCGGCCGACCGACCGGTGAGGAGAACCAACACGGAACCCCGGTCACCCGGTGTCGAGCGCACGCCGTGAGCGGTGCAGACGCCGAGAGGGCCCGTCCAGGGCTGCCATCCGCGTCGGAGGTACAGCGGCCGTCCGGCGTCCGAGGCACCGAGCGCACCGAGGTCGTAGGAGCGTCGGATGATCGCGTCGATCCGCTCCATCACGGTGTCGCCGATACCGCGGCGACGCATGTGCGCCGCGACGGCGACGGCCTCGACGTAGCCCGTACGCAGCACCGCACCCGAGACCTCCAGGTGGCGCTGTACGAGCGCGGCGTGTCCGACGATCGTCCCGCGGTCGTCTTCGGCGATCACGTGAAGACCGCCGAGGCAGTGATCGAAGTCCGTGTCGTCGAAGTCGCCGGCGAATGCCTCCGACAGGAAGGTCTTCAGCGACGCCCGGTCCGCCTCCGACATCTCGTGGGTATGACGAAGCCGCACCCGGTATCCGGGTGCGGCTTTGTCGGATGCTGTGTGCGTCAGTGCTTCTCGGGTCCGACGTGGTACTCGAACACCAGGCCCGCGACACTGCCGACGATCACGAACACCATGGCGATCGCGAACCAGAAGTTCGCGGTCGCGAAGCCGATCGCGAACAGTGCGGCGCCGCCGGCGATCATGATCGGCCAGTAGCTGCCGGGGCTGAAGAAGCCGAGTTCGCCCGCGCCGTCCTCGATCTCGGCCTCCTCGAAGTCCTCGGGGCGGATCTCGACGCGTCGCGCGACGAACCGGAAGTAGGTGCCCGCGATGAGCGCCAGGCCGCCCGCGAAGAACATGCAGGCCGCGCCCGCCCATTCCACACCGGTCCGGTAGTAGAAGGTGCACACCGTGTAGATGACACCCATCAGGATGAAGAAGACTGCGAGGACCTCGAAGATCCGTGCTTCGACCTTCATCAGCTATCGCCTCCCTGCGCCGGCTTGCACTGAGCCAGCTTGGTGTTAGACGCATCCCCGATATCGGAGGGGAGCTTGTCGTTGGACACGCGGCGCGTGTCGAACGGGACCGTGGTGACCGACTCGGGTTCCTGGCAGATGGCTTCCAGCGCCTCGGCGTTCGACGCCTTCGGGTTCGCGTCGCGGTACTCGATGTACTTGGCGAAGTCTGCCGGGCTGACCGCACGGACCTCGAAGTTCATCATCGCGTGGAACGTTCCACACATCTCGGCGCATCGTCCGACGAAGGCGCCCTCACGGTCGATCGAGCTGATCTGGAAGCTCGGATCCTGGTGGTTCTGCTCCGGGAACGGCATCACGTCGCGCTTGAAGAGGAACTCCGGCACCCAGAACGAGTGGACGACGTCGGCCGCGGCCAGATCGAATTGGATACGGGTGTCCGTCGGCAGGACGAGGACCGGGATCGTCGACGAGGTGCCGAGCGTCTCGATCTTGTCGTAGGTCAGGTACTTGCGCTCTTCGGCCGAGCGCCCACCGGCCGCGCCGTGGATCTCTTCCTTCTCACCCTCGTGCTCCCGGTACTGCGGGATCTGGAGCTCGAAGGGGTCGCCCTTGCGCGAGTCGGCCGGATCGACCAGCTGCCTGCCGTCGAGGTTCACCGAGTTGTAGCCGAACTTCCAGTTCCACTGGAAGGCGGTCACGTCGACCACCACGGCCGGGTTCTCCTGCTTGTCCTCGACCTTGTTCTGCACGATGACCGTGAAGTAGAACATGACGGCGATCAGCACGAACGGAATCGCGGTGTACGCGAGTTCCAGCGGCACGTTGTAGCCGGTCTGGCGCGGGATCATGTCGTCGTCGGAGCCGTCCGCCTTCGCCCGGTGGAAGGTGATCGTCCAGAAGATCAGACCCCAGACCAGCACGCCCATCGCCAGCGCGGCGATGACCGACCATGTCCAGAACTGTCGCATGTCGTGCGCTTCGGGGGTCACGCCCTCGGGCCAACCGAATCGCAGTGCTTCGTCAGCACTGCATCCCGACGTCATCAGCACGACGACACCCAGGACCGCGAGGGCACTCAGTGTTTTGATCGTGCGCGACGCGGATTTCCCACGTCGTGCCGACGGCCGTCCACGGTTCGTCAATTTCACGCCTTCCTGCTGGCAGGGAGCTGTTCCACAAGGTTCACACCAGAGCTTCTCCGGCCCTGCCGCAATTCTTGCACCTAGTAACTACGCAGCGTAGTCCAACCCGCGCGCGAGTTCTCTATTGGGTCGGCGGATGTCGCGACGGCGGTACGCGACCTGCAGCTTTGCGGCGGCACTGCGTGGCGTCGACCTCACGTCGGCCCCGAGATGTCGCACCCGCGCGCGCTTCTACGGCATAGTGGACCGGGCGTGCGAGCACCACGGGGGCTTCGGCGCGCGTACTTGCAATCTATGGAAAGAGGCTCGTCAGCGTGTGCGGCTTGCTCGGAATGCTCACCAGCGACGGCTCGGCGCCCGCCACCGCCGAACTCATCGCGTCGGCGGCGCACTGCATGCGTCACCGCGGACCCGACGAACCCGGTACGTGGAACGACGACGACATCGTCCTCGGCTTCAACCGTCTGTCGATCATCGACATCGAGCACTCGCACCAGCCGCTGCGCTGGGGTCCGCCGGAGAATCCGGACCGGTACGCCCTCGTCTTCAACGGCGAGATCTACAACTACCTGGAGATCCGCGACGAACTGGCCACGGAGTTCGGGACTCGGTTCCGGACCGAGGGCGACGGCGAGTCGATCGTCGCCGGGTTCCACCACTGGGGCCCCGACGTCGTCCGCAGGCTCCGGGGGATGTTCGCCTTCGCCGTCTGGGACACGCAGACACGCGAACTGTTCCTGGCCCGCGACCGCTTCGGCATCAAACCCATGTTCCTGGCGACCAGCGACGCCGGTACCGCGTTCGGCAGTGAGAAGAAGAGCCTCCTGGAGATCCTCGACCGGATGGGCCTCGATGCCGAACTCGACGATCGAGCGATCGAGCACTACACCGTGCTCCAGTACGTGCCCGAGCCCGAGAGCCTGCACCGGAACATCACCCGTCTCGAGTCCGGCTGCTACGCGACGCTGCGGCCGGGCGTCGCCCCGAAGGTGACGCGCTACTTCGATCCCAAGTTCCCGGTCCGGCCCTTCGCCGCCGGAGGCGAACAGAAGCGGTACGACGAGATCGCCGACGCCCTGCGCGATTCCGTGGCCAAGCACATGCGCGCCGATGTGACCGTCGGTTCGTTCCTCTCCGGCGGCATCGACTCCACCGCGATCGCGGCGCTGGCGATCCAGCACAACCCGGACCTGATCACCTTCACCACCGGATTCGAGCGCGACGGCTACTCCGAGGTCGACGTCGCCGCCGAGTCGGCCGAGGCGATCGGCGCCCGCCACGTCGTGAAGGTGGTCTCCCCCAGCGAGTTCATCGAGGCGCTCCCGAAGATCATTTGGTACCTCGACGATCCCGTCGCCGACCCCGCGCTGGTGCCCCTGTACTTCGTCGCGGCCGAGGCGCGCAAACACGTCAAGGTGGTGCTGTCCGGCGAGGGCGCCGACGAACTGTTCGGCGGCTACACCATCTATAAGGAGCCGCTCTCGCTCGGCGCGTTCGACAAGCTGCCCGGCGGTATTCGACGACTCGCCGGCAAGGTGTCCGAGCGTATCCCGGAGGGGACCCGTGGAAAGAGCCTTCTGCACCGCGGCTCGCTGAGCCTGGAAGAGCGCTACTACGGCAACGCCCGGAGCTTCGACGACGCCCGCCTGCAGGCGGTGCTCCGCACCTTCCGTCCCGACTGGATGCACCAGGACGTCACCGCACCGATCTATCGGATGAGCGAGGGCATGGATCCGGTGACGCGCATGCAGCACCTGGACCTGTTCACCTGGCTGCGCGGCGACATCCTGGTCAAGGCCGACAAGATCACCATGGCGAACTCACTGGAGCTGCGGGTGCCCTTCCTGGACAAGGAGGTCTTCGCCGTCGCCGAGCAGCTCCCGTTCGATGAGAAGATCGCACACGACACCACCAAGTACGCGCTCCGCAAGGCTCTCGAGCAGATCGTCCCGCCGCACGTCCTGCATCGGCGCAAGCTGGGCTTCCCGGTGCCCCTGCGGCACTGGCTCGCGGGCACCGAGATGTACGACTGGGCCCGCGAACTCATCGCCGCGTCCGACACCGATCACATCTTCGACAAGGCCTTCACCCTGCAGATGCTCGACGAGCACAAGGCCGGGACCGTCGACAACAGCCGCCGCATCTGGACCGTGATCTGCTTCATGCTCTGGTACGGCATCTTCGTCGACGGATCGGTGACGCCGCAGATCGATGAGCGAGACTATCCCGTGCGCCTCTGACCGTCTCGTCGGGTGGTCTGCGCGAGAAGCACGCGGCACCCGGCGACTTCCGCGGCCCTCGGGAGTGCCGCCGATGTCGTCGGGTGCCGCGGATAGCTGAGTCGGCGGCGCGGTGTCACCCGGCCGGGGTCCGACGATTACAACGCCGCGCGGATCTCCGTCGCCGCCTGCTCTCCGTACGCCGCAGCGAGCCGCTCGCCTGCCGCGTCGGCGTCCCAGACCCAGCCCTGCGTCGACTCGCATTCGAGGACCAGTGTGGCGACCATGGCACCGAGTTGCGCGCTGCGCTCGAAACTCAGATTCTTGCTCAGACCGGTGAGGAAGCCCGCGCGGAAACCGTCGCCGACGCCGGTCGGATCCACCTGCTCGTTCACCGGGACGACGTCGACGTGAGTGACGGTGCCGTCGGTGTCGATGATGTCGACTCCACCGCCGCCCAGCGTGGTGACGCGCACGCCGACCAGCTTGGCGATGTCGTCGTCGGACAGCCCGGTCTTCTGCTTGAGCAGACCCCACTCGTACTCGTTCGTGAACAGGTACGCGGCACCGTCGATCAGTTCGCGGGCGGCGCCGCCGTCGAGGCGGGCCAGCTGCTGCGACGGGTCGGCGGCGAACGGGATGCCCTCGGCACGGCAGGCCGCGGTGTGGCGGGCCATCGCCGCGGGGTCGTCGGCGCCGATCAGGACCAGGTCCGGACGCTTGTCGGCGACGACCTGAGCGAGATCGATGTCGCCGGCCTCCGTCATCGCACCCGCGTAGAAGGTCGCCAGCTGCGCCATCGTCTCATCGGTGGTGCACATGAAACGCGCCGTGTGCTTGGTCGCCGATCGGTGGACGCCACGGCAGTCCACGCCGTGCGACGTGAGCCAGTTCTCGTACTCGTCGAAGTCGCCGCCCGCCGACGCGATCAGCAACGGCTCGTTGCCGAGGACGCCGAGCGCATAAGCGATGTTGCCGCCGACGCCCCCGCGGTGCAGGACCAGGTCCTCCACCAGGAAGCTGAGCGAGATGTGCTCGAGTTGGTCGGCGACGAGCTGGTCGGAGAACTTTCCGGGGAACTTCATCAGATGATCGGTCGCGAGGGATCCGCACACGGCAATGAACATTCGTCCAACGTAGTGGGATCTCGACTCCGCTCGGTCGGCGGGGTGCGCGCTCGATCGTCGGGGCGGGCGGACACGCCGGTCAGCGGGGGCGGGCGCACGCGGGTCGGCGGGCCGAGATGCACGTTCCCCGGAACGCCGACGGCCGCGACCCCGGAGGTGGGAGTCGCGGCCGTCGAAAGACCCGCGTCAGGTCAGTTGAACGAGTCGCCGCAGGCGCAGCTGCCGGTCGCGTTCGGGTTGTCGATGGTGAAGCCCTGCTTCTCGATGGTGTCGACGAAGTCGATCGTGGCGCCCTGCACGTACGGTGCGCTCATCCGGTCGACGGCCAGCTTGACGCCGCCGAAGTCCTGGACGATGTCGCCGTCGAGCTGGCGGTCGTCGAAGAAGAGCTGGTACCGCAGACCGGCGCAGCCACCCGGCTGGACGGCGATGCGCAGAGCCAGGTCGTCGCGGCCCTCCTGGTCGAGCAGACCCTTCGCCTTGGATGATGCGGCGTCGGTGAGCAGGACACCGGTGTCGGTGGTGGTTTCGTTCTCAACGGTCATGAGGCGCTCCTTGAATACGTCTGTCGTCGATCGGGGGACCCGGACCGGAGTCCGGCTCTGCGGTCTGACATCGTCAACGGTACCCGCACGTCGCCTATTCCCGCAGCAGGCCCCCGCGTCTGTCCGTCCAGATCCGCGCGACGTCGGAGGCCAACGCGAACAGCGACGGCCCGGCCTCAGCCATCGCGGCCTCCACCGACCCGGCGTGCTCGGTGACCGACCAGGCCCCGGCGACGCCGTCGATCGTCGGCTCACCGCGGATCTGCCCGGCCAGCACGAGGACCGGGACGTCTCCCGCATCGGCGGCGAGAGCGGCGATCACCTTGCCCCGAGCCGTCTGCGCATCGAATCTCCCCTCCCCGGTGAGGATCACATCGGCGGCCGTCAGTCGCGCCCGACGTCCGGTCGCCTCGGCGACGACGTCGGTTCCGGCCCGGCGCCGTCCGCCCACCGCGAACAACGCGACCCCGAGACCGCCCGCCGCGCCGGCGCCCGGTACGTCACGCGTATCCGGGCAGGCATCGGCGAGGTCGTCCGCCCACGCGGCCAGCCGCGCCTCGAGGAGCACGACGGCCTGCCCGTCGGCGCCCTTCTGCGGCCCGAACACCGCGGCGGCGCCGTCGGGCCCAAGCAGTGGATTGTCGACGTCGGAGGCGACGACGACGTCTATGTCGCGAAGCAGGTCGGCGGCGGCGCGCGCGCCGCCGAGCGCGTCGAGCGCACCGCGACCGCCGTCGGTGGTCGCGCTCCCGCCCAGACCGACGACGATCCGTCGCGCGCCGTCGTCGAGTGCGACGCGGATCAGTTCACCGACACCCGCTGTCGAGGCCGCCAGAGCCGTCGCGGTGGTCGGCGGTCCGCCGAGCAGCGGCAGGCCGCACGCCTGGGCTGCCTCGATGTAGACGACGCCGTCGTCGCTCACTCCGTAGTCGGCGTCCACCGGTTCGCCCAGCGGACCCGACACCTGAGCGGTCCGCACCGCCACCGCGCCGGCCGCCGCGAGCACCGCGACGAATCCGGGACCGCCGTCGGACTGGGGCAACAGGTCGACGGTGTCGTCCGGCCGCACCGACGACCACCCGTCGGCGATCGCTCGCGCCGCCTGCGTGGCGCTGAGCGTTCCGCCGAACTCGTCGGGTGCGACGACCACCGAGCACGGTGCCGTGTTGGCATATTGATCCATGCGAGGTAACCGTAGTGCCTCACCGCTCCCCGCCCGATTCCGACTCCGGCGTCGTGATCGCCTAGTCTCGATGATGTGAAACTGCCCTGGAAGTCCGATGCGACGAGCACCGACGACACCGTCGACGACGCCCAGACCACCGACGTCTCCGGCGACGACGTGAGCCTGAACAAGCCGAAGCAGACGCCCGGCAAGGGTCGCCCGACGCCGAAGCGCCGCGAAGCCGAGAACAAGCGGCGCGGTCCGGTGGCACCGCCGCCCGCGACACGCGCCGAGGCCCGCGCTCGCCGCAAGTCGCTGAAGCAGTCGATGACGAAGGACGAACGCAAGCAGATCTCGAACGAACGCCGCGAGAAGCGCTTGGAGCAGCGCGAGAAGATGATGGCGGGCGACGAGAAGTACCTGATGGCGCGCGATAAGGGTCCCGTGCGCAAGATGGCTCGCGACATCGTCGACTCGCGCCGCAACTTCGCCGGACTGTTCATGCCGTTCGCCGTCCTGCTGATCGTCGGCATCATGATCCCGTCGATCGCCGGAATCATGAACCTGCTGCTCCTGGCGTTCGTGGTCTTCATGGCCATCGATTCGGTGTTCCTGGGCCGCACGGTCAACAAGCGAGTCCGGGAACGCTACCCCGACACCCAGGACGGCGGTTTCAAGCTCGGCTGGTACTCGTTCAGCCGCGCCATGCAACTGCGGATGATGCGCGCGCCGAAGCCGGTCGTCAAGCCCGGCGACAAGGTGTAGTGGCCGTGGCTGTCCTGGTCCTGGGCGGAACCCGCTCGGGTAAGTCGGAGCATGCCGAGCAGCTGGTCTCCGGCGCCGAGTCCGTCCGTTACCTGGCTACCGGCCCCGCACACGACGACGACGCGTGGCGAGCTCGCGTTCAGGCGCATCGAGAGCGCCGGTCCGAGACGTTCGAGACCGTCGAGACCGCCGATCCGGCCGCCGAGCTGCGTGCCGACCCGACCGCGACGGTCCTCCTCGATGATCTCGGGACCTGGATCACCGGCGTGCTCGACGCGACCGGAGCGTGGACCGATCCCGCCGTGTCGATCGCCGATCGGGTGGACGATCTGTGCGCGGCCGTCGCCGACCACGTCGGACCGCTGGTCATCGTGAGCCCGGAAGTCGGGCTGTCGGTGGTCGCCGAGACCGCCGCGGGACGCCGCTTCGCGGACGAGCTCGGCGCGCTCAACAAGCAGATCGCCCGAGTGTGCGACGACGTCCGACTGGTCGTCGCGGGTCGAGTCGTGGATCTGCCCGCCGACGAGTCCGTCAGACCCGTGGCGTCCCCGGTCGTGGTCGCCGCGCCCGAACACCGCGCGGTCGCGTTCGCGGGCGCGGATGTGCCGGACGGCACCGATGCTGAGATCTTCGTGGCGATCGACCCGCCGGACACGGCGACGGCGCACGCCGCACGTGCGCGTCACCTCACGCTCACCAAGCCTCCCGGCTCGCTCAGCGTCCTCGAAGACCTGGGGATCTGGGCGTCCGCATGTCAGGGTCTGTGTCCGCCGCGTCGTATCGAGGCCGCCGCGGTCGCGGTGTTCGCGGGCGATCACGGCGTCGCGCGCGACGGCGTCTCCGCGTTTCCGCCCGAGGTGACCGCGCAGATGGTCGCGAACATCGCGGGAGGGGGCGCCGCGGTGAACGTCCTCGCGCGGCGAGTCGGCGCGAGCGTGCACGCTTTCGACCTCTCCGTCGACGCTGATCTCCCGGACGGACACACGGCGAACACCGCCTACAAGGTGCGCCGCGGCAGCGGCGATCTCCGCCGCGGCGAGGCGTTGACGATCGGTGAGGCGCGGCGCGCCGTCGCCGCCGGACGGGCGATCGCCGACGGACTCGTCGACTCCGGCGCCGACCTGCTGATCGCGGGCGACATGGGCATCGGCAACACCACTCCGGCCGCCGTCCTGATCGGCACTCTCACCGATCAGGAGCCGGTGGTGGTCGTCGGCCGCGGCACCGGGATCGACGACGAGACCTGGATCCGCAAGACCGCCGCGATCCGCGACGGCATGCGCCACGGCCGCCGCTACCGGAACGAGCCGCTCGCGCTGCTCGCCGCGGTCGGCGGAGCCGACCTCGCAGCCATGGCCGGTTTCTACGCTCAGGCCGCCGTCCGGAAGACTCCGGTGATCCTCGACGGCGTCGTCACGACGGCCGCCGCCCTCGTCGCCGAGCAGATGGCGCCCGGTGCGTCCACCTGGTGGCGAGCCGGACACCGCTCCACCGAGCCCGCGCACGACTTCGCGCTCAAGAACCTCGGGCTCACCCCGATCGTCGACATGTCGATGCGGTTGGGCGAGGGCACCGGCGCACTGACCGCCCTGTCGATGGTGTCGTCAGCCGTCGACATCCTGATCGACATGGCCACGTTCGACGAGGCCGGCGTCAGCGATGGGGATTAGCCGGGCGTTCTCCGGCGTCCACGTGGCGGTCAGCTGGCTGACCGTGGCTCCCCTCCCCTCCCCGCGCGTCGAGATGGACCGTCATAGCGGGGGCGCGGCGATCGCCGCCGTGCCGATCGTCGGGGCCCTGCTCGGCGGCGCCGCGGCCGCCGTCGCGTACGGTCTCTCGTTCACGAGGCTTCCCGATCTGCTGATCGGTGTTCTCGTGGTCGGGCTGCTCGCTCTGCTCACCCGCGGCATGCACGTCGACGGCCTCGCCGACACCGCCGACGGCCTCGGCTGCTACGGCGATCCCGAACGAGTGCGGCAGGTGATGCGCAGCGGCGACGTCGGTCCGTTCGGCGCGGCCACGCTCGCCGTCGTGCTCGGCGCGCAGGCCGTGGCGTTCGGCGCTCTCACCGCCGAGCACCGCTGGTGGGAGGTCCTGTTCGCGGTCGCTCTGGCCCGTGTCGCCGTCGTCTACGTGTGCCGCGTCGGTCTGCCTCCGGCGAACAGCACCGGATTCGGCGCTCTCGTCGCCGGGACGCAGAAGTGGTCGATCCTCGTGTGGACGGTGCTCGCCGCCGCGGCCGCCTGGCCGCTCGGCGTCCGCGCCCTGGTCGCGGTGGCCGTCACAGCCGTGGGCGCGACGGCGCTGTCGGCTCACTGCGTGCGGCGGATGGGCGGTGTCGCGGGCGATGTCCTCGGCGCCGCTATCGAGTCGTCGACGATGGTGACGCTGGTTCTGCTCCTCGTGTGAGACGGGCCGTGCGTCCGCCGGTCGCGACTCCGCTCGGTCGGCGGACAGGCCGCGACCGGACCGGCGGCCGACGGGCGCCGCGGCTACGGCGCGGGGTGCAGCGTCGTCATCCAGTTGTGCGTATCGGCGAAGGTGCCCCGCTGCAGGCCGGTGAGGGTGTCGCGCAGCGCCTTGGTGACCTCGCCGGTGTCACCGTCGGCGACCGTGTACTCGTCGGTGTCGGAGAGCACCCGACCGACCGGGGTGATGACTGCGGCGGTACCGCACGCGAACACCTCGCTGATCTCACCGGAGCGGACGGCGGAGGCTAGTTCACCGGTCGAGATCTTGCGCTCCTCCACGCCGTACCCCGCGTCGGCGGCCAAGGTGAGCAGCGAGTTGCGAGTCACGCCCGGCAGCAGCGACCCGCTCAGCTCGGGCGTCACCAGGCGGGCCTGCGAACCCGAACCGTAGACGAAGAACAGGTTCATGCCGCCCATCTCCTCGATGTAGCGGCGTTCGATCGCATCCAACCAGACCACCTGATCGCACCCCTTCTCCGCGGCCTGAGCCTGCGCGAGCAGCGATGCCGCGTAGTTGCCGCCGAACTTGGCCGCACCCGTGCCGCCCGGCGCCGCACGGACGTACTCGGTGCTCAGGTAGACGCTGACCGGCTTCAGACCGCCCGAGAAGTAGGCGCCTGCCGGCGAGGCGATCAGCACGTAACGGTAGTGATCGGCCGGGCGCACGCCCAGGCTCGGCTCCGTCGCGATCATGAACGGACGCAGGTACAGCGCCTCCTCGCCGCCGGCCGGCGGAACCCAGGCGTTGTCTACGGCGAGGATCTCGCGCAGAGACTGCACGAAGTCCTCGACCGGGAGCTCCGGCATGGCCAGTCGACGAGCCGAGGTCTGGAACCGCTCGGCGTTGGCTTCGGGGCGGAACGCCGCGATCGACCCGTCCGGCTGACGGTAGGCCTTCATGCCCTCGAAGATCTCCTGCGCGTAGTGCAGGACCATCGCCGCGGGATCGAGCGCGATGGGACCGTACGGGGTCACCCGCGCGCGATTCCATCCCTGCCCCCGATCGAAATCGATCGACACCATGTAGTCGGTGAAGTAGTTGCCGAAGCCCGGCGCGGCGAGGATCTCGGCGCGACGACCTTCAGAAACGGGATGGGGATGTTCGGTGCGGGAGAACTCCAAGGCCATGCCGACAATCCTAGCGCCGCACCGGGACCGCCCTCACGCGCACCCGAGCACAAACAGCGCGAGTCAGACATGCCCTTCGACGAACGGCGGCAGCACGACCTCGCACTCGAGCGCTCGTCCGCGCACATCGACCACTACGCTCGCACCCTTCTTGACGCCCGATGCGACGTCGATGAAGGCCAACGCGATGCCCTGTTTGAGGGTCGGTGAGAAGGTCCCCGACGTGCAGACCCCGATCTGCTCGCCGCCCGCCTCGAGGTGCACGGTGCACTCGGCCCGCGGCACGCCGCGACCGGTCGCCTTCAACCCGTACAGGCGACGGACCGGACCGGCGGCGCGTTCGGCGACGAGCGGCTCCCGACCGAAGAACTCCGGCTTGTCCCACCCGACGGCCCACGCGCTGCGCGCCTGTACCGGCGTGATGTCCACGCTGAGTTCATGGCCGTGCAGGGCGTAGCCCATCTCGGTGCGCAGCGTGTCACGGGCGCCGAGCCCGGCGGGCAGCCCGTCACGAGAGGTGACCTCCGCCGCCAGCGCGTCCCAGACCGCACCGGCGTCCGCCCAGCGGGGAAGCACCTCGTAGCCGTGCTCGCCGGTGTAACCGGTGCGGCACACGCGGACACCGTACGACGCACCGTCGACGGCCAGCTCCGCATCGGCGAACGCCATGTACTCCATCTCGGTGGGCAGGCCGAGCGCGGTGAGGACCTCCGCCGATCGGGGTCCCTGCACGGCGAACACGGCGTACTCACGGTGCAGGTCGGTGATCTCGATGTCGGCGGGCGCCACCGCGCGCAGACGATCCAGGACGGCGGCCGTGTTCGCGGCGTTCGGAATGAGGAACACCTCGTCGTCACCGACCAGGTAGGTGATCAGATCGTCGATCACCCCGCCCTCGTCGGTGCAGCACATCGTGTACTGCGCCTTGCCCGCCGCGATCTTGCCGAGGTCGTTGGTGAGCGTGCGGTTGACGAACGCGGCCGCACCGGGGCCCGCCACGAGCGCCTTCCCCAGGTGACTGACGTCGAAGATCCCCACCGCGCTGCGGACGGCGTTGTGCTCGGCGACGGTGCCCGAGTAGGCGACTGGCATGTCCCATCCGCCGAATTCGGCGAACGATGCTCCGAGGGCGACGTGGCGATCGGCGATGGGGCCGGCGAGGAGTTCACTCATGCCCGATACCGTAACGGGTCCGGTGAACGCCGTCACCGCCCTGTGGCAGAGTTGACTTCTGTGAGCAGCAACGATTTCTCCGCCCGCGAACGCGGCCCGCGCATCGAACTGACCACCGCCCTCGCCAAGGACGACGACGTCCTGGTGATCGGCCTCATCGCACCGGAGTCCGACGGTGACCAGCCGAGCATGCTGATCACCGACGACCTGTTCGACGATTCGACCGCGGAGTCCGTGTCGGAAGCCCTCGCCGCCCTCGACGCGACCGGCAAGTCCGGTGAACTCACCGTGGTGCCCGCCCCGGCAGCGCTGCCGGTGAGCCGCATCGTCGCCGTGGGTCTCGGTACCGACACCGACGACGCCGAAGCACTCCGCAAGGCCGCCGGGGACGCCGCCCGCGGACTCGACGGTTCCGCCACGGTCGTCACCGCCCTCTCGGCAGCCGGTGTCGGTCCGATCGCCGAAGGCTTCTACCTCGGCGCCTACCGGTTCGACGAGTACCGCACCGAGAAGTCGCGCTCCGAGAAGCGCCCGCCGTCGCAGATCCGCCTCCTGGCCGCGAAGACGAAGGAGAACAGGGCAGCGCTCGACCACGCGCTGATCGTCGCCGACTCGGTGGCGATGGCCCGCGACCTGGTGAACACACCGCCGAGCCACCTGTACCCGGCCGAGTTCGCCGAACGCGCGCGGGTGCTGGGCAGCCAGGCCGGCCTGCGCGTGGAGATCCTCGACGACGTCGAGTTGGAGAAGTCGGGCTACGGCGGCATCGTCGGAGTCGGCAAGGGCAGCTCGCGTCCGCCCCGACTCGTCCGCCTGATCCACGAGGCCAAGGGCTCCGACAAGACCGTCGCCCTCGTCGGCAAGGGCATCACCTTCGACACCGGCGGCATCTCGATCAAGCCCGCCGCGGGCATGGAGGCGATGACCTCAGACATGGGCGGCGCCGCCGCCGTCGTCGCCACCGCCGTCGCCGCGGCCAGGCTCGACGTGAACGTCACCGTCATCGCAACGGTGCCGATGGCCGAGAACATGCCGTCGGGCACCGCGCAACGGCCCGGCGACGTGCTCACCCAGTACGGCGGCATCACCGTCGAGGTCCTCAACACCGATGCCGAGGGTCGACTGGTCCTCGCCGACGCGATCGTCCGCGCCTGCGAAGACGACCCCGACTATCTCATCGACACGGCCACGCTGACCGGCGCCCAGATGGTCGCACTGGGCAACCGCACCCCCGGCGTGATGGGCACCGACGGGTTCCGCGATCGGGTCGCCGCGATCTCCCAGGAGATCGGCGAGAACGGCTGGCCGATGCCGTTGCCCGCGGAGATCCGCCGCGATCTCGACTCACGGGTGGCCGACCTCGCCAATGTCACCAACAACCGATGGGGCGGAATGCTCGCCGCGGCGATCTTCTTGCGCGAGTTCGTCGCCGACGGCGTCGAGTGGGCGCACATCGACGTCGCGGGGCCTGCCTTCAACTCGGGCGGCCCGTGGGGTTACACCCCCAAGGGCGGCACCGGAGTGCCGGTCCGGACGATGATCGCGGCCGTCGAGGACGTCGCCGCGAACGGGTGAGAGACGTCCCACAACCGCTACTCGCCGGTAGGTGGTGGACTCCCCTGAAGGCTTCACAGGTTGCGGGTACTGTGAAGCGCGGGAGTCGGTCGATCCACCGCCTGCAGCAATTCGAGCGCATACCCTCGCGCCCGGAGAGAACCCGCGTCGGCTTGACCGAACACAACCAGAGTTCACGAGTTTAGGGAGTCACACGTAATGGCCTTCTCTGTCGAGATGCCCGCACTGGGTGAAAGCGTCACCGAGGGAACTGTCACCCAATGGCTGAAGCAGGAAGGCGACACCGTCGAAGTCGACGAGCCCCTGCTCGAAGTGTCGACCGACAAGGTCGACACCGAGATCCCGTCGCCGGTCGCAGGCGTCCTGACCTCGATCGTCGCCCATGAGGACGACGTCGTCGAGGTCGGCGGTCAGCTCGCGCTGATCGGCGAGGCAGGCGAAGCCGCACCCGACGCCCCGGCACCCGCCGCCGAGCCGGAACCCGAACCCGCCCCGGCTCCCGAGCCCGCCCAGGAACCGGCCGCCGCAACCGACGCCCCGGCACCGGCCGCTGCTCCCTCCGGTTCGGCGTCGGGCACCGATGTGACGATGCCCGAGCTGGGCGAGTCGGTCACCGAGGGCACCGTCACCAACTGGCTCAAGCAGGTCGGCGACACCGTCGAGGTCGACGAGCCGCTGCTGGAGGTCTCCACCGACAAGGTCGACACCGAGATCCCGTCGCCGGTCGCCGGTGTGCTCCTGGAGATCGTGGCCGACACCGACGACGTCGTCGAGGTCGGCGGTCGCCTGGCCGTCGTCGGCGACCAGAACGCCGCCCCCGCGGCCGCTGCTCCGGCCGCTCCGGAGCCGACGCCGGCTCCCGAGCCCACCCCGGCCGCCGCACCGGCCGCACCTGCGCCGACTCCCGCACCGGCTCCCGCCCCTGCCGCCGCACCGACGCCCGCTGCTCCGGTCGCCGAATCGGCGCCCGCCGCTCCGGCGACCGTCGAGTCGACGCCGTACGTGACTCCCCTGGTCCGTAAGCTGGCCGCCGAGAACGACATCGATCTGTCGACGGTCACCGGCACCGGTGTCGGCGGCCGCATCCGCAAGCAGGACGTGCTCGCCGCCGCCGAGGCCAAGAAGGCTCCGGCCGCACCGGCAGCGCCCGCCGCCGCACCGGCGGCCCCCGCGGCCGCTCCCACCGCGAACCCGGAGCTGGCCGCGCTGCGCGGAACCACGCAGAAGATCAACCGCATCCGCCAGATCACCGCCGCCAAGACCCGCGAATCGCTGCAGACCAGCGCTCAGCTCACGCAGGTCCACGAGGTCGACATGACGCGCATCGCGACCCTGCGCAAGTCGGCCAAGGCCACGTTCCAGGCCGCCGAGGGCGTCAACCTCACGTTCCTGCCGTTCTTCGCCAAGGCCGTCGTCGAGGCGCTGAAGGTGCACCCGAACGTCAACGCGTCGATCGACGAAGCCGCCAAGGAGATCACCTACCACGCGAACGTTCACCTGGGCATCGCCGTCGACACTCCGCAGGGTCTGCTCTCGCCGGTCATCCACAACGCCGACGACCTGTCGCTGGCGGGGCTCGCCCGGGCGATCGCCGACATCGCCGACCGTGCGCGCAACGGCGGACTGAAGCCCGACGAACTCGCCGGCGGCACCTTCACCATCACCAACATCGGCAGCCAGGGCGCCCTGTTCGACACCCCGATCCTGGTTCCGCCGCAGGCGGCGATGCTCGGGACCGGCGCGATCGTCAAGCGCCCGGTGGTCCTCACCGGCGACGACGGCACCGAGTCGATCGCCGCTCGGTCGATGGCCTACCTGCCGCTGACCTACGATCACCGCCTGATCGACGGCGCCGACGCCGGTCGTTTCCTGACCACCGTCCGCCAGCGTCTGGAAGCGGCGGAGTTCGCCGCCGATCTGGGACTGTAAGACGTCCGAGAAGTCGTGACCGCCGTCCGTGGCGACCAGCAGGTCGCCGCGGGCGGCGGTTGTCGTCTGGCCCGGAATATTCTGCGCCCCAACCGGTGTTGAACGTCGTGGCCGTCATTCCCTCCCCGCCCTCGTCCCTGGAGTACCGCAGTGCGCAACGGATCCGCCCGGCTGAGCAGTGAACCCATCGAGGTTCGTCGTCTCGGCGTCGTCGACTATCAGGACGCGTACGCGCTCCAGCACGAGCTGGCCGACCGGCGCGCCTCCGAAGAACTCGACCACGATGTGATGCTCCTCCTGGAGCATCCGTCGGTGTACACGGCGGGCAAACGCACCGAGGACTCCGACCGTCCCACCAACGGCGCACCGGTGATCGACGTCGATCGCGGCGGCCGCATCACCTGGCACGGTCCCGGCCAACTCGTCGGGTACCCGATCGTCAAGCTCGCCGAGCCGGTCGACGTCGTCGACTACGTCCGTAGACTCGAGGAGGCACTCATCCGGCTCTGCGCCGCCCACGGTGTCGCCACCGGTCGGGTCGACGGACGCTCCGGCGTCTGGATTCGCGACGAGGCGGGCGAGCGCAAGCTCGGCCAGATCGGGATCCGGGTGGCCAAGGGGGTCACGCTGCACGGCTTCGCCCTCAACATCGACCCCGACATGACCGTGTTCGACGCGATCGTCCCGTGCGGCATCGCCGACGCGGGCGTCACGTCGATCGTCAAGGAGACCGGCGCGCCGCTGGCAGTCGACGACGTCCTCGACGAGGTGACCGCCTTGATCACCGCGTGTCTGGACGACGAGACGCCGCCGTCGCCCGGACACACCGACGACACCCTCGCATCCGCCCCCGCAACCGTAGGAACCCCGCAGTGACCGCAACACCCGCCACCCCGTCCCCCGCTTCCGGTTCGCCCGCCGACGCGCCGTCCGGGCGCAAGCTGCTCCGCCTGGAGGTGCGCAACGCCGAGACCCCGATCGAGCGCAAACCCAAGTGGATCAAGACCCGCGCGACGATGGGACCGGAGTACACCGAACTCAAATCCCTGGTCAAGGGCGAGGGCCTGCACACCGTCTGCGAAGAGGCCGGCTGCCCCAACATCTACGAGTGCTGGGAGGACCGCGAGGCCACCTTCCTCATCGGCGGCGAGCAGTGCACCCGCCGCTGCGACTTCTGCCAGATCGACACCGGTAAGCCCGCCGCCCTCGACCGCGACGAACCGCGCCGCGTCGCCGAGTCGGTCCGGTCGATGGGCCTGCGCTACTCGACCATCACCGGAGTCGCCCGCGACGATCTGCCCGACGAGGGCGTCTGGCTCTACGCCGAGACCGTCCGCAAGATCCACGAACTCAACCCCGGCACCGGTGTGGAGAACCTCATCCCGGACTTCCACGCCAAGCCCGACCTGCTCGCCGAGGTCTTCGAATCCCGCCCCGAGGTCCTCGCACACAACCTGGAGACCGTACCGCGCATCTTCAAGCGCATCCGGCCGGCGTTCCGCTATGAGCGCTCCCTCGACGTGCTGACCCAGGCTCGCGACTTCGGCCTGGTGACCAAGTCGAACCTCATCCTGGGCATGGGTGAGACGCCCGAGGAGATCCGGGAGGCGCTGCGCGACCTGCACGAGGCGGGCTGCGACATCGTGACGATCACCCAGTACCTGCGCCCGTCGCCGCGGCACCACCCGGTGGAGCGCTGGGTCAAGCCGGAGGAGTTCGTCGAGCACTCGCAGTACGCCGAGGAGATCGGGTTCGCCGGCGTCATGGCCGGGCCGCTGGTGCGCTCCTCGTACCGTGCCGGCCGGCTGTACGCGCAGGCCATGGCCCGCCACGGCCGCGAACTGGCTCCCGAACTGGCCCACCTGACGGCCGAGGGATCCACCGCCCAGGAAGCCTCGAGCGTCCTCGCCCGCATGGCGAACTGATCGACCTCAGCAGAGCAGCGCCCGTCCGCGTCGACCGCGGTCGGGCGCTGCTCTCGTCGTGGAGGACCCACCCCGCCTCCGGGAGCGATTCCGCTGCGACCGGGTCCGGCGACGCCCCGTAGACTGTCTGTCATGGCGAAGGCGCAAGACAAAGCGAGTAAAGAGGCGAAGGCGGCCGCGAAGGCCGCACGCAAGGCGGCCAGCAAGGAGCGCCGACAGCAGATCTGGCAGGCGTTCCAGATGCAGCGCAAGGACGACAAGGCACTCATCCCGCTGATGGCCGGGATCATCGTCGTCGTGACGGCGATCTTCGTCGTGCTCGCGCTGTTCGCCCACATCGGTCCGTGGTGGCTGTGGGGCCCGCTGGGTCTGATCCTCGGCGTGCTGATCTCCTTCATCGTCTTCGGCCGCCGCGTGCAGAAGACCGTGTACCGCAAGGCCGACGGTCAGCCGGGCGCGGCCGGCTGGGCACTGAGCAACATCAAGGGCCAGTGGCGTGTGCAGCAGGCCGTCGTCGGCACGTCGCACCTGGACGCGGTGCACCGCGTCATCGGCAAGCCGGGCGTCATCCTGGTCGGTGAGGGGCAGGCGAGCCGCGTCAAGCCGCTGCTGGCGCAGGAGAAGAAGAAGGCCGCGCGCGTCGTCGGCGACACTCCGATCTACGAACTGATCGTCGGCAACGGCGAGGGCGAGATCCCGTTGTCGAAGCTCGAACGCCACATCCGCAAGCTGCCCGGCAACATCGACCGTAAGCGCATGGACGCCCTCGAAGGACGTCTCTCGGCGCTCAAGGCCAAGGGTTCCGGCGGTGCGGCGATGCCGAAGGGTCCGATGCCGCAGGGCGCCAAGATGCGCAGCGCCGCGCGTACCGTCCGTCGCCGCTGATCGTCCCCGCAGACCGATCTGCTCCCGCTCGCCGTCGCGAGCGGGAGCAGATCCCGTTTGCGGCCCTGGACAGACCGGACAGAGGTGCGCGTCCCGCGCGCGGACACCCTCGGCGCGGGTCTGTGACCGCGATGAACGCTGTCGGTTCTCAGCCGCGGGTGCGCACCAGCGCGGTGCCGGTGGCGCGGTCGGCCATGGAGCGGCCGTTGAAGTCGTTGATGAGGGCGGGGACGGCGAAACTGATCAGAATCTGGCGGGCCAGCGCACGCACCGGTCCGACGGCGGCGCGCGGCACCTCGCCCGCGGCCTCCTGGGCGCCGCGCTGCGGGCCGTAGTCGACGCGTGCGACACGCAATCCCGTGATGAACTGCCCCGGCGTGAAGCCGAAGAGGCTCACCGTGATCACGCCGATCACGAACCAGACGATGAGGACGGTGGTCCCGATACTGCTGCCGTAGCCGACGATCAGCAGCCCGATTCCGTACGCGATCAACCAGTCGACGAGGAGTCCGAGGACGCGGTGCCAACCGGTCGCGAGCGCACCGACGCCCCGTTCGGGGAGACCGAGATCCTGACCGCGGAAGTCGTTGTCCTGACCGCCGGGCATCTGGGCGCCGGAGAGCCATCCCCCTATCGTCCGCCGCGACTGCTGCTCCTCACGCCCTGCAACCATGGGTCCATGGTAGCGGTGCCGCGCGGTAATCCAATTCCGGTGACCACCGGCACACCCGTGGCCATCACGGCACATGCGTCGAGGCGAGGCGACTAACCTGTAACACGTCGCCCGTGACGTAACACAGGGGAAACATTCACTTGACGCCCGGGCAACCTCACCTCCATAGATTTTTCGGTGAGAGTCGCACCGGCCGGACCCGGTCGCCTGCGACCTGCGGTCAGAGGTTCTGGCCGGAAGTTTTGAATGAAGGAGTCAGGCCCACCGTGTACACCACGAACGAAGAGCTGCTCGAAGGAATCAAGTCCGAAGGCGTCGAGTACGTCGACATCCGCTTCTGCGACCTGCCGGGCACCATGCAGCACTTCTCGATCCCCGCCGCAGCGTTCGACGAGGACGTCTTCACCGAGGGCCTGGCGTTCGACGGATCGTCGATCCGCGGTTTCCAGTCGATCGACGAATCGGACATGATGCTGCTGCCCGACCCGGCGACGGCGCGCATCGACCCGTTCCGCAAGGCCAAGACGATGAACATCAACTTCTTCGTCCACGATCCCTTCACGCGCGAGGCCTACAGCCGCGACCCACGCAACGTCGCGCGCAAGGCCGAGGACTACCTGCTCTCGACCGGCATCGCCGACACCTGCTTCTTCGGCGCCGAGGCCGAGTTCTACATCTTCGACTCCGTCTCGTTCAGCTCCGAGATGAACTCCACGCACTACGAGGTGGAGGCCGAGGCCGGCTGGTGGAACGCCGCGTCGCCGACGAACCCGGACGGCACCCCCAACCTGGGCTACAAGGTCCGCTCGAAGGGCGGGTACTTCCCCGTCGCACCGTACGACCACCACGTCGACCTGCGCGACGAGATGTCCGGTCACCTGACGGCGTCGGGCTTCGAACTCGAGCGCGGCCACCACGAGGTCGGCACCGGCGGCCAGGCCGAGATCAACTACAAGTTCAACACGCTGCTGCACGCCGCGGACGACGTCCAGCTGTTCAAGTACATCATCAAGAACACCGCCTGGCAGCACGGCAAGTCGGCCACGTTCATGCCGAAGCCGCTGTTCGGCGACAACGGTTCGGGCATGCACGCGCACCAGTCGCTGTGGAAGGACGGCAAGCCGCTGTTCCACGACGAGTCGGGTTACGCCGGGCTCTCGGACGTCGCCCGTCACTACATCGGCGGCATCCTGCACCACGCGCCGTCGCTGCTGGCGTTCACCAACCCGACGATCAACTCGTACAAGCGTCTGGTGCCCGGCTACGAGGCTCCGATCAACCTCGTCTACAGCCAGCGCAACCGCAGTGCATGCGTCCGCATCCCGGTGACCGGCAACAACCCGAAGGCCAAGCGCGTCGAGTTCCGCTGCCCGGACAGCTCCGGCAACCCGTACCTCGCGTTCGCCGCCATGATGATGGCGGGTATCGACGGCGTGAAGAACAAGATCGAACCGCACGAGCCCGTCGACAAGGACCTCTACGAGCTTCCGCCGGAGGAGGCCAAGGGCATCCCCCAGGCCCCGACCTCGCTGGCCGCCGTCATCGACCGCCTCGAGCACGATCACGACTACCTCACCACGGGCGGCGTGTTCACCGAGGACCTCATCGAGACCTGGGTGTCGCTCAAGCGCGAGAACGAGATCGAACCGATCCAGGTCCGTCCGCACCCGTACGAGTTCTCGCTCTACTACGACTGCTGACCTCTGAGCTGCTAGGACTGCTTATCAGTCCGCAATAGAATCGACCCGCTCCGCGATTGCCTTTCCAATCACCGAGCGGGTCGATTCGTCTGCGTCGGCCCAGAGGTGTGCATGTGTGTCCATCGTCGTCCGTGCTGACTTGTGCCGTCGATCGTGAAAGCCGAACGACTCCGGCAGGCCGTCGGCCTTCACCTTTAGCCGCTCGTTCCACATAGGAATGTGTTTGACACCAGATCCTCGGAGCTGATCTGTACCCCCGTGCAATTCGCGGCGACCGCTAGGGATCCATCGAGAACATGGAATTTGCCGTCAGGTTGGGGGCCTTCTTGTTCAGGATCCAGGCCAGCTTCTCTCATAAGGGTTGCCCAGACTGTTCTATCCTCAATCAACGCTGATTCGCCTAGCAGGGGGTCGAAATCTGCGATCTCAGTACTGTCAGTCCAGATGCATACGCGTGACACAGCGTTGACGTTCCTATGGAGGGTGACTGCCGTGCGGCCCGTAGAGAGACTGGACAGGATGCGCTTCGTACTTCCGGCGGTGTTGTTGGGGGCGATTGCCAACGCGGCGGTTCCGCACGCTGCAGTCCCGACGCAGTCTTGGTAATCCCAACTCTGCTCGTTGACCGCACTGAGTCCTGTGACGCTGGACAGATCGTGGCCTGTCAGTGCGTCGAGCAGTTCCGTCGACTCACAGTCTGTAACGAGGGTGATGCAGTATGCGACCCCGAGCCATGGGTACCGCTCCTCAATCCACTCGAAGTCGCGGTATGTGTAAGACATACTGCTGATGCTCGCATACCCGCAAGCCGGAAAATCCGCCTTCCGGGGGAGTCAGTCCCCGATGTACCCGGTCTCTGGGTCGATCATCGCGAGAAAGTCCCTGATCGCCTCCTCGTGGTCAGGAGGGGGCGTGTCGGGCGCCGGGTCGACGTACTTCCCCGAGCCGGGAAGTATCGTGCCGGCGCCGGCATCGATGTACTCGAACCCGCGAACGCGGCCGGAGAATCCGTAGTTGGGGTTCGGGCCGGACACCCAGTCGTACGTCCACACGCCGTCTGTTTGTCTGACGATGAATGTTTCACCGTCGACGACAATCTGCGCACCGTCATCGTCCACCACCACAGGCTAGCTGCGCACGAGCCGTAGGGGCTGCATCGCCGTCTGGGGTGCTGTAACTATCCGTATCGTGAAAGCAGTGTTCATCGGATTGTTCTTCGCGGGTGTGATCCTCGCGGTGGTGACGCTCGTCGTGGCCGGCGTTGTGTCTGCTGCAGTCCGTACGCTTCGAGGTCAGTGGTCGAGTGCGCAGGTGACGATCTTGGTCTCCGCCGCGCTATGCGCCGCAGCCGTTGTCGCGGTGGGTTGGCCGCGTACCTGGTTGACCGCTCTGGTCGTAGCGGGCGGCTCATCGCTCGTACTGGTCGTCGTGTCGGTGGCCCTCGCATTCCGGGCTCGCTCCCGGAGCTGACAGAAGTGACAGAAGTGCTGCCTCGATCGGGTTCTGTCAGTTCTGTCAGGGAGTGCTTGTGTCCCTTGTCGCCCTTCTGTCACCACTTTCCGGATCGGGGAAAGCAGTCCGCGGTAAGTCCGCCGCAACTCCAGAACAGGACATCTCCACCAAACACACGCAACGCCCTGACCTGGCAAGAGTCGGTTCAACCGTCGTCGGCAGTGATTGCAAACTGCCTGCACGGAGTTCTCGCTCCACTACGACTGCTGACTCGCGCAGTTCCAGGACGCCACCGCGCTTCCGGTCGCCGCGCTCGGGCGGATTCACGGCCTCCGAGGGACCGGCCGCCGGTTGGTCCGCCGACCGCCGACGCGGCGTGTGCGGCGCGGCGGAGAGGCCGCTCATGGCGATCCGCAGCCGTCGAACCGATCACACCGACCCGGCGTGCCGGGCGATCCACGCTGATCACACGCATCGGCCGAACCGCCTCGACCGCGGCGGCTGTCATCGGCACGATGCGCGGCCCGGACTCGTCACCGGGTACGCTGCGACGTCGAGTATCAACATGATGTGGAGGTCGAGTGAGTTCAGACGGAGGGCGCCATCGGGCCGGACCCGACGGCGAGAGTCGCTCGTCGCTGCCACCGGCACTCGCGGTGATCGCCGTGGCTCTGGTGGTAGTACTGGGTGTCGGCGGATACCTCCTCCTGCGGTCCACCGACGACGGGACCCCGACAACGACTCGCACCTCCACTCCACGGCCGACGGCCTCGGCCGCCGATCTGCAGTCCTCGTTCGACGCGTTGAAGCTTCCGATTCCGACCGGGATCGCGATCGTGCCGGTGGGCGGGGGCGATCCGATCCTCGCCGGCGACCAGAACGTCCACGCCGCGTGGTCGACGATCAAGGCTCCCCTCGGGCTCGCCGCCGAACGCAAGCACGGTATGAGCCGTACCGAGGCGGCCGCCGTCGTCGACTCCGACAACGAGTCGGCCCGCGTGCTCACACGTTCGCTCGGTGATCCCGCCGACGCGTCGCGGGAACTCGAGACGGTCCTGCGCGAGGGCGGCGACACCACGACCCGTCCCGCACGTCGGCACGGCGACGACTACCCGATGCTCGGCGAGACGATGTGGAGTCTGGCCGACTCGGCCACCTGGACGTCGAACCTGCCGTGCATGACCGGCAGCGACCACATCGTCGAGCTGATGCGCGACGTCTCGCGGGTACAGGAGTGGGGGCTGCGGCGTGTCGGCGACCAGACCCCGGTCAAGGGCGGTTGGGGCGAGATGCCCGACGGCGGATACCTGGTACGACAGATCGGAGTGGTCGGGCTCCCCGACGGCGACCGGGTCGCGGTGTCGATCAGCACCCACGAGCCCGGGATGACCTTCGAGGAAGGCACTCGCAACCTCGACCGCGTCGCGACATGGCTCACCGAGAACCTGCACCGGCTGCCCGGCGGGGCCTGCGGGTAATCTGGCCAACCATGAAGCTCAAGCCTCTGATCCTGGTCCCCGCCGCCGTCGCCGCCCTCGCGCTGGCCGGCTGTTCGTCGGACGATTCGCCGAAGGCCGAAGAAGGCTGCCCGCCTGTCCCCGCCGAATACAAGGCCAACCCGACCTGGCAGGTCGAGGGGACCTCGGGCTGCGCGGTGTTCACCGTGACCGACGACGCCAAGAACCAGGCGCCGCTCATCGAGATCGCCACCCCGTTCTCCGTCGACGAGACCCAAGTCAAGACGCTGATCGCGGGCAAGGGCCCGAAGGTGGCCGAGGACTCGAACGTCAACGTCTTCTACGAGGGCGTCAACGGCACCACCGAGAGCGTGTTCGACAGCGCGTACGAGCGGGGCGAGCCGACCGCCTTCCAGCCCAAGGGCGTGGTGAAGGGCTTCAAGCAGGCCCTCGTCGGACAGAACGTCGGATCGACCGTCGCCGTGGTGATCCCGCCGAAGGACGGCTACGGCGAGGAAGGCGGCGGAGACGGATACATCGGCGGCGAGGACACCATCGTGTTCGCCGTCAAGATCATGGGCCTGGCAGCGGCTCCCGCTCCCGCGCAGGCCGGCCAGTGACCCCCCGGCCAGAAATCCCCGGTCGCGCCGCCCGGCTCAAGCCGCTCATCCTCGTCCCGGTCGCGCTCGCGGCGCTGGCATCGGCGAGCTGCTCGTCGGACGACTCGTCGAACGCCGACGACTCCACAGCGCCGGCCGCCGCGTCGACGACGACGTGCCCGACCTCGGTTCCCGCGGCGTCGACTCCCGCCGACTGGACGCTCAAGGGCGTGTCGGGATCGGTGAACGTCGTCGCGCCGACCGCCGACCGCGCCCCGTCGATCACGGTGACCGAACCGTTCGCGGTCGACGAGACCGTGGTGAAGACGCTGACCCCGGGCACGGGTGCGGATGTGCACTCCGATTCGATGGTCACCGTCTGCTACGAGGGAGTCGACGGGAAGACGGGCGACGTGTTCGACAACGCTTTCGAACGCGGCAGACCGGCGCAGTTCAGCCCGGCCGAAGTGGTCCCGGGCTTCAGTCAGGCGCTCGTCGGGCAGAAGGTCGGCGCCTCCGTCGCGGTGGCGATGACGCCCGCCGACGGCTACGGTCCGTCCGGTAACCCGGATGCGAAGATCGGGGGCACCGACACGCTGGTCTTCGCGCTGACGATCCTCGACTCGACCTCGTACTGACTCGTGCCTACTTCCCCGGCATCGCCGCGAACGGCTTGATCAGCTCGGGTGCGCCGCCGGTGCGACGCAGCAGCGGGCTGCCGAAGAACGGCGCCACCACCTGGCACGGAACCACACGGGTCGGCTCGTCGTCGAGCGCGTTGACCACATAAGCCGCCGCCCGGGGTGACCCGCAGATGCCCAGGTGGTCGGACAGGTCTTTGACGCAGCCCGCCTGCAGCACGATGTTGTGGACCGTCACGCCGTCGCCGCCGGGCACCTGACCGGAGGTGAACGGGCGCACCAGCTCGTCGTGGACGGTGGAGATGTTCGTGTACTCGATACCGGGCACGTACGGACCGCCGCCCGAGTTCATCTTCGTCAGGAACTCCGACCCGCCCATCATCTGTGGGAGCGCACGGCACGGGATCACCGTCGCCGGATCGAGGCCGAACCGCTTGTTGGCGCCGGTGAACACGAGGCTCGCGGCGTCGAGCACCGAGGTCCCCTGCCACAGCGGCGCCAACGACACGTACTTGGCGATCCGGTCGGCGCCACCGAGGAACTTGGCCCAGTAGTTCGGGACCAGGGTGCCCTGCGAATGTCCCACCACATGGACTTTCTCGGCGCCCGTCGCGGCCAGCACCTTCTCGACGAACTCGCCGAACTCGCCCGCGCTCTCCTCGATCGGCTTCATCCCGCCGAGTGCCGAGATCGGCCAGCGGGAGCCCTCGATGGCTCCGAACGTCATGCTGAACACCGAATACCCGGCGTCGGTGAGCAACGGCACGTACGTGCCCCAATTGGTCTGAGCCCCTCCCCCGGTGCCGTGCATCAGAATCACCGGGATCGGATGATCCGGGTCGAGCGGATCGTCCCACCGGTTGGCGCCCGGCAGATCGCCGCCGGGATTGGCCAGCTCCGGACCGATACCGGCGAAGAAGTCGTAGACCACACGGCCCTGCGCATCGTTGTGCTCGCTCCCCAACGGCACGATCTCCTTCGGAAACCGTTGCACCACTTGGTTTCCGATCACGAGCAGGGGTTTGGTGACCTGCTGCCCGATCCGTACCGAGGCGATGATGCCGTCGGCGAGCGCACGCCCGATACTGCTGCGGACGGTCCCCACGTGTTCTCCTGCCTGGCGAGACTTCTGACGCAGCCGCCTGGCCGCCGATCATCCCCGGAAGCCTACGGGACGTCCGACGCGGCGCCGAAATCGTCGCCGTGCAGCCTCAGCCGCCGAACACCTCGGTCACCACGGCCTTCGCCCGGCGCGTCACCCGCATGTAGTGCTCGAGGAACTCGGTCGCCTCCTCCTGCGGCCACCCGGCCGCATACGCGACGGCGCGCAGCTGACGGCCCGGGCCGGGGAGCTGGTCGACGGGCTTTCCGCGCACCAGGACCAGAGCGTTCCGCGCGTGGGTCGCGGTGATCCACGCGTCCGTGAGCATCTCCACCTCATCGGTCGACAGGATCTTCTCGGCCTCGATGGCCTCGAGCGTCTCCAACGTCGACGTGTTGTGCAGTGACGGGTACTCGTGCGCGTACCTCAGCTGAGTGAGCTGAACCGTCCACTCGATGTCGGCGAGACCGCCGCGACCGAGTTTGGTGTGCGTGGCCGGATCGGCACCGCGCGGAAGACGTTCGGAGTCCACGCGCGCCTTGATCCGACGGATCTCCCGGACGGCGTCGGGCGAGACCCCACCGGCCGGATACCGGATCTCGTCGACCATGTGCAGGAAGTCCAGTCCCAGTTCGGCGTCTCCGGCGACGGCGTGCGCACGCAGCAGCGCCTGCACCTCCCACGCCTGAGCCCACTGGTCGTAGTAGGCCTTGTAGGACGCGAGGGTGCGCACCACCGGACCGTTGCGGCCCTCGGGTCGTAGACCGACGTCGACCTCCAACGGAGGATCGGCGCTCGGCGATCCGAGCATCGACCGCACCTGCTCGGCAACGGTCTGCGCCCACTTGACGGCCTCCGACTCGTCGGCCCCGTCGACCGGGTCACAGACGAACAGCACGTCGGCGTCCGAGCCGTACCCGAGTTCGCTGCCGCCGAGGCGGCCCATCCCGATCACCGCGATCCGCGCCGGAGCGTCGCCGTCCCGGGTGCGCAGCGACTCCTCGACCACCTTGTCCAGCGCCGCGTCGAGGACTGCCGCCCACACGGTCGACAACGCACGGCACACCTGCTGCACACTCATCAGACCGAGGATGTCCGCCGACGCGATGCGCGCGAGTTCGGCCCGCCGATGCGAGCGGGCGACGGCGATCGCCTTCGTCAGGTCCTTGGCCCGGCGCATCGATGCGCGCAGTCCCTTGGCGACGTCGGCCGAATCGACCTCGGTGAGCTTGGGACCCGTCGCCCCCGTCGAGTACAGCGCGATCACGTCGGGCGAGCGCATCAGCAGATCCGCGATGAACTCGCTGGTGCCGAGCACCCGCATCAACGACTCCGCGACCACACCGTCGTCGCGCAGCAGCCGCAGATACCAGTCGGTGGTGCCCATCTGCTCACTGAGCTTGCGGTAGTTGAGCAGTCCCGCATCGGGGTCGGGTGCATCGCTGATGTGCTCGAGCAGCCCCGGCAGGATCAACGACTGGATGGCGCCCGAGCGCCCGGGAGTGGATGCCAACGCTCGGATGTGGGCCAACGCCCGGTCGGGCATCGCGTAGCCGAGCGCGGCCAGCTGCCGCATCGCCGAGTCGTCGGTCAGACGCAGCAGACCCTTCTCCTGCCGGGCCACCGACTCCAGCAGTGGACGGTAGAACAGCTTCTCGTGCAGTTGACGAACGCGGGCGAGCTGGCTGCGCAGCTCTCGGTCGAGCACCTGCGCCGCGCCGCGGTCACCCTGCGGACGGATGTGCGCGGCCCGGGCGAGCCACCGCACGGCGGCCTCGTCGTCGGGGTCGGGCAGCAGATGGGTCCGCTGGAGCCGCTGCAGCTGGAGCCGGTGCTCGAGCAGCCGAAGGAACTGGTACGACGCCGCGAAGTTCGCGCCGTCGTCGCGACCGATGTAGCCGCCCGCGGTCAACGCGTCGAGGGCGTCGACGGTCGCCTGGACGCGCAGCGAGGCGTCCACGCGGCCGTGGACCATCTGCAGGAGCTGCACGGCGAACTCGACGTCGCGCAGACCTCCGCGGCCGAGTTTCAGATTGCGCGCCTTGTGTTCGACGGGCACCAACGATTCCACGCGCCGCCGCATGGTCTGCACCTCGACGACGAAGTCGTCGCGCTCGGAGGCGTCCCACACCATCGGCGACATGGCGATCACGTAGTCGCGGCCCAACGCCATGTCGCCGGTCATCGGACGCGCCTTGAGGAGCGCCTGGAACTCCCAGGTCTTGGCCCACCGCGTGTAGTAGGCGATATGCGACTCCAGAGTGCGGGTCAGCGCCCCCGACTTGCCCTCCGGGCGTAGACCGGCGTCGATGTCGAAGAAGGCCAGGGAACCGATGCGCATCATCTCGCCCGCGATCCGTGCCGAGGTCGCATCGGCGGGTTCGGCGACGAACACGATGTCGACGTCGCTGACGTAATTGAGCTCGCGCGCACCGCACTTGCCCATGGCGACGACGGCGATCCGGTTCTCCAACGGCGCGTCGCCGAGGACCTCGGCGATCGCGACGGCCAGGGCCGCCGTGAGCGCGGCGTCGGCGAGATCGGCCAGGCGTCCGCCCACCTCCGGCAGGTACAGGACGGGTTCGTCTTCGACGGTCGCCGCGAGATCGTGCGCGGCCAGGATCAGGATCTGGTCCCGGTACGCGCGCCGCAGCGCGCCGATCGCATCGGGGCCGGTGACCGTGGCACGAAACACCAGGTCGGTGTCGCCGGCGCCCGGTTCGGCGGCCGCGTCGACGGAGGCCAGCAACGCGCCACGCGACTGCTCGACGGTCGGCATCCCGTCGTCGATCAGCAGTCGCCACGACTCCGGTTCGGCGATGACGTGATCGGCGAGCGCATCCGAGGACCCGAGCACCGACAGCAGTCGGCCGCGGAACGGCTTGGACGAGCGCAGCAACCGATCGATCTGCGGCCACGATTCGTCGTCGCGCTCGCGGAGTCGGATGAGTGCGCGCAGCGCGAGATCGGGGTCGGGCGCCCGCGAGAGCGACCACAGCAGGTCTGCCGTGTCGGAGCCGAACCACCCGAGAGCGACGAGGTGTTCCCGAGCGTTCTCGTCGAGCAGCCCGAGCCGACCCGGGCTCGGGACTGCGGACCGTCCTGGCCTAGTCACATGCACCCCTTACAGCGGCAGGTAGCTCTCGAGTTCGAACGGAGTCACCCGGCCTCGGTAGGCCGTCCACTCGGCCCATTTGTTGCGCAGGAAGTAGTCGAAGACGTGCTCGCCGAGCGTCTCGGCGACCAGCTCGGACCCCTCCATCGCGGTGAGCGCCTCGGCGAGCGAACCGGGCAGCTCCTTGTACCCCATCGCGCGGCGCTCGGCAGGCGTCAACGCCCACACGTTGTCCTCGGCCTCCTCGGGCAGCTCGTAGTCCTCCTCGATGCCCTTGAGCCCGGCGGCCAACATCACCGCGAACGCCAGGTACGGGTTGCATGCGGAGTCGGGGCTGCGCACCTCCACGCGACGCGACGACGCCTTGTTCGGCGTATACAGCGGCAACCGCACCATCGCCGACCGGTTGGCGCGCCCCCAGGTGGCCGCGGTCGGTGCCTCGTCGCCGTAGACCAGTCGCTTATAGCTGTTGACCCACTGGTTGGTGACGGCACTGATCTCGTTGGCGTGCTGGAGGATTCCGGCGACGAACTGTTTGCCGACCGGCGAGAGCTGCAGCGGGTCGTCCGGATCGTGAAACGCGTTGCTGTCTCCCTCGAACAGACTCAGGTGCGTGTGCATCGCCGATCCGGGGTGCTCGGTGAACGGCTTCGGCATGAAGGTGGCGCGGACGCCGTCGTTGAAGGCGACCTGCTTCACCAGGTAGCGGAAGGTCATCACGTTGTCGGCCATCGACAGGGCGTCCGCGTACCGCAGGTCGATCTCCTGTTGGCCGGGCGCACCCTCGTGGTGGGAGAACTCGACGGAGATCCCCATCGACTCGAGCGCGTCGATCGCGTGCCGACGGAAGTTGGGCGCCTCGTGGTGGAACGTCTGGTCGAAGTAGCCGCCGCCGTCGGCCGGGATGGGCGGGGTGCCGTCGAACGGCGTGTCCTTGAGGAGGAAGAACTCGATCTCCGGGTGAACGTAGCAGGTGAATCCCTGATCGGCCGCCTTGTTGAGCTGACGACGCAGCACGTTGCGCGGATCGGCCCACGACGGGGTGCCGTCGGGCATCGCGATATCGCAGAAGATGCGCGCCGAGTACTGTTTGTCGTCGCTGATCCACGGCAGGATCTGGAACGTCGACGGATCGGGTTTGGCGACGGTGTCCGCCTCGGACACGCGGGAGAAGCCCTCGATCGCCGAACCGTCGAATCCGATGCCCTCGGAGAACGCGCCTTCGAGCTCGGCGGGCGCGATCGCCACCGATTTCAGATAGCCGAGGATGTCGGTGAACCACAGCCGGACGAAGCGGATGTCGCGCTCCTCGAGGGTGCGCAGCACGAATTCCTGTTGGCGATCCATACTCGAACCCTAGTGCCCTGCCGTTACGCGCGTGTTACACCGTCCCGTTCGGTGCCGGGCACTCGACTCCTCGTGTCCCACCGGCCGCTGCGGCGAGTCGGTGCGATGCAGGCACGGGGTCCGCCGCTGCTCGAACATCCTGTGACGAACCCCACCATTGCGCCCCTGCCGATCTCCGGTCCGCGGTGGAACAATCGAGGGCGTCCACACCAACCCGGGTACCCGCTCCGCGGGACTCGAGGCAGAAATGAGGCAAGTCATGTCGGAAGCAAACCCGTACGGTTCCGCCGCGCCCGTGTCGTCGCCGCGCCGCCCGACCCGCATTCAGCACATCGCGAAGTGGAAGTCTGAAGGCCACAAGTGGGCGATGCTCACCTGTTACGACTACTCCACCGCCCGCATCTTCGACGAGGCCGAGATCCCGGTCCTGCTCGTCGGCGACTCCGCGGGCAACGTCGTCTTCGGCTACGACACCACCATTCCCGTCAGCATCGACGAGATGATCGTCATCGCGCGCGCCGTGGTGCGCGGCGCACCGCACGCCCTCGTCGTCGTCGACCTGCCGTTCGGCAGCTACGAGAGCGGTCCCCAGCAGGCACTCGAGTCGGCCGTCCGCATCTTCAAGGAGACCGGCGCGCACGCGGTCAAGCTCGAGGGCGGTGAACGCGTCGCGCCGCAGATCGCCGCACTGACCGCCGCGGGCATCCCGGTCATGGCACACATCGGCTTCACCCCGCAGAGCGTCAACGGCCTCGGCGGCTACCGCGTCCAGGGTCGGGGCGACGCCTCGGACCAGCTCGTCACCGACGCGATCGCCGTTCAGGAGGCCGGCGCTTTCTCCGTGGTCATGGAGATGGTGCCCGCCGACATCGCGGGGCAGATCGCCCGCAAGCTCACCATCGCCACCGTCGGCATCGGCGCGGGCAACGAGACCGACGCACAGGTCCTGGTCTGGCAGGACGCCGCCGGTTACACCCACGGCAAGACCGCCAAGTTCGTCAAGAAGTACGCGAACATCGGCGAGGAACTCGGCAACGCCGCTCGCCAGTACGCGAGCGAGGTCGCCTCGGCGTCGTTCCCCGGTCCCGAGCATTCGTACTGACCGATAGGGTCGAACGCATGCGCACCCTGTACCCGGAGATCGAGCCGTATGCGTCCGACCGTCTGTCCGTCGGTGACGGACAGCAGATCTACTGGGAGACCACCGGCGACCCCGACGGGAAGCCGGTGGTCTTCGTGCACGGCGGCCCCGGCGGCGGAACATCCGCCGATCAACGCCGCTTCTTCGATCCGGCGAAGTACCGGATCGTGCTGTTCGATCAGCGCGGCTGCGGCAAGTCCACACCGCACATCTCCGACGGCGCGGACCTCTCGGTCAACACGACGCAGAACCTGATCGCCGACATGGAGAAGCTGCGCGAGCATCTGGGCGTCGACCGCTGGCAGGTGTTCGGCGGATCGTGGGGCTCCACCCTCGGCCTGGCCTACGCGCAGACTCACCCCGAGCGCGTCACCGAACTCGTGCTGCGCGGGATCTTCCTGCTGCGCCGCAGCGAGATCGACTGGTACTACAACGGCGGCGCCGCCAACATCTACCCCGACGCGTGGGAGCGGTATCTGGAGCCGATTCCGGAGACCGAGCGTGCCGGCGACCTCGTCGCCGTCTACCACCGGTTGCTCACCGGCGACGACCGCGAGCTCGCTCAGCGAGCAGCCAGCGCGTGGGCCGATTGGGAGGGACGCACCAGCCACCTCGCACCGCGACCCGCGTCCGGGGACGGCGGCCCGTGGGACCTCGCCTTCGCCACCATCGAGAACCACTACTTCACCCACCGCGGCTTCCTCGACGAAGGGCAGCTGCTCCGCGACGTCGCCCGGATCGAGCACATCCCCGCCGTGATCGTGCAGGGCCGCTACGACGTCGTCTGCCCCATGCGCAGCGCGTGGGATCTGCACCGCGCGTGGCCGTCGGCCGACCTGCACGTCGTGGACGACGCCGGGCACGCATCGTTCGAGCCGGGTATCGTTCATCACCTGGTCGAAGCCACCGACCGATTCGCTGTTTCCGCTGGTTGATCCCACACAGGAGCATAAGAGAATGAGCGCCCACGAGTCCCTCGAGATCGAGCTGAAGTTCGATGTGGACGCGGGACTGCCCGCGCCCGACCTGGCGGGTCTGGTCCCGGACGGACGGGTCGGCGAGCCGGCCACTTACCTCCTCGAGGCCACCTACTACGACACCGCCGACACCGTGCTGGCCCGCAACCGCACCACACTGCGTCGGCGGACCGGCGGCACGGACGGCGGCTGGCACCTCAAGCGGCCGTCGACGACCAAAGCGGCGCGCCGTGAGATGAGCGTCTCCTTCGACGACGCGCCCGCCGATGACGGTGTACCCACCGTGCTGCGCGACCAGATCGCCTCGATCGTCCGTCTCGGCGAGCTCGTTCCCGTCGCGACGATCACCACCGATCGCACCGTGACGTCCGTCTTCGACGCCGAGGGCCGTGAACTGGCCGTCTTCTGTGAAGACCTGGTGTCGGCGGAGTCGCTGCTGCCCGGCGGCGAGGTGACCCGATGGGCCGAATGGGAGTTCGAACTCGTCCACGGCGACGGCGCCCTCCTCAAGCGCGCCAAGGCGTTCCTCAGGGAGGCCGGCGCCCGGAAGGCGTCGAGCGTGTCGAAACTCGCACGCGCCATCGGTTCGACACCGACCGACGTCGAACGCCGCGCCGCAGGCAAGAAGTCGACGGCACTCGAACTGGTCCTGTTCGATCTGGCCGCCCACCGCGACGCGCTGGTCGCCTACGATCCGTTGGCCCGCGAGGACGCACCCGACGCGGTCCACCAGATGCGAGTCGCCGCCCGCAAGCTGCGTTCGGTGCTGACGTCGTATCCGCTGGTGATCGCACCGGAGCAGACGAGGCCGATCGCCGACGAACTCAAACTGCTCGGCGAGGTGCTCGGCGACGCCCGCGATCTCGAGGTCGCGTTGGAGACCAACGAGTTGATGCTCGCGCGCGAACACGCGCCCGGGGACCTCGTCGGGGTCCTCATCGAGGGCGAGCGGATCCGCCACGAACGCGCGCTCAAGTCGATGCGCTTCGCGTTGTCGACCGAACGCTACCTCGCACTGCTCGACGATCTGGACCATCTCGTCGACGCACCGACCCCCGGACCGGACGCCGACAGTCCGGCCCGCGAGGTGGCCGCCGAGGCGATCGCGGCGTCGTACCGACGGTTGAAGAAGGCCCAGCGGAATCTGCGCGACTACGACGCGTGGTCGCCCGACTGGGTGGAACAGCTGCACACGATCCGCAAGCGCGCCAAGGCCACCCGCTACACGGCCGAGTCCGCCGATTCGCTGCGTCGATCGTCGTTCGCCGAGATCGGCGCGTTCGCCAAGGCCGTCCAGACCCAGCTCGGCGTGTTCAACGACACCGCGGTGAATCGCGCCCGTCTGGCCGAGGTCGCCGAGCGCACCCCACTGAGCCCCGCGGCGATGTTCGTGCTCGGCCGCATCGACGCACGGGAGGAAGCTCGCGGACGCAAAGCCGTGAAGGCGTACCGGAAGTTGTGAACCGGTCGGGAGTCGCGGCTCCCCTCTGAGCGATGTCCGCGCCCCGCGGATCGAGACAGCTCCGGCGAACGGGCGAGAATCGATCGGAGAAGGACACTAGCCCGCGACGCGGAAGCGGACCACGCCCTCGGCCGCGTCGGCCACGGTCACCTCCACAGTGCACCGCGTTCCCGCAGAGGGGGCGCCGTCGCAGGCGCCGATGATCGCGGGCGAGGGGATGAACACCTCGGCGGCCCGGTCACCGCTCGCATCGCGCATGACGACGGCGTCGAAGCGTGCGCCGATCTGGTCGGCGAGCACTACTGCCTCGGTGAGGTCCACGCTGCGTCGTTCGGCGGTCGAGGCCAGTTGGTCCGACGACGCCATCTTCTTCCGCGCGGGGCCCAGCGCAGCGGTGACCCACTCGGGAACGTCCCGACCGGCCGTCACGGCCAGGCACGTCTCCGTGGCGAATCGGTCGGCGAGACGACGCAGTGGCGCCGTGACGTGCGAGTACTCGCCGCCGACACCCGCGTGCACCACGTCGTCGTCCGGGTAGTCGGTCCCCGGTTCGAGGACCAGGTAGCCCGAACCACGCATGAGCCGCGCGCCGACCGTCATCAACGCGAGCGTCGTCGGCTCGTGTGCGGGCAGCGAAGCGAGGAATTCTCCGGGAGACGCCCCCTCACTCCAGTCGACGCCGAGATGACGCGCGGCGGCGCGCAGTTCGGTGACCGCCTCGTGGGATGCGGGCGGTACGGTGCGCAGCAGCCCGATGCCGGCCTTGCGCTGGATCTCGCCCGCGCACATGCCGACGAGCAGCGACACCTGTGCGTTCCAGTTGTCCGCCGGAGTCCGCGGCGCGAGTTGCAGCGTCCACGCCCGGCCGCCCCGGTGCGGCACGATCTCCTGATCGGGCAGATCGAGTTGGACGGCGCCGCGGCGCAGCGACCAGTCGAGCCTGGTCTGGCCGAACGTCGGCAGCGCGGCGATCGACGGATGGAGACGGCCCGCCTCGTGGTCGGCCATGACACCGGCGTAGTCGAATCTCTCGCGGGAGCGGACCGTCGCGCGTTCGAGGTCGACGTCGGTCACCTCGCCCGCCGCGTCGACGTGCACGGTCCAGAGGACGGCGGGACGCACCTGATCGGGCAGCAGGGAGCCGATCCCCTCCGACAGGTCACGCGGGTGCAGCGGCACGCTGCCGTCCGGGAAGTACATCGTCTGTCCGCGGTCGCGGCTGGCGGCGTCGACCGCTCCACCCGGTTCGACCAGTGCGGCCACGTCGGCGATCGCGTAGTGGACGACGAAACCGTCGCCGTCGGCCACCACCCGGAGCGCCTGATCGAGGTCCTGCGACCCCGGCGGATCGATCGTCACCAACTCGACGTCGGTCCGGTCGACGCGATCGTCGGCGAACCGATCGACGGCGCCGCGCGCCTCGGCGACCGCCTCCGGCGCGAAGTCCACGGTGAGGTCGAGCTCCGCGCGAAGACGGTCGAAGTCGATGGCCGGTGCGAAGACTCTGCGCTGCATGAGTCGAATGTATCTCGACTCCGATCAGCGGGAGCCCTCCGCACGATCGGCCGGTGCGACGAGGGCGAACGAGCCGACGTGTAAGCCGGATCCTGTTCCGGCCCCGAAGGACCGGTGGCGACCATCCATCTGGACACACCGTCGCCGGGTGCCTCAAGCAGCCAACCCGCGAGCTCGGACGAGCAGTCCTCGTACACTCGCGCATCCGCACCGCGCGCGGTGCGGACTTCGGCCTTGCTCCGGGTGGGGTTTACCGAGCCGTCGCGGTCACCCGCGTCGCTGGTGCGCTCTTACCGCACCGTTTCACCCTTACCTCTCCGCGAGCGGAGGGGCGGTCTGTTCTCTGTGGCACTGTCCCGCGGGTCGCCCCGGGTTGCCGTTAGCAACCACCCTGCTTCTGTGGAGTCCGGACTTTCCTCGGCGGTGAGCCTGCGCGATGGATCGCGTGGTTCTCCTCGCCGCGGCCGCCCGGTCGGCTCGTTCGCCGTTCGAGAATACCCCAGACCCCTCAGCTCGCAGGCCGGTGCCGGACCCACACGAGCGTGGGCACCACCACCGCGAGGACGACGATCGCCGCGACGAGGACACCGACGTGGAACGCATCGGTGAAGGCGACGGTCACCGCACGATCGACCACCGAGGCGACGGCGGGCGGCAGGCCCGCGGTGCTCGCTCCGTTCTCCGCACCGTCGACGATCGTGTCGGCCGTCGGGCCCGGCAGTCCGGCATCGGTCAGCCGTTCGCCGAGTCGCGATGCGAAGCCCGTGGTCAGGATCGTGCCCAGCACACTGGCGCCCAGCACATTGCCGAGCTGCCGGAACATGTTGACCGCCGAACTCGCCATGCCCGCCTGCTCGTGGCGGACGCTGATGATGGCGGCCGCGGTCGACGGTGCGATCAGCAGTCCGCTGCCGACTCCGACGACGAACAGTCCCGGCCACAGGTGCGCGAAGTCGCGTCCGGGGACGGCGAACAGCAACAGGAAGATGCCCGCGGACATGATCGCCAGACCGATCGACAACAGGAACTTGAAGCCGATGCGCTGGGCCAGTCTCGCCGCCACGGGACTGAGCAGAATGAACGGCACGAACATCACCAGCGTCCGCACGCCCGCACCGAGCGCCGACACGCCTTGCGCATGCTGGAGATACAGGACGGTCAGCAGCGCGGTGCCGGTGAAACCGAACATGGTGACCGTCGCGACCCCCATCACCGCGCTGAACGAGCCGGACGCGAACAGTCGTACGTCGACCATCGGATCGTCGTGCCGCGCCTCGTACCAGCCGAATCCGACGAGTGCGACGACCGCGACGACGAAGCAGGCGAGGATGGTCGGCGATGCGTAGCCGAGCGGCTTGCCCTCGATGATCCCGAAGGTGAGCGCGCCGACGGCGACGGTGCCCGACGCGATGCCGATCAGGTCCAGGCGACGGCCGGTCTGACGGGTCTCCGGCACCCACGCGATGGTGCCGACGAGGGTCATCACCCCGAGGACCACGTTGATGAGGTACACCGAGTGCCAGGACAGATGCGCCAGGAGAAGACCCGCGCACAACGGCCCGACGGCCAGCCCCAGACCGGAGCTGCCCGCCCAGATCGACACCGCCTCCGTGCGCTCCTTCGGATGCACGAAGAGCTGGCTGACCACGGCGAGCCCGGCGGGAAGGATCATCGCTCCGCCGAGCCCCATCACCGCCTGGGTGGCGATCAGCGCGGCGGCCGATCCCGAGAAGAAGGCGCCCAGGCTCCCGACTACGAATACGAGGGAACCGACACCGAACACCGTCCGCCGTCCGACGATGTCGGCGAGTGTGCCCGCGGCGAGGATCAGGGTGGCGACCACGAGACTGTAGGCGCTGGTGATCCAGACGACCTGCGTCATCGACGCGCCGAGGTCGTCCTGGATCGTCGTGAGCGCACCGATCGTCGAGGACACGTTGACGAAGGCCATCATCGTCCCGACGCACACGACGGCGAGCGCGGCCCAGCGTCCGGGTGCCTTGGTCGGCGTCTCGTCGTCGACGACGGGCGGGCTCGTGGAGAGGTCGCTCATCGTTCGCCGCCTTCGGAGTCGTGCGCCGTCGCACCGGTGTACGGCGCCGTCTCGGCGAATGCTCCGCTGCTGATGGTCGGCAGCATCGCGTGCATCTGCGCGGTGAGGTCATCGGCGAGGATCTCAGTGGCGCCCGCTTCGAGTCCGTCGAGAACCACTCCGACGATGTCCCGCGCCGACGACTTCGGCACGTCGAGGCCGGCGGTCATCGGTGTGTCGACGTAGGCGAAGTGCGCGCCGACCACCCGGGTGGACTGTGCGGCGAGTTCGATGCGCAAGGCGTTGGTGAGTCCCCACAGCGCCGTCTTCGACGCCGCATACGACCCCGGTTGCGACAACCAGCTCAACACCGAGTGGACGTCGACGATCGCCCCGCCACCGCGAGCGGCGAGGACCGGCGCGAACGCGCGCACCAGCGTCAGCGGCCCGAACACGTTGGTCTCGAACGTCGCCCGAATGTCGGCGAGGTCGGTGGTCAACAGCGAGGGGTCGCCGCCGCCGCCCGCGTTGTTGACGAGCACGTCGACGTCGTTCGCCGCGACCGCCGCGGCCGCGATCGCATCGGGGTCGGCGACGTCCAGGCGCAACGGCACGATCCGCGGATCGTCCCAGTCGACGTCGCGGCGGGCCGCGGCGTAGACCTTCGTCGCACCCCGTGCACGCGCCTGCCGCACGAATTCGCGACCCAGGCCGCCCGTCGATCCGGTCACCAGGACTGTCGCGCCCGGCAATTTGGAGCCGTCCATCATCATTCCTAACTTTAATTGGATGAAGTCAGACGGAATGCTAGCATTTGACTTCAGTTGACAAAAGCCAGAGGAGGAGTCGCGATGCACCTGCGGGAACAACTCGCCGATCGGTCGACGTGGACGATTCAGGGCCGGTGCCCGGTGGAGAAGGCGATGAAGGTGGTCGGCTCGCGGAACGCGATGCTGATCATGCGCGAGGCGTTCTACGGCACGAGCCGGTTCGCCGACTTCGCGTCGTTGGTGGGGATGTCGACGGCGACCACGGCGTCGAACCTCAAGGCCCTCACCGAGGCCGGGCTGCTGGAACGACGCCCCTATCGGGACGACGGCGCGCGGGTCCGCGACGAGTACGTCCTCACCCCGGCGGGCACCGACCTCATGCCCGTCGTCCTCGGCCTGTTCGCCTGGGGATCGACGCACGCCGACTCGCTGCCGCCCGTCGAACTGACGCACACCGGATGCGGTGAGCCGGTGCAGGTGCATGTGACCTGCGCGGCTGGGCACGAACTCGCCACCGACGACATCGATGTGCGCGTCCGCGCCGCCGACGACCGAGAGGACTGATCGATGACCGACGACTTCACCCGGGCGACCACCGTCACGGCGACCGACGATCCGCACCGTTTCCACGCCGAGGTCGATCCCCGCTGGACGGTGGTCGGCAATCCCAACGGCGGCTACCTGCAGGCGATCGCCGCACGTGCGGCGACGGCGTCGTCTCCGCATCCGCATGTCGTCGCGGCGACGACGACCTTCGTGGCGGCGCCCCGACCCGGCGCCGTCGTGCTCGACACCGAGGTCCTGCGTTCGGGACGGACCGCGACGCAGATCCGTGCGCGACTGTCGCAGGAGGGAACGCCGCGCCTGGAGACGGTGTTCGTCTTCGGCGACCTCACCGCGGCGACCGCACCGCAATGGGAGTCGGCCGACCAGCCCACGGCGGGTCTGCCGTTCGCCGAGTGTCCCCGGTTCGCCCCGCCGCGCGAGGTGTTCCCGGTGGAGCTGCTGCACACCGTCCACCTGCACATGGAGGACTCATCGCTCGCCTTCACCCGCGGCCGGGGTCGCGGGATCGGCGAGATGCGGGGCTGGCTCGACCTCCCCGATCAGGCACCGCACGATCCGTTCTCGCTGCTCCTGGCCGCCGATGTGATGCCCGCCGCGACGTTCGACGTCACCGAGCCCGGTTGGGTGCCGACGCTGTCGCTGTCGACGTACGTGCGCGCGCTGCCGGTCCCGGGACCCGTGCAGGTCCTGCTGCGGGCCAACCTGATCCGGGGTGACCGCGTCGACGAGACGTGTACGGTCCGCGACCGGACGGGCGCGATCGTCGCCCAGTCGCACCAGCTGGCGGGCATCCGGATGCCGTGAGCCGCGCCTACTGCAGGTGCGCGGTGTCGTTCACCAGCCGGACCACCGACCCGCCGTCGGGGTAGAACTCGACGATCGAATACGACGTCAGATCCAGATGCAGACGGAACAGCAGCTCGGGTCCCACCCCGAGCGCGCCGCGCAGGAAGGTCTTGATCGGCGTCACATGGCTCACCGCGAGCACCGTCTGGCCGGGGTACTGGTCGACGAGATCGTCGCGGACCTGCGCGATCCGCCGCCCCACCTGGGCGAAGCTCTCCCCGTTCGGCGGTGCGACGTCCACATCGCTCAACCACTTCCGGTGCAGGCGGCCGTCGCGCTGGGACGCCTCGGTGAACGTCAGGCCCTCCCAGTCGCCGAAGTCGGTCTCGATGAGGCCGTCGTGCACGGCGACGTCGAGCCCGAGGACGCGAGCGGCGAACTCGGCGGTGGCCCGTGTGCGCATCAGCGGCGACGAGACGATCGCGTCGATCGGCCCGAACGGCGTGTCGACGAGTCGCGTCGCGGCCGCCGTCGCCTGTTCGAGGCCCAGGTCGGTCAGTGCGGGATCGCCGTGGCCGGAGTAGCGACGCTCCACCGACAGCGGTGTCTGGCCGTGACGCAGCAGGACGATGCGCGTCGGCGGTGCCGTCTGGCCCTGCCAGCTCGGAGCGGGCGCGGTCGAGTCACTCACTCCGGCGCCCCTGTCCCGGCAGGCCGGAATGGCTGGTGCGCACCATGATCGCACCGCATTCCTCGCACCGGATCACCTCGTCCTCATCGGCCGCTGCGATCCGCGACAGCGTCCGGGGGTCCAACTCCATCCGGCACGCGCCGCAGCGCCGCGCCTGGACCAGTCCGGCGCCGACCTGCCCGCGCCCGCGCAGCCTGTCGTAGATCCCGACGAGTTCGGCGTCGATCGACGCGGCCATCGCGCCTCGTCGTTCGGTGAGATCGGCCGACCGCGCGTCCACCGCCCGCGCCGACTCGTCTCGTCGAGCCACCAGATCGAGTTCTTTCTCGGTGAGCGTCAACAGCGTCGCCTCGGCCCGATCGGCCTCGGCCGAGGTGGCTTCCTGCTGCTCCATCAACTCGAGCATCTCGCTCTCGAGATCGTCACGACGGCGCTCCAACGACTCCGCCTCGTGTTGGAGCTCCACGAGCGCCTTATGGCTGATCAGTCCGCCCGCGATCGTCTCCTTGTCGCGTGTGAGATGGTCGTTCATGCCGGTCAGCTCACCGTCGAGCCGGTCGGCGACCCCGGCGAGCTGATCGACGGACACGCGCGAGGCCGCCACGTCCTCGCGCGCGGACTCCAGCTCGGTCGTGAGCGCGGCGAGCTCGGCGTCCTCGGGCAGCGTCTTGCGGCTGTGCGCGGTCTTGGCGATCTCCGCATCGAGTTCGGCGAGGTCGAGCAGCAGACGCTGCTGGGCTGCAGAGGCTTTCACGGGCACACTCCTGTCATCGAGGGCGTCGGGCGACGACCGCGAACGGATCGGTGGGGGTCGCGAACACGCTGGTCTCGCAACCGAACTCGGACAACATCTCGGCGGCCTGCGCGCACCACGGGAACTCGGTGGACCAGTGGCCCGCATCGACCAGCGCTGGAGCGCCGACCCGCATCGCCTCGTCGACCACATGGTGGCGCAGATCGCCGGTCACATAGGCGTCGACGCCGGCCCGGGTCGCCGCCGACACCAGCGAATCGCCCGCACCCCCGCAGACCGCGACGGTGCGAATCGTCGACGACGGGTCACCGGATGCGCGGACCGGCCACGCGGCAGCGGGCAGCGATGCGCCGACGTGCTCGACGAACTCGTCGAGCCGCATCGGCGACGGCAGCCTGCCGACGCGACCGAGCCCGAGGTCGCTGTCGACCCGGGCCTGTTCGAAGACGTCGAAGGCGGGCTCCTCGTACGGGTGCGAATGCCGCAGCGCGGCCAGCACCGCCGACCGCAGGCGACGCGGTGCGACTATCTCGACGCGTTCCTCGTCGACCCGCGTCAGTTCGCCGACACCGCCGATCGCGGGCGACGCGTCGCCGATCGGCAGGAACTGGCCGGTGCCGACCACTCCCCACCGGCAGTCGCGGTAGTCGCCGATGGCACCGGCGCCGACGGCGAACATCGCTTCGCTGACCTGGTCGACGTTCGCTTCGGGCACCATGACGACCCATTTGTCGAGTGACGGCGCGGGCTCGACGTCGAGGGGAACAGTGTCGACCAGACCGAGTGCGTCGGCGAGAGCGTCGGAGACGCCGGGCCGAGCCTTGTCGGCGTTGGTGTGCGCCGAGTAGAGCGCACAGCCGGAGCGGACGAGTCGGTGCACGATAGCGCCCTTCGCCGTGTCGGCGCCGACTCCGGTGACCCCCCGCATCAGCAGCGGATGGTGCGCCAGCACGAGTTGCGCACCGGCGGCGATCGCCTCGTCGACCACGGCGTCGGTCACGTCGACGCACACCACGATGCGGTCGGCCGGCTCGGTCGGATCGCCGCAGACGAGGCCGACGGCGTCCCACGACTCGGCGAGCGACGGCGGGTAGGCCTCCTCCAGGCGCGCGATCACGTCGGCGAGGGTGCGGGTCATCGGATCGTCTCCCCTGTCTCGAATAGGTCCCTCACATCTTGCATGGCCGCGACGAGCGCGTCGCACTGTTCGGGCGGACGCGCGGCGAGCCGCAGATGGTCGGCGTCGAGTCCCTCGAAGTTGGCACAGCTGCGCACCGAGAAGCCGCGCTCGCGCAACGCCTGTTTCCAGCGCCAGGCGTCCGGGACGCGAATCAGGACGTACGGCGCGCGGGGCGGGGCCTGCGGCCGCAGGCCGATCTCGGCGAGCCGCGTCACGAGGTGGGCCCGTTCGGCGGCGACGGCGTCGGCCTGTACCCGCGTGTACGCCCTGCCCTCGGGCGACAGACACGCCGCCAGCGCCGCGAGCGTCAATGTTCCGACCGCCCAGTGGCGACGACCGGCGGTCATCCGAGCGATGAGCTCCGGTGCGGCCAGCAGGTAGCCGGCTCGGAGGCCGGCCAGACCGTAGGTCTTGGTGACCGAGCGTACGACGATCACATCGTCGGCTTCGACGTCGGCGATCGACTCCGGTTCCAGTCGGTCGCCGTCGAGAGTGAGGTCGGCGAACGCCTCGTCGACGACCACGATCCGGCCGGGCCTGCGCAGCGCGAGGACGTCCTCGCGCGGGTGGAGCACCGACGTCGGGTTGGTCGGGTTGCCGACGACGACGAGATCGGCGTCCTCGGGTGTCGCCGCGTCGGCGAGCGCCCACGGCGCGTCCAGCGTGACGTGAGTGATCCGCACGCCGGTGGCGGCCAGCACCCGTTCCGGTTCGGTGAACGACGGTTGGATCAGAGCGACGTGTCGCGGGCGCAGTCGCGTGATCAGCTCGAATCCCTCGGCGGCGCCGCCGAGGAGCAGCACCGACGACTCGTCCCGTCCGTGCAGGTCGGCGACGAGTCGGCCGACGGTGCGGGCCTCGGCGTCGGACGGATACGCGGCGAGATCGGCGACCCGCTCGTGCAGGGCCTCGGCCACGAAGTCCGGCGGTCCGGGCCGGACGTTGACGGCGAAGTCGACCAGCGACGCTTCCACGTCGGCGTCACCGTGCCGGTGGCGGTCGCGCAGGTGGTCGGGGACGTCGATTGTCATGATGACTCAGCCTACGTGCACGATGAGTTCATGATTCCGGCCTCCTCGCACACCGTCGCACTCTTCGATCTGGACGGAACAGTCACCGACAGCTATCCGGGGATCACCCGGTCGTTCCTGTACGCGCTCGAGGTGCTCGGCGAGCCCGCGCCGCCCGCCGAGTTCCTGCAGAGCATCGTCGGCCCGCCGCTGGTCGAGTCGCTGCGCGCACTCGGCTACGACGAGCCGACCGCCGCAGCGGCCGTCCGCGCGTACCGGGAGCGATACGACGTGACCGGGTGGCTGGAGAACTCCGTCTTCGACGGCATGGCCGAGCTCCTGCGCGACCTCGCGGCGACGGGACGGCGGATCGCGCTCGCGACGAGCAAGAATCAGCGGATCGCCCAGAACATCGTCGAGCACTTCGGTCTGACCGCGTGCTTCGAGTACGTCGGGGGCGCTGACGACGCGGTCGGCCGGGCGGACAAGGAGTCGGTGGTGCGACACGTCCTGGAGACCCTCGACGTCGACCCGGCGACGGTCCCGGTCGTGATGATCGGTGACCGATCTCACGACGTCGAGGGCGCGGCCGCGTGCCTCGTCCCCACGATCGGCGTCCGATGGGGTTACGCTCACGCTGGAGAACTGGAAGCCGCCCTGGAACGATCCGGCGGCCTGGGATACGACCTGCCGATCGTGGAGACGGTCGAGCAACTGCGAAAGGTACTCGGTGTCTGACAACGCGGCGGCTTCGGCCGCAGGCCGCGCCCTGCACATCTGTTTCGTCTGCTCCGGCAACATCTGTCGGTCGCCGATGGCCGCGTCGATCTTCACGCGTGTCGTCGACGAGGCCGGACTCGCCGATCTGGTCCGGGTCACGAGCGCGGGCACCGGCGGGTGGCACGTCGGCGAACCGGCCGACAACCGCGCTCGCACCGAGCTCCTGGCCCACGGGTACTCCGACCAGCACGTCGCCTCGCAGCTGACACCGGATCATCTCGCGGCGGACCTGCTCGTCGCCGCCGATCGCGGGCACGTGGCCGAACTCGACCGTAAACGCCTCGGCGACCGCGTGCGTCTGCTGCGCAGCTTCGATCCCGACGCCGACGGCGAGGACGTGCCCGATCCGTACTACGGCACCCAGGACGACTTCGCGTTGGTGCGCCGTCAGGTGGAGGCGGCGATGCCGGGACTGTTGGCGTGGACGAACGAGACGCTGGCCACACGCGACTGACACGTATTCTGTAAGGCGTGCGCGTCCTACGAACCTTTCTGAAGCCCGGGTGGCTTCTGCTCCTGGTGTTCGTGGTCGCCTTCGCCGCCGCGTGTTTCGCGATTCTCGCTCCGTGGCAGCTCGGCAAGAACTCCGACACCGAGCATCGCAACGATCTGTTACGCGCCGCGGTCGACACCGCGCCGGTTCCCCTCGATCGCCTCGCTCCGCCCGACACGCCGCTGAATCCGGACGACGAATGGCACGAGGTGACGCTCACCGGACGGTACCTGCCCGACGATCAGGTGCAGCTGCGATTCCGGTACTCGGAGGAACGGCCCGCGATCGAGGCTCTGACTCCATTCCGCGTGCAAGGCTCCGACCGGACGATCCTGGTGAACCGAGGCGTCGTCGCAACCGGTCCCGACGGGCAGGTCGACGTGTCGCCGCCTCCGACCGGGGACGTCTCCATTCAGGCTCGGCTACGCAAGACGCAGGGCACCAGTCCCGGCAAGGAGCCCCGCGTGGAGGGCGGTGTACGGACCGCGTACACGATCGACGTCGCCCAGCTGTCCAGGCTCACCGGAGTCGGCCTGGACCCGTACTACCTGCAACTCTCCCCCGGACAGCCCGGTGCACTCGGCGAGATAGAACTGCCGCAGCTCGAATCCGGACCGTTCCTGTCGTACGGCCTGCAGTGGCTGGCGTTCGGTGTGATGGTCCCGCTCGGCGCCGCGTACTTCATCTACAGCGAGGTCAAGGCGCGTCGGAACCGCCGCGAGTCCGACGCCGAGGACGAGCCCGTCGATGTCCCTCGGCCCGATCTCGCGGCCAAACCGAAGAGCCGCAGCCGCGCCGAACGCGATCGGATGCGCCAGATGCTCCGCGACTCCGGTTCGCTCTCCGGCAACGACCTCGACGTCAAGGCGACCAGCGTCATCGGCGACGGCGCCGCCGAGACGGCCGACGACGCGGTCAAGACCAAGCTCGCCCAGCGCTACGGGAAGTGATCGCGGTCTGACTCCGGCGCACTCGTCGGCGTCGATCGATGCCCGCCTGGTGGCTCGGATCGACGCCGACGACGGGATTCACATCCGCCCGATCACGGCGAGCAGCGCCGCGGCGCGTTGTACGCTCCGCGACAGCGCCACGGCCCGACGCAGGTCGGCGGCGAGCGGAGCGGGACCGTCGCCCAGTCGGGGGCGGTCTTCGACGCCGTGCGAGTATTCGGTGCGGCCGCCGAGGCTGATGTCCAGGGCACCGGCGAACGCGGCTTCGACGACCCCGGCGTTGGGGCTCGGGTGCGCCGCGGCGTCCCGTCGCACCGCGGTCCACGTCTGCCGTGGCCTCCCGGACACCGCGGCGACGAGCACTGCCGTCGCCCGGGCGGGCACCAGGTTCGCGGCGTCGTCCAGACGCGCGGCCGCCCAACCGAAGCGCCGGTAGCGGTCCGATCGGTATCCGACCATCGCGTCGAGAGTGTTGGCTGCGCGGTAGCCGAGCATGCCCGGCGCTCCGGCCGCCGCTCCCCACAGGAGCGGCGCGACTGTCGCATCCGAGGTGTTCTCGGCGATCGACTCGACCGCGGCCCGGCAGATCCCGGCCTCGTCGAGCCTGCTCGGATCACGTCCGACCAGCCCGGAGACGAGAACGCGGGCCGTCTCGACGTCGCCGGTGTCGAGCGCGTCGGCGATGTCGTCGCCGACGCGGCAGAGCGAGGTTCCGCCGAGCGAGGTGAACGTCGCCGCGGCGACGCCGACCGCTCCACCGCGCCGAGCGATGGATCCGGCGACGACGCCCACGCCGATCCAGCCGCTCGCGAACACCGCGCCCCGGACCCGGTCGTCCCGGTACACGCGCTTCTCCACCGCGGACACCCCGGTCCCGAACAGGGCGACCGGATGCCCGCGCCGTGGATCTCCGAACACCCCGTCGGCGAGGGCCCCGAGGGCGATTCCGATCCGGTCGTGCAGGCGCTGGCGCATCCGGTGATCGTATCGAGTCCCGATATGATCGATTCTCATGGCCGCTTCCCGTCCGACTCCCGAAGCCGGGGTCTTCGACATCTCCACCGGCACCGCCGAACTCGTCCACAGTGTCGACGGCGGCTGGCTGCTGTCGATCAACGGTGCGCAGAGCAGTCATATCGATCCCGACCGTCCCGACCAGCTCGACTTCGAGTACATGCGTCAGGCGGCCGCGGTGGTCGGCGACGCGTACCGCGATCGGTCGACCCCGCTGCGTGTCCTGCACCTGGGGGCGGCTGCCTGTGCCCTCCCCCGCCATCTGGCGCACCGCTATCCGCAGTCACGCCACGTCGCGGTCGAGATCGACGCCGAACTCGCCCGCCTGGCGCGCGAATGGTTCGATCTGCCGCGTGCACCGCGTCTGCGTATCCGCGTCGGCGACGCCCGCGAGGTGACCGAGAGTCTGCGCGAGCAGACGCGCGACGTCGTGATCCGCGACGCGTTCAGCGGAAGTCTGACGCCCGAGCACCTGACGACCGTCGAGTTCACTCGCGCGGTGCAACGACTCCTGGCCCCGGGCGGACTCTACATAGCGAACTGCGGCGACCGCCGGGGCCTCATCTCGGTTCGGTCGGAGATCTCGACCATCGCCGAGGTGTTCGAGAACATCGAACTGATCTCCGACCCCGCCATGTTCAAAGGACGGCGGGCCGGCAACATCCTCGTCGTCGCGGGAGACGGGCCGCTTCCCGCCTCCGCGGACCTCGAGCGCGCGCTGCGTTCCGATCCCGAACCCGCACGGCTGATGACCGGACGCGACGCGACGGCCTTCGGATCGGGTCGTATCCGACACGATGAGCAGGATCGGGGGTAGGCGACGATCACCGGTCCTCCGACCGGTGATCGATGTCGGAGGCGCGCCACTTCGCAGCCCTCACGCGAACTCGTCATCAAATGACAGCGGCGACCGCGCCGATTTCAACAAGAGCTCCCGGCACACCGAGACCCGTGACTCGCGCGCTCGTTACCAACGGAGGTTCGTCAGACGCGAGATCGGAAGCAATGGCTCCGTACGCGGCTGCGAGGTCGACCCCGTCGACGAAGAGCACCGTCCACTGCACGACATCATCGAGAGTCGCACCCACCGCCTCCAATGCCGTCCTGGCATTCGCAAGAGCACGACTAGCCTGCGCAGCCGCATCTTCGCCGCCGACTAAGACCCCGTCCGCACCGACCGAATTCTGCCCGCCGACGTAGATCGTTGAGGCTCCTGGCGGGACCACTGCCACATGACTGAATGCAGGGCTTGATACGAGGCCCTCAGGGCGGAGACGCTGGATCGAGGTCATAGCTCATCGTGACACGAGCCGACGACGTTCGACTAGCGATGTCCAGGGACGTTGTTCTCGGTTGAGATGAGCTGGACGTTTCCGAGACAGGTGAAGACCTCCGGTTGTGAAGTGGAGCTGTCGAGGAACCACATCACCGCCAGAAGACCTCCGTATCCCACGCTGACGTGGCACTGACCCCACGCTCATGTCTTCCCCGACAGCGATATCGATAGTCGATGAGCACCTGTGCGAATTCATGTGTCAGCGGGCCTGCCTGCGTTGTCCGTCGCCGGTATGGCGGCCATGTGCCGCACGTACAACACCGCCCGCCCACCGTCAGTGAGCCCGATGACGGTAGCCACGCGACTGTACTTATCGTCGGGACAGCTGATTCTCCCGCTGCCCGCAGTTCAATGTGAGACTGCTGACCGGCCGGGCTACCTTCGCGTACTCGACCGCGACGGCGGCCCGCTGGGAAGCGGTCCGGTGGCGTCGGTGCAGGTTGTGGGAGACGTCCCAGGGACGATCTGGATGCTGGTGCGCGCAAAGGGATTTGAACCCCTGACCGCTGGTGTGTAAGACCAGAGCTCTACCGCTGAGCTATACGCGCGTTGGCCGCTGACATTGCAGCGGCTCCACTGCACATTATCGGGTCGGGCCGCCGCGCCCAAACTCGACAATCACAGCGAGACAGACCACCGAGGATTACCCTCGGTCGAATGACGCAGACCCGCACCGCCAAGGCTCCGCTCATCGCGTCGCTCGCCACCCAGTGGCAAGCCGTCGACGATCTCGTCTCGCCTCTCGACGACGCACAGTGGACCGCCGACTCCGGTCTGCCCGGCTGGAGCGTGGCCGACGTCGTCGCGCACATCGCGGGCACCGAGAGCATGCTCGACGGCCGGACGCCCGACGACACGCGTGACGTCTCCCGACTCGATCATGTGAAGAATCCGATCGGGGAACTCAACGAACGCTGGCTCGATCACTACCGTGCGCGCAGCCGCGACGAACTCATGGCCGACTATCGGTCGGTGACCGCCAAGCGCATCGCCGATCTGACCGCGATGGACGACGATGCGTGGAACGCCGAGACCCGGACACCGGTCGGACCGGACACGTACGGACGTTTCATGCGGGTCCGCAACTACGACTGCTGGGTGCACGAGGTGGACCTCCGGGACGCCCTGGGCCTCGGCTCCCCGTCGAACGAGGCCCCCGCTCGATTCACCCTCGAGGAGATGGCGACGGTGATGCCGTTCCTCGTCGGCAAGAAGGCGGCCGCCCCGTCAGGCTCCACCGTGACCTTCGAATTCACCGGTCTGTCCGCGGCGACGATCCACGTCGCGGTCGCCGATCGGGCGGCGGTCGTGGAGAACCTCGACGGCCCCGCCGACGTCACCCTGCGGACCACCGTGGTCGACTACGCACGTCTGGCCGGCGGTCGGCCGCGGGCTGCTCAGGCGGAGATCCGGATCGAAGGCGACGTCCCCTTGGGTGCGAGGATCGTCGAGAGTCTTCACTACATCATCTGACCGAACGGGACTTCTCGTCCCGCCCGACCGGATCGATCGTCGCCCCGCTCGGCCCGGCGACGTCTGCTGCCGGTCAGCTGCGAGCGGCCAGCGCCGCCGACCAGGTGTCCTCGGTGCGCGCCTCGCCCGGCCCGACCATCGCCGAGAACCGTACGAGCCCGTCGCGGCCCACGAGAAAGGTGCCGCGGTTGGGGTACCCGCGCTGCTCGTCGAGCACACCGTAGCTGCGTGCCACGTCGCCGTGCGGCCAGAAGTCCGACAGGATCGGAAACAGGTAGCCCTGAGCCGACGACCAGACCTTGTGCGTGGGCGGCGGCCCCACGGAGACGGCGACCGTCGTCAACGTGTCGTCCGAGAAACGCGGCTGACTGTCGCGGATATGGCCGAGCTCGCCCTCACAGGTACCGGTGAACGCCAATGGAAAGAACACGACCAGGACGTCGCCGTCTTCGCGCAGCCCCGACAGTGTCACGCGCCGGTTGTTCTGATCTCGCAGGTCGAACTCGGGGGCGACCGACCCGACCGGAACCGCGCCGGCGAGCTCGGAAGTCGTCATGCCTTCTTGCCCGACCGGGCCTTCGGTGTCACCAGACGTGCACCCGACCAGTCGTCGAGGGCGACGACGGAGGTCTGCGTGAGGCCCGCGGTGGGCGCCGCTTCGGCGATCACCGACGGATCGACGTGACCGTCCTTACCGGTCTTCGGCGAGAGCACCCAGACGAATCCGCCCTCCGCGAGCATGCCGATGGCGTCCATCAGGGCGTCCACCAGGTCGCCGTCGTCGTCGCGCCACCAGAGCACGACCGCATCGACGACGTCGATCGCGTCCTCGTCCAACATCTCCGCGTCAATGGCGTCTTCGATGTCGGCCCGCAGGTCATCGTCGGTGTCTTCGTCCCAACCTCGCTCCTGGATCACCATCCCCGCAGTGAATCCAAGCTTGCTCGCCTTGTCGTCCGTGGCGGCTACCACCGAGTACGTCCTCCCGATAAATGTGTGTTTGACAAGTCTCACCGAAGTTCAACTCGTGGTTCAGCCTAGAGGGTTCGGCCAGATATCGACAGAGGACACCCGAGAAGAGGGGTCCAAGCACCGATCCGATCCGCTATTCGGTCGGCAGAAACGCCGAACAGTCGTCGAGCGCGGCGGTGCGCCGATCGCCCCACTCCTGCGATGACCGATTGAGCGCGGTGCGCTGCTTCTGCTCGATCCGCTCGGCCAGTTTCTCGGAGCTGTCGACGAACTCGGACACGGTGTCGACCAGGTCCTGGGGCACGGACGGCGAGATGGACTCGCGGACGACGTCGGCGCCGGTCTGCAACGTCTCGACCGCCCACTCGTCCTCCGAGCCGATCTGCGCGTACGACTGCGTGTCGTTGAGCCGCTTCATGAAGGTGTTGTAGTCGCGCACCATGACGCCGGCCGACGTGATCACCTGCCGGCACACCTGCACCGCGGCGGCGCGCTCCACGTCCGAATGGTCGCCCTGGTCGTCACCGGAACCCGCCGTCTGCGACGAGGAGCCCGCGGGCCGGTGGACCGGGGCGGAATCCTCCGAACACCCGACCAGCGTGCCACCGACGATCACCGCCATGACGACCGAAACCGCTGTGCGAACCCCCATTACGACGCTCTCTCGACTCAGGACAGGAATGGGTCGAGGTTACCGCACAGTAGAACGTGTGACTGGGCACATCGGCTGCTTCGTCCGGTGATTTGGGGCACGATAGGTGCAAGGTGCGCGAGAATCCTCGCGTGCTCGAATTGTCTCAGGCCGTCATCACCCCGACGGCCGCCTCGATGTGCGAGCACCGGACGAACATTCGACGCTCGCTAGAAGTAGATAGGTGGATAAGTGACTGACCCGACCACGAGCACACCGAACAGCGGCACCCGGTCGAGCCGTGTCCAGGTGATCCGCGACGGCGTCGCGTCGTACCTGGCCGACGCCGACCCGGCGGAGACCGACGAGTGGCTCGAATCGTTCGACGCGATGCTGTCCAACGCGGGCCCCGAACGCGCCCGCTACCTGATGCTCCGCATGCTCGAACGCGCCGACGACAAGCGCGTGCCCCTCCCCCAGCTGACGTCCACGGACTTCGTGAACACGATCCCGACCGAGTTGGAGCCGGAGTTCCCCGGCGACGAGGACATGGAGCGCCGCTTCCGCGCCTACATCCGGTGGAACGCCGCGATCATGGTGCACCGGGCACAGCGACCCGGCATCGGCGTCGGGGGACACATCTCGACGTACGCGTCGTCGGCGTCCCTGTACGAGGTCGGTTTCAATCACTTCTTCCGCGGGCTCGACCACCCGGGCGGCGGCGACCAGCTGTTCATTCAGGGACACGCCTCCCCCGGCATCTACGCCCGCGCGTTCCTCGAGGGCCGCATCGACGAACACCGGATGGACGGCTTCCGTCAGGAGCACAGCCACGCCGGTCTGGGCGGCGGACTGCCGTCGTATCCGCACCCGCGGTTGATGCCCGAGTTCTGGCAGTTCCCGACGGTGTCGATGGGCATCGGTCCGATGAACGCCATCTACCAGGCGCGCTTCAACAAGTATCTGCACCTCAACGGCGTCAAGGATACCTCGCAGCAGCACGTGTGGGCGTTCCTCGGCGACGGCGAGATGGACGAGCCCGAATCGCGCGGCCTCGCGCAGGTCGCAGCCTCCGATCACCTGGACAACCTGACGTTCGTCGTCAACTGCAACCTGCAACGCCTGGACGGACCGGTCCGCGGCAACGGCAAGATCATCCAGGAGCTCGAATCGTTCTTCCGCGGCGCAGGATGGAACGTCATCAAGGTGATCTGGGGTCGCGAATGGGACGCCCTGGTGAACGCCGACCAGGACGGAGCCCTGGTCAACCTGTTCAACAAGACCTCCGACGGCGATTACCAGACCTACCGCGCCAACGACGGCGGGTTCATCCGCGAGCACTTCTTCGGCCGCGACCCGCGGACCAAGGAACTGGTCAAGGACTACAGCGACCAGGACATCTGGAACCTCAAGCGCGGTGGACACGACTACCGCAAGATCTACGCGGCCTACCGGGCCGCGATGGATCACAAGGGCCAGCCGACCGTCATCCTGGCGCACACCATCAAGGGCTATACGCTGGGCAACCACTTCGAGGGGCGCAACGCGACGCACCAGATGAAGAAGATGACGCTCGACGACCTCAAGGCGTTCCGCGACACCAACCGCCTGCCCATCACCGACGCCCAGCTCGAAGCCGACCCGTACCTGCCCCCGTACTTCCACCCGGGCGCGGACTCACCGGAGATCCAGTACCTGCTGGAGCGCCGTCGGACCCTCGGCGGATTCCTGCCCAAGCGTCACCTGACCCCCGAGGCGCTCAAGCCGGACACCACCAAGGCGATCAAGGCCGTCTCGGACGGGTCCGGCAAGCAGCAGGTCGCCACCACGATGGCCCTCGTCCGCGTCTTCAAGGAGCTGATGCGCGACAAGGAGATCGGTAAGCGCATCGTCCCGATCATCCCGGACGAGGCCCGCACCTTCGGTATGGACTCGTGGTTCCCGACGCTGAAGATCTACAACCCGAACGGCCAGCACTACCGCTCCGTCGACGCCGAGCTGATGCTGGCGTACAAGGAGGCCGAGAACGGCCGGATCATGCACGAGGGCATCAACGAGGCGGGATCTGCGGCTGCGTTCACGGCCGTCGGCACCTCGTACGCCACGCACAACGTGCCGATGATCCCGCTGTACATCTTCTACTCGATGTTCGGGTTCCAGCGGACCGGCGACAGCCTGTGGGCCGCCGCCGACCAGATGGCGCACGGCTTCGTGATCGGCGCGACCGCCGGCCGCACCACCCTGACCGGTGAGGGCCTGCAGCACGCGGACGGGCACTCGCCGCTGCTGGCCGCGACCAACCCCGGCGTGGTCGCCTACGACCCGGCGTTCGCCTACGAACTCGCGCACATCGTCGACGACGGTCTCCGCCGCATGTACGGCGCCGATCCGGAGAAGATCTACTACTACCTCACCGTCTACAACGAGCCGATCCACCAGCCGGCCGAGCCCGCCGATCTGGACCTCGCGGGACTGCTCAAGGGGCTGTACCTGTATCGCCCCGCCGCACAGGAACTCGAGTACCGGGCGGGCATCCTCGCCTCGGGCATCACGATGAACGATGCGCTCGAGGCGCAGCGCCTGCTCGCCGAGGACTGGAACGTGTCCGCCGACGTGTACTCGGTGACCTCCTGGAACGAGCTGGCTCGCGATGGAATCTCCTGCGACCGCGAGGAACTGCGCGAAGGCACCGTCCGCACGCCGTATGTGACCGAGGTGCTCGGCCAGCGCCCCGGACCGTTCGTCGCGGCGTCGGACTACATGCGCGGAGTGCAGGAGCAGATCCGGGCGTATGTGCCGGGCACCTACCTGACGCTCGGCGCCGACGGCTTCGGCTTCTCCGACACCCGTTCGGCCGCTCGTCGCTACTTCAACATCGACGCCGCGTCGATCGCCGTGGGCGTCCTGGTGGCGCTGGCTCGCGACGGAAAGATCGACCGCACGGTCGCCACCGACGCCGCGACGAAGTATCAGATCACCGACCCGACGGCCGCGCCGGTCTCGCTGGCCGACCCAGGTTCGGCGTAGCCGCTGATCGATCCGCCACGACGCCGCCGCCGGAGATCCCGGACCGGCGGCGTCTGGCGTTACATTGGGACTGTGTCCGAGCAACCGCTGAAGTCCACCCGCGCCACCGACGTCTTCGCCGATCGTGGCGCGCACGTGCCCGCCCCCGCCACGGTGCACGACGCACTGCCCGACACTCTGCTGCGCCGGATGAAGCAGTACAGCGGACGGCTGGCGACCGAGGCCGTGCACTCGATGTCCGACCAGCTCCCCTACTTCAGCGAACTCGACGCCGATCAGCGCGCCAGCGTCCAACTCGTGGTGCAGACGGCGGTGGTGAACTTCGTCGAGTGGATCCAGGATCCGGAGGGCAACGTCAAGTTCACCGTGCAGGCGTTCCAGGTGGTCCCGCAGGATCTGGCCCGCCGCATCACGCTGCTCCAGACCGTCGAGATGGTCCGCGTCGCGATGGAGTTCTTCGAGAAGTGGCTGCCGCTGCTGGCGCGCAACGACGCCCAGCTTCGCGCCCTCACCGAGTCGGTCCTCCGGTACGGGCGGGAGATCGGGTTCGCCGCCGCCGCGATCTACGCGTCCGCCGCCGAGTCCCGCGGCGCGTGGGATTCGCGGATGGAGGCGCTCGTCGTCGACGCCGTCGTGCGCGGCGACGAGGGCGCACAGCTCCTCTCCCGCGCCGCGGCATTGAACTGGCCGAGCGACTCGCCGGCGACAGTGATCGTCGGCACGCCTCCGCCCGAGCAGAACGTCTCCGTCCCGCTGGCGATCCACACCACCGCCAAACAGTACGACAGGGCGACGCTCTCGGTGGTCCAGGGCAGTGTGCTCGTCGCCATCGTCGGCGGCTCGTTGCGCCAGACCGACCGCTTCCTGACCGACCTGCTGACGCACTTCGCCGACGGGCCCGTCGTGATCGGACCGACCACCCCGAATCTGACGACGGCCCACGCGTCCGCCGTGGAGGCGATCTCCGGGATCAGAGCCGTCGACGGCTGGCCGAGCGCCCCCCGCCCCGTGTACAGTTCGGATCTGCTTCCCGAGCGCGCCCTCAACGGCGACGCCGAGGCGGTCCGGATGCTGACCGAGACACTGATGACTCGGCTCGGCGGCGACAACGACACGCTCCTGTCGACACTCGAGGCCTATCTCGACGCGGGCGGATCGATCGAGTCGTGTGCCCGCGAGATGTACATCCATCCGAACACTGTGCGATATCGACTAAAAAAGGTGACGGACGTCACCGCCCGTGATCCGAGTAACCCCCGCGACGCATACGTCCTTCGGGTGGCCCTGACGGTCGGGCGATTGACACGATTTCAACAAGGAACGGCGTCAAATGCCCCATGAGTCACACGCGTCAACCGATCCTGAGGACCAAGGTCTAATTCTGAGAAAAAGTTTGACAAGCGGTAACGGATAACGGGTGGGTGACGATGGAGGTGCCACTCAAGACACTTTTGTAGGAACCCTACAAAATTCGACGTGCAGGTTCATACGACTCAACACCCGCACCGAGGCCGCTGAGGGTGTTCGCTAGTCACGTGCTTTCGTTGCTTGCGCCCGGCCAGGGCTCACAGAAGCCCGGAATGCTCGCCGAATGGCTGGAGCTGCCCGGGGCCCGCGACCGTGTCGCGGCATGGTCTCAGTCGATCGGGCTCGATCTCGCCGCGCTCGGAACCACCGCTACCGCGGAGGAGATCACCGACACCGCGGTGACCCAGCCCCTCGTCGTCGCCGCCGCGCTGCTCTCGTACGACGAACTCGTGCGCCGTCACGGCGAGCCCCCCGCCGACGTGATCGTCGCCGGACATTCGGTCGGCGAACTCGCCGCCGCCGCGATCACCGGTGTCATCACGGCCGACGAGGCCGTCCTCCTGGCCGGCATTCGCGGTGCCGAGATGGCTCGCGCCTGCGCGCTGGAACCGACGACGATGGCCGCCGTGCTCGGCGGCGACGAGCAGGCCGTCCTCGATCGGCTCGCCGAGCTCGACCTGATCCCCGCCAATCGCAACGCCGTCGGTCAGATCGTCGCCGCGGGCCCGGTCGCCGCGATCGACGAACTCGTCGAGAGCGCGCCGGAGAAGGCGCGCGTCCGCAAGATCGCCGTCGCGGGCGCGTTCCACACCGACTTCATGGCCCCGGCGCAGGAGGCCGTCGCCTCGGCGGCGGCGCAGATCACGCCGAACGACCCGACGCGCACGCTGCTGTCGAACTCCGACGGCCAGCCGGTCACCGACGGCGCGCTCGCGCTCAAGAAGCTCGTCACACAGGTCACCAGCCCGGTCCGATGGGACCTCTGCACGGCCTATATGCGTGAGGCCGCGACCGACGCCGTCGTCGAACTGACCCCCGCGGGCACTCTCGCAGGCATCGCCAAGCGCGAACTCAAGGGCGTGCCCCAGCGCGCCGTCAAGGTCCCCGCCGATCTGGAGGACCTCCCAGGACTTGGATAGCGGCCGGAGACACCCGGCCACCGGAGAGTCGAGCAATCGATCTGTCCAACAGCGGACCCCGCTGCATCTCCGGAAGACACGCAAGACAACACGAACTAGAAGGGAGCCACATCGTGGCTGCAACTCAGGAACAGCTCGTCGCCGGTATCGCCGAGATCATCGAAGAGGTCACCGGTATCGAGCCGTCGGAGGTCACCCTCGAGAAGTCCTTCGTCGACGACCTGGACATCGACTCGCTGTCGATGGTCGAGATCGCCGTTCAGGTCGAGGACAAGTACGGCGTCAAGGTCCCCGACGAGGACCTGGCCGGTCTGCGCACCGTCGGCGACACCGTCGCCTACGTCCAGAAGCTCGAGGCCGAGAACCCCGAGACCGCCGCTGCAATCGCCGCTCAGATCGAGGCGAGCCAGGCCTGACATGACTGAACTGCGCGATTTTTCCACTCGCGGGGGACAGTTCCCCAGCGTTGTGGTGACCTCCATGGTCGCCACCACGTCGCTGGGTGCTGATCTCGACACGACCTGGGAAAACCTCGTGGCCGGTCAGTCGGGCATCCGCGAACTCACCGACGACTACATCGACGACTACAAACTGCCGGTCCGCATCGGCGGCAAGCTCGTCGAGGATCCGACGTCGGAGGTCACACGCATCGAAGCACGCCGCATGGCGTACGTCGAGCGGATGTCGCACATCATGAGCAAGCGCCTGTGGGCACAGGCCGGCGAACCCGAGGTGGATCCGGAACGTCTGGCCGTCGTGCTCGGCACCGGTATGGGCGGCGCCGACGCGATGATCGACGCCGACAACGCCATCAGGACCACCGGCAACTACCGCAAGGTGTCGCCGCTCGCGGTCTCGATGACGATGCCCAACGGCCCCGCCGCCGTCGCCGGCCTCAATGTCGGTGCGCGAGCCGGAGTCATCACCCCCGTGTCGGCGTGCTCGTCGGGCGCCGAGGCCATCGCCCACGCCTGGCGGCACATCGTGTTCGGTGACGCCGACATGGTGGTGTGCGGCGGCGTCGAAGGACACATCGACGCCGTTCCCATCGCCGCGTTCTCGATGATGCGTGCGATGAGCACGCGCAACGACGACCCGGCCGCGGCGTCCCGTCCGTTCGACAAGGCCCGCGACGGCTTCGTCTTCGGCGAGGCCGCCGCGATGATGATCATCGAGCGCGAGGACCACGCCAAAGCGCGCGGTGCTCACATCCACGCTCGACTCCTGGGTGCGGGCATCACGTCCGACGGCTTCCACCTGGTGGCACCGGATCCGTCCGGTCAGGGCAATGCGCGGGCCATGACCCGCGCGCTGCAGACCGCCGGTCTCGAGAAGTCGGACATCACGCATGTGAACGCGCATGCGACCTCGACTCCGATCGGTGACACCGCCGAATCGGAGGGCATCCAGGCGGCCGTGGGCAATCATGCGGCCATCTACGCGCCGAAGTCGGCGCTGGGACACTCGATCGGCGCCGTCGGCGCTCTCGAAGCCGTCCTGACCGTCAAGGCGGTGGAGGACTCCGTCATTCCACCGACGCTGAATCTCGAAGAGCTCGACCCGGAGTGCGGCGACATCGACGTCGTGCACGGACAGGCTCGACGCGGACAGATCGACTACGCGCTGAGCAACTCCTTCGGATTCGGAGGTCACAACGTCGCGCTGACGTTCGGCCGTTACTGATTCGCCCCTCGCATAGGAGAAACCGATGACCACACTGGCTCCCATCCCCGGCCGTGAGGAAGCGACGGATCCCCGTGACCCGCTGCTTCGGTTGACCACCTTCTTCGACGAAGGCTCCGTCGAACTCCTGCACCCTCGAGACAGATCGGGTGTGCTGGCGGCCATCGGCGAGGTCAACGGTGTTCGCACCGTCTCCTACTGCACCGATGGCACCGTGATGGGCGGTGCCATGGGGGTGATCGGTTGCGCTCACATCGTGAACGCGATCGACACCGCCATCGCCGAGCAGACTCCGGTCGTCGGCATCTGGCATTCCGGCGGCGCTCGACTCGCCGAGGGCGTCGAAGCCCTCCACGCGGTGGGCGGCGTCTTCGAGGCGATGGTCCGCGCCTCCGGATACATTCCGCAGATCTCCGTCGTCGTCGGCTTCGCAGCGGGCGGCGCGGCGTACGGACCGGCTCTGACCGACGTCGTCATCATGGCTCCCGAGGGACGCGTCTTCGTGACCGGTCCCGACGTGGTGAAATCGGTGACCGGCGAAAGCGTCAGCATGGAAGACCTCGGCGGTCCCCACACGCACGGAAAGCGATCCGGAGTCAGTCACATCACCGCCGACTCCGAGTTCGACGCGTACTGGCGCGCGCGGCGTCTGGTGTCGACCTTCGCGCAGCAGGGCCACTTCAACCGGGCGCACGCCGAGGCCGGTGACACCGATCTGCGCGCGCTGCTGCCCGAGTCCAATCGCCGCGCCTACGACGTGCACCCGATCGTCGAGAACCTGCTCGACCGCCAGCTCGCCGCCGACGGGATCACCGAGATATCTACGTTCGAAGAGCTCCAGGCCAAGTGGGCTCCGAACATCACGATCGGCTTCGGCCGCCTGTCCGGGCGCGCGGTCGGCGTCATCGCCAACAACCCGCTCCGCATGGGCGGCTGCCTGAACTCCGAGGCCGCCGAGAAGGCCTCGCGCTTCGTCCGCCTGTGCGACGCCTTCGGCATCCCGCTCGTCGTCCTCACCGACGTTCCCGGCTACCTGCCCGGCGTCGGCCAGGAATGGAACGGCGTGGTGCGACGCGGCGCCAAGCTCCTGCACTCGTTCGCCGAATGCACGGTGCCCCGCGTCACTCTGGTGACCAGAAAGATCTACGGCGGCGCCTACATCGCGATGAACTCCCGCGCCCTCGGCGCGACCGCCGTGTTCGCGTGGCCGGGCTCCGAAGTCGCTGTGATGGGCGCCAAGGCCGCGGTCGGCATCCTGCACAAGAAGACCCTCGCGGCCGCCCCCGAGCATGAACGCGAGGCGCTGCACGACCGGCTCGCCGCCGAGCACGAGCAGATCGCGGGCGGTGTCGGCCGCGCCCAGTCGATCGGCGTCGTCGACGACATCATCGACCCCGCCACCACCCGCAGCCGCATAGCCGAGGCGCTCGCCGCCGCTCCCGCGCGGCGCGGCAGGCACAACAACATCCCGCTGTGACAAGCGGGATCGAGTCCCGTCGACGACGCGTCTCGGTTCCGACTGTCCGCCTCCTCCGCACCTCCGAAGCACATCGCAACAGAAAGCACTAGCGCAACACGCCCCTCACGAGGCATAATCTGTACCAGCAATGTGCTAGCCGGATTCGACGCGGTGCCTTGGGGAAGACGTTCCTCGTCGAACCCGGAGGTGAATGACCAGTGCGCAATCTCAACCAGTTTGCGGACATGACGACAGGCGTGGTGTACATCCACGCCTCTCCCGTCGCGCTGTGCCCACATGTGGAGTGGGCCCTGTCGTCGACGCTGGACGCCAGCGCCGACCTCGAGTGGTCGCCGCAGAACGCCGAGACCGGCCGGATGCGCGCCACCGTCGACTGGACCGGTCCCGTCGGCACCGCGGCCCGTCTGGCGTCCGCACTGCGCGAGTGGCCCGGTCTCGCCTTCGAGATCACCGAGGACCCCAGCGACGGTGTGGACGGCGAGCGATTCAGCCATGTGCCCGGCCTCGGCCTCTGGCGCGGTTCGACGAGCGCCAACGGCGACGTGATGATCGGTGAGATGCAGTTGCGCGCGTTGATGGACGCGCAGCCCGACAGCGCAGGGCTGGCCGCGGAGCTCGACGCCGTTCTCGGAACCGCATGGGACGACGCCCTGGAGAACTACCGGATGGGCGGGGCCGGCGCAGACGTCACCTGGCTGCACAGGCAGGTCGGTTAGAGCGCGTCTTCCTCGTCGTCCTCCCGGATCGCGAGGAGCGCCTGGTCGCTCTCCGCGTGGAGGATGTGGGTGATGCGCGACCACACCGATTCGACGGTGAGCAGGACCGCGCAGGTAACCGAGAGAGTGCCCGGTACGAACACCAGAAGATCGTCGATCCGCTCCCAAGCCCCCGGACTCCACAACGCGACCCAGGTGAGCATCATCGCGATCACCGTCGACAGCTCACCGAGAAAGCTCAGTACGACGAAGCCCATCGCCGCCTTCCGATGACGTCGCACGGCTTTCCGGGAGAAATGGAAGTTCGCCGCGAACGCCAGCAGGAGCACCGCGAACAACGAGAGCAGAAGCCCGAGATCATCGCTGGTGAGTTCACGCACGGCGTCATCCTCGCTTACATCCGGACGTCACACGTCACGAGTCGATTTCATCCAGTATGCCCTGATTGAACTCACTCCACAGCGGCTTGGCCCACGGACCGAACGCGCGATCGGTGAGAACGACGGCCGCGGCCCGGCGCACCGGGTCCACCCATAGGAAGGTGCCCGCCTGTCCGAAGTGCCCGAACGTCGACGGCGAGTGCGCGAGGGCGGTCCAGTGTCTCGTCTTGGCGCCCTTGATCTCGGGTCCCAGGCCCCAGTCGTTCGGCCGGAACCGTCCGTAGCCTGGCACGAACCCGTCGAGGCCCGGGAACTGGACGGTCCGGGCCGCCGTGGCCGTCGCACCGCTCAGCAGAGTGGACGAGAGCAGTTCACCCGCGAACCGGGCGAGGTCGGCGACGCTGGAGCGCGCACCGTGCCCGGCGGGGCCCGCCAGCACCGTCGAGGTCATGCCGAGCGGTTCGCACACGGCTTCGGCGAGGTAGTCGGCGAACTCGATACCCGTCTCGGCGGCCACCAGATCGGCGAGCGCCTCGTATCCGGCACTCGAATAGATCCGCTCCCGCTCGGGTGCCGTCTGCGCCCGCGGCGAGTCGAAGGCCAGCCCGGACGCATGTGCGAGCAGGTGGGCCACCGTCGCCCCCGGCGGACCTGCCGGAGTCGTCAGATCGACCGCCTCCTCTTCGACGGCGACGAGAACCGCCCGCGCCACCAACAGCTTGGTGACCGACGCGAGTTCGTACACGCGCGACACGTCGCCGTGTGCGGCCACGACGCCGTCGTCGGTGACGATCGCACCTGCCGCGTTGTCGACGGGCCAGGAGGACAGTTGATTCAGCACGCTCACAATCGATGACGTTACTTCGGCGCCACGACCTCCGGGGTACCGGACGTCTCGACGTACTGCCCCTCGTCGAGTGTGGAGGTCACATCGTCGACCTCGCCGAGGACCGCATCGACCTGCTCCGGGGTGTACCCGCAGTTGTTGATCGCCTCGGACGTCCACTTCTTCGTCAGGCGTGGAATGTTCGCCTCATGGGCCTGCGCGACGGTCCCGTGCTCCTTGGTCTTGGTCGAGCGACGCAGATCCGGAACGTCTTCGCAGACGTGGAAGGCGGATCCTCCCTTGACCCAGACCACCTCATCCTCGCCCGTGAGCTCCTTCACGACGTTCGTCTCGACGCTGTACTGCTCCACCGACGGCGGGTTCCAGTCCGCCGACGCCAGCCCCACGGCGGCGGCGATCACGATCGCGACGCCACCCGCGATCCCCTTCTGCTTGCCGTCCATGTCCTTGTTCAGGAAGATCATCACGATCAACGGCAGAAACGCGACGACCGTGATGATGACGCCCAGCTGATTCTGGACGAAGAACCGCACCGTGTCCTCGCGCGACGCCGGGTCGAGGCGGTTCGCCTTCTTCCACAGCAGCGAGCCGCCGAGCGCGAAACCGCCGATGACGACCACCATCACGACGATGAGCCAGATCAGGATCGCATCCTGTTTGAGCACCCAGAAGATCGTGAACGACTCCAGCCCGATCGCGACGGCCCACAGGACCGCCGCGACGAGCCGCGATGTCAACGCCTTCGACTTCGCCTCCGGCGTCGGAGCCCACGATCGGCCCGCCGTCGTCTTCTGCTCGGCGATCTCGGCTCCCCGCTTCGCACGGCTGCTCTTCTTCTCGGTCACGGAGCAAGAGTAAGGCGATACGCCGCGAGAACGACGCGAGACCCGCCGACCGAGTCGGCGGGTCTCGACTCCGCTCGTCCTACGGAGCGGTCTCCGTTCCGGCGGATCAGTGGTCGGCGTCGGTGTACCGGATGACGCCGCGGATGTTGCGGCCCTCCAGCATGTCCTGGTAGCCCTCGTTGATCTGATCGAGCGTGTACTCGCGAGTGATCATGTCGGCGATGTTGAGCTTGCCCAGCTTGTACATCGACAACAGGTTCGGGATGTCGAGTTTCGGGTTCGCGCCGCCGAAGATCGAACCCTGCAGATTCTTCTGGAGAAGCGTCAACATCGCGAGGTTGAGGGTGACGTCGTTCTCCATCATGTTGCCCATGCCGGTGAGCACGCAGGTGCCGTTCTTGGCGGTGATGCCCAGCCAGGTGTCGACGTCCTTGCCGTGCACTTCGCCGACGGTCACGACCACCTTGCGGCACATCGCCCCCGCGGTGATCTCCGCGATGCTCATCGCCGCCTCCTCGACGGACGAGAAGACGTGGGTGGCACCGAACTTGAGCGCCTGCTCACGCTTCCACTCCACCGGATCGATCGCGAAGACGTTGCGTGCACCCGCGATCACCGCACCCTGCAGAGCCGCCGTGCCGACGCCGCCGACACCGACGATGGCGACGTCCTCACCCGGACGGATGTCGGCGCTCCGCGTGGACGAGCCGTATCCGGTCGGGATGCCGCAGCCGCACAGAGCGGCGATCTCGAACGGGATGTCGTCGTCGATCTTCACCACGGACGCCTCGTGCACCACCATGTACGGCGAGAACGTGCCGAGCAGCGTCATCGGGTACACCGGCTCGCCGTCGGCGTCGTGAATGCGGAAGGTGTTGTCCGAGACCGCTTCGCCCTGCAGCAGCATGGCGCCGAAGTCGCAGAGGTTCGCGACGCCTTCCTTACACGACGGGCACTTGCCACACGACGGGATGAACGAGAGGACGACGTGGTCGCCGGGCGCGAAGTCGGTGACGCCCTCGCCGACCTCCTCGACGACGCCCGCCCCCTCGTGTCCGCCGAGGATCGGGAAGCCCGCCATCGGAATCCCGCCGGTCATCAGATGATGATCCGAGTGACACATGCCCGCGGCCTCCATGCGGATCTTGACCTCGTGTGCCTTCGGATCGCCGATCTCGATCTCCTCGATCTTCCACGGCTGGTTCAGCTCCCGCAGGAGGGCGCCCTTCGTCTTCACATCTACCTCGCTTCACGTTGTGGCTTCGCTTGTGAGCGTAGTCACCTGATATGAGAATTGGAACACGTTTCAGTATCTTTTTGAAACGTGTTCCAATTCGTGTCCCCGGGGTCCTGCGTGCGTCAGTTCTTGAGTCCTTCGTCCTTGCTGCCGTACTCGGCGCGCAACGTCGGTTTGACCACCTTGCCGCCGGCGTTACGCGGAAGCTCGGACACCACGACGACGTCCTTGGGATGTTTGAACCGCGCGAGGTTCTCGTTCAGGTACGGTTCGAGGTCGGCGATCGTCAGGTCCTCGACGCCCTCGGCCAGGACCACCACGGCCACCGGGACCTCGCCCCACTTGTCGTGCGCGCGACCGATGATCGCGGCCTCGGAGATGCTCGGGTGGCCGAACAAGACGTTCTCCACCTCGGCGCAGTAGATGTTCTCTCCGCCCGAGATGATCATGTCCTTGGCGCGGTCGACGACATAGATGAAGCCCTCGTCGTCCTGACGGACCAGGTCGCCGGAGTGGAACCAGCCACCGTGGAAGGCGTCCGCGGTGCCCTGCGGGTTCTGCCAGTACCCGGACATCATGTTCGGACCGCGGTACACGATCTCGCCGACGTCGCCCTGAGCGACGTCGTTCATCTCCGGGTCGACGATACGGGCGGTGACGCCAGGCACCACCTTGCCGATGGAACCGATCTTGCGCAGCGCGTCCTTGCCCTCGAGAACGCAGGTGATCGGCGACATCTCCGTCTGACCGAACACGGCGACGTTGACCGCGTCCGGAAAGGTCTCGTTCATCGCGTTGAGGACGGTGTCCGACGCCGGTGCCGCACCCCAGGAGATGACCCGCAGTTTGAGGTCGCGCGGGCGGGCCCGCTGTGCGGCGCATACGGCCTGCCACTGCGCGGGCACCAGAAAGATCGAGGTGGTGCCCTCCTTCTCGAGGGTGTCGAGCATCTCGTTCGGATCGAAGGCCCCCAGCGGGTGGATCACCGCGAGGGCGCCCATGTAGAACAGCGGGGTCATGGCGCCGAGTCCGGCGATGTGAAACATCGGCGCGACGCACGAGCCGATGTCGTCGGCACTGGTGCTCAGGGCCTGCAGCGTGTTCAGCGCCTGCGCCTGCAGATTCTGGTGGGTGAGCATCGCCCCCTTGGGCTTTCCCGTCGTGCCCGAGGTGTACATGATCAGCGCGACGGTGTCCTCCGGGATGTCGATGTCCGGCAGGTCGGACGCGTCCTCGGCGACGAGGGCCTCGTAGTCCAGGTGGCCCTCGCTCTGCGCGCCCCCGACGACGATCGTGTGGTCGATCGCAGCGGTCGTGGCCGCGACGGCATCGGCCAGCGGCGCGAGCATCGTCTCGGTGGCGATCACCTTGGCGCCGGAGTCGGCCACCAGGAAACCGATCTCCGGCGGCGTCATACGGATGTTGACCGGGACCGGAATAGCGCCGATCAGGTTGGCGGCGAGAGTCAGCTCCACGTACTCGGTGCGGTTGAGCATCAGGACCAGGATGCGGTCGCCGAACTCCACGCCCCGGCGGCGCAGTGCGGCCGCGAGGGCGTGGGTGCGCTCGTCCAGTTCACGCCAGGTGGTGGTCTTTCCCAGGAAGCGGAGCGCCGCCTTGTCCGGCTGCATCGCCGAATGACGTCGCACCTGATTGTTCCAGTGGTTGCGGCGCGATCGCTGCGGCTCGGCGTTCAGGGCGAAGCCCAGGGCGTCGGTCATGAAGTACTCCTCGGTGGTTGTGCGCGGCGCGCGGAATCTACTGGAAGGTGGCGACAACGGAGTCAGTGTTTGGCGAATCCGGCGAGGATCTGTTGGAACTGCGGCGACTGCAGGAGTGCGGTCTGACCGGCGATCTCGCGGGCGATCGCCTCGTCGTACCCGCCGAGCGAGTGCGCGTCGAGTGCGGACTTGGTCGTCTTCAGCGCCTCGGGAGAGGCTCGGAGCAGTCGTCCGAGCGCACGATCGACCTGAGCGGAGAGTCCCTCCTCGTCGTCGGCGACGGCGGTGAGCAGTCCCGCATCGAAGGCGTCGGCGGCCGGCAGCTTCTCCCCCAGCAAGGCCATCGCATTGGCTCGCGCGCGGCCGAGCGAGGCGGTGAAGAGCGCCGACGCACCGCCGTCGGGCATCAACCCGATGTTGACGAACGCCAGCAGGAAGTACGAACGAGCCGTCGCGTAGACGAGATCGCAGGCCACGGCCAGGGATGCGCCGATTCCGACGGCCGGACCGTCGACGGCCGCGACGACCGGAACCCGCAGCGAACGGACCGCGCCGATCAGGTTCGACCCGTTCTCGATGATGCCGCGCGCCTGTGACTCGTCGAAACCGCCGCCGGCCGCGGCGTCGTCCGCCATGCCGGCGACGTCGGCGCCCGCGCAGAACGATCCGCCCCGCCCCGAGATCACGACTGCGCGGATGTCCGTCCGCGCCGCCCACTCGTGACACACGGTGATGAGTCGGGCTGACGCCGCGCCGTCGAGAGCATTCATCTGCGCGGGCCGATCGATCTCCAACCGAGCGACGCCGTTCTCGTCGACACCGTCCCTGACACCGTCGATACATCCGGTCTGCAAGCTCATCACACCTCGAATCGGATACACGCCCGTTTGCGAACTGCCCACACAGTACCACCGGAAGTGATCGAACTCATGCGAACATTCATTAACTTTATTAGAGCATAAGTTTTCTTCACCTGGTGATAACATGAATATTGGCGTTGATCATGAAGTTCATCGGCCATTCGATAGCATGGACTGCCATGACTGCCCGACCATCGCCGACACCGCGGACACGCACTCGGCCCGCCGATCGTCGCGAGATGGTGCTCAAAACCGCATCGGACGCGTTCGGCGCACGCGGGTACGCCGCGACACGACTGATCGACATCGCCGATGAGGTCGGGATCTCGGCTCCGGCCCTGTATCGACACTTCCCCACCAAGTACGACCTGTTCGCCGCGGCGGTCGACCGACTGTCCGAGGACGTGAGCACCGCCGTCGCCGAGGTGACCGCATGCGACGATCCCCGCGACGAACTGCGCGCGGTACTCGCCGCATTCACCGAGACCTTCCTCGATCACCGGGTGTCGGGGAATCTGTACCGCTGGGAGCAGCGCGTTCTCCGTGAGCCCGATCGGGTCCGGACCCGCGAGGCGCGCATCGGCCTGCACCGTCGACTGCGGTCGCTGATCGAAGCGGCTCGTCCGGGCCTCGTGCGACCGTCGGCCGATCTGTTGACGGTCGCCGCACTCTCGGTGGCCGCGAGTCCGGCGACGCATCGGGTGACGATGCCGCGACGCGCGGCGACCGATCTCGTCGCGGGGGCCGCGATGACGCTTCTCGACGTCGACCTCCCCGCCCCGACGCCGACCCCCGCCGAGAGTCCGGGCCTGGTTCCGGCCGGACGTCGCGAATCGATCCTGGCGGCCGCCGTCGCTCTGTTCGCCCACGAGGGCTTCCACGAGGTGACCGTCGAGGACATCGGCGCCGCGGTCGGGTTGCCCGCGTCGGGGGTGTATCGACACTTCTCGTCGAAGTCCGCGATCCTCACCGCGTCGCTGTGGCGCACCGCGGACCGGACGACCGACGCGGTCGCGTCCGCGCTGGCCCGCGCTCAGACCCCCGAGCAGGCGCTGTTCTCGCTCGCGAGCAGTTACAGCACACTCTGTGTCGACGACCCCGACATCATGTCGGTCTACCTGTCGGGCACGGGATCACTGCCGGACGACGAACTCCGTGCGCTGCGGCGACAGCAGCGCACCACCGTCGACGAATGGGCGACGTGGGTGGTCCGCGCGCGGCCCGACCTGACCGCCCCGGCCGCGCGGTTCCTCGTCCACGCGAGTCTCAACCTGGCCGGCGACCTCGTGATCGGCCGCCCCGACGTCGATGCGCCGACTGTCGCGGCCGCGTCGGCCGCCGTCCTGCTGGGCTGAATCGGTTCAGATCACATCGAGGTCGGACACCAGCCATCGCCCGCCCTCGCGGGTCAGGGTCAGTTTCACCCGCGACGGATAGGGACCGTCCCCGGTGCCGAGCGCCGGCGCTTGCGGACTGGTCACCGTGTTGTCCAGGGCCACCAGGACGACGGCCTCGTTCGGGGTGATCGACACGATCCCCGCGGTCTCGGCACTGCCCTTCGACGACGCCTGGACCGCGTCGTTGCCTTTGCGCGCCTCCTGAGACGACGTGATGTACCGGTCGGCGAACGCCGGCGTCGAGATCTCTCGGATGCGCCGATCCAGGTCGTCGTACTTGCCGGTGTCGTACGTCAGCATCTGCGCCGCATACTCCTTCGCGTCGCGCAGCGCACCCGCCCGGTCGAGATCGCCGGAGTCGTCGTCGGTCCCGGAGAACGCGAGGTATCCGAACACCGCGGTCGTCACGGCGAGTACGACGACGAGGGCCGCCAGCACACCGACGAGGGTCCGGCCCGCACCGCGGTCGCCGACCCGGCCGGTGCCCGTGGCGTCGGAGTCGTCACCGGCGGGCTCCTCGTCGAGGTTCGTCGCCTCCTCGACGTTCTTCGCAGCCTCTCCGGCGCGGATCTGTTCGCGCCGCGCACGATTGGCCGCGAGGAAGTCATCGCCGTCGAGAGAGGTCGGCTCGTCGCCGGGAGTTGTGGCCATGCGCCCCAATGTAGCGGTCACCGACGGCCCCACCCGCCGCAGCCTCGTCGACCATCCCCCGGCGGGCACGGCGAATATCGCCCTGAGCAGACGTTTTGCATCGATCTGGATCCATGGGCTAGAGTTTCATCTCGGTTCGGAAAGAGCAATCCCCCATAGCTCAATTGGCAGAGCAGCCGACTGTTAATCGGCAGGTTATTGGTTCGAGTCCAATTGGGGGAGCATCAGAAGCCCCGCAGTCGTCTGCGGGGCTTCTTACGTTTCTCCGCCCGATCGCGGGTCGATCGCCCTCACAACGGCTCCGCACGAGGTGCGAGCGCGCGCAGCGCGGCACGCTGAGCCTTGGGGGTGCACCCGAACCATCGCTTGCAGCTTCGGGTGAACGTGCTCTGCTCGGAATACCCGAGTTGCTGCGCGATCTCGGCGACCGACAAGTCGACTCGCGGCAGCAGGTCGATCGCGGTCTCCCGGCGTGAATCGTCCACGAGTTGTTCGAAACTGGTGCCCAGTTCCCGGAGTCGGCGCTGCAGCGTGCGCGGATGCGTCATGAGAGCACCTGCGACCGTCGACAGATCGGCTCGGCCGAGCGGTATCAGTTTCTCGACGAGTTCGTGGACGTGCTCATCGATGTCGAGATGACGATGCTGGCCGCCGAGGAAGCGCTGAGCGAGCGCGTGAGCCTGGTCGTCGCCGCCCTCGATCCGTTGCCGTAGCACGCTCGTCGGGAATGTCAGAGAGTTGAACTCTTCGCCGAAGGACGTCGGCGCCCCGAAATAGTCGAGATAGACGTCGGTGTCGGACATCCGTCGATGCTGGAACGTGACCCGCTCCGGCCGGAAGCGACGACCGGCCAGCATCTCGAACATCCCCAGGATGACCCCGAGCGCCAACTCGTGCAGATGGGCCCGATAGGACAGCCGTGCGAGCGTGATGGTGAAGGTGAACGTCGACGTCCGGCCGGTGGTGAACATGTCCGCTCGGATAGCCGGACTGTAGGTGTGCAGATATTTGATGACCCCCAACAGCCCGGCCTCGACCGTGTCCGCATTGCGAGCGAGCACCGCGATCGGCCCCATCATCTCCAGACTCTGCACACGGGCGACCCGCAGACCGAGATCGGTGATGCCGAGCACCTCCGACGCCCGGCCCACCAGGGCCGTCAACGAGCTGTAGGTGATGAACCGGTTGTAGTCCCCGACGACTCCGGCGGGAACGCCCGCCCACGCCATCAACTCCTCGGCGTCCCCGCCGTGCTGTCCAATCAGTTCCGGGATGTTGATCAGACCAGACGCTCGCACCAGATCACCCATGTCGTCAAGTGTCAAAACATTGTCGCAACATGTCAAGAGTTTCCCTCGGATCGATGTGACGATGGACACGTGAAGCCCAGTCGATCACGACTGTGCAGACACACAGAACCACGAGATCCAGGAGAATCCATGACCACGACATTCGACGTTCCGCTCGCTCTGACCATGCAGACCAACGACACCCCGTGGGCGCGCGACGTCCTCGCTCCGGGCCTGTCGATCCAATTGCCGGTCGCCGACATCGAAGGCGGCTTCCTCGTCGTCAATACGCGCTTCGCGCCCGGTACGGTGCTACCCACCCACCTGCACACCGGAGCCGTCCACGGGTACACGACGAAGGGCAGCTGGCACTACCGTGAGTACGGCGCGGCCTCGATGAACACGCCCGGGTCGTACATCTACGAGCCGGCCGGTTCGACCCACACGCTCGTCGCCAGTACGGAAGAGGTCACCGAAGCGCTCTTCATCATCCACGGAGCGTTCCTCAACTACGACGAGGACGGAAACTACGTCGGCCACTTCGACGCCGCGGTCACTCGCAAGGTGTATGTCGACACGCTCGAACAGCAGGGGGACGAGATCCCCGACTTCGTCATCGGCGGCAACTGCACCTACGGGCGTCGCTGACCGGATCGCCGGGCCGGATCACGAGGAGGAATTGTGACGCACGAGAATATCGCCGCCGCACTCGACCGAGCCGAGCAGTTGTTCGGCGACGCCGAGGCGGTCGTCGACGGCGACCTGCGTTGGACCTATGCGGAGTTGGCCCAGCGAGTGCGATCGTTCGACGGCGCACTGGACGGATTCGGCCTGGCGAAGGGCGACGTCGTGGGAATGCTGGCGCACAACAGTGCAGCTCACGTCGTGGCCTGGCTCGGTGTGCCGCGCAGCGGCCGAGTGCTCAACGAGATCAACACCCGACTCGCGCCCGCCGAGCTCGCATTCATCATCGACGACTCGTCGACGCGGGTGCTCATCGTCGACGATGCGTTCCTGGACGTCGGCCGAACGCTGCTGGCGGAGAGCTCCGACGTGGACCGGCTCGTCTACGCAGGCCGCGGCGAGTGTCCCGACGACTGTGCCAGTCTCGTCGAGATGACTCGATCCGATCGCGAGCCGCGACCGCTCGTCGTCGGCGGCGACGACGTCGCGGGCGTCTTCTACACCGGCGGCACCACGGGCCGGCCGAAGGGAGCACTGCTGAGTCACTCGAACCTGGTGGCCAATGCGAAACACGCGCTGATCAACCTCGGGTACACCGAACACGACCGTTATCTACACGCCGGGCCGATGTTTCATCTCGCGGACGGCGCCTCGACGGTCGCGCTGACCTGGGTCGGCGGCACGCACGTGATCATGCCCGGATTCGCACCGCGCCCGTGGTTGGAACTCGTCGAGGCGGAACGCGTGTCGCGCGCCATGCTGGTCCCGACGATGATCAGCATGCTCCTCGCCGACGGGGTGCCGGACGACATCGACATCAGCTCACTCGACTCCGTGCTCTACGGCGCTTCGCCGATGCCTCAAACGGTCCTCGCCGAGGCGTTCGACAGACTCGGATGCGACCTGTGCCAGGTGTACGGCATGACCGAGGGATCGCCGATCATCACCTTCATGACGCACGAGGACCACCGGCGCGGTCTGACCGACGACGATCCGGTGGCCCGCACCCGCCTTCGCTCCGCCGGACGGCCCGTCGTCGGTGTCGATCTGGAGATCCGGGACGCGGCCGGTGCCTCCGTCCCCGCCGGTCAGGTCGGCGAGATCGTGGTCCGAGGCGCCAACATCATGCTCGGCTACCTCAACCGGCCCGAGGAGACCGCCGAGGTCCTGCCCGGTGACGGGTGGTACCACAGCGGTGACATGGGGTACGTCGACGACGGCGGGTACGTCTTCGTGGTCGACCGCCTGAAGGACATGATCATCAGCGGCGGTGAGAACGTCTATTCCACCGAGGTCGAGAACGCCCTGTACCGTCACCCCGACGTCCAAGAGGTCGCGGTCTTCGGAATTCCGGACCCACGGTGGGGTGAGGCCGTGCACGCGGTCGTTCTGATGCGTTCGGGCAGCGTCACGACGGGAGACGACCTGCGTTCGCACGCTCGCGAGCTGATCGCGGGCTACAAGGTTCCGCGAGTGGTCCATCTGACACCCGATGCTCTGCCTAAATCCGGTGCCGGCAAGATCCTCAAGCGGAACCTGCGAGACCAGTACTCCGGCTCGCACTGATGGGCCACCCGGCACAGCTCACGCAGTCAATGGCCTCGACCTCGCGGTCGAGGCCATTGGTCTTCCCACACGCCACCCGGTGCCGTCGATGGCCCGGCGTCCACTGTTCGGGTGAAATTCCACCGTCGTCGTACCGTTCGTCGAACGATGCGATCGCCCGGTAGTTACCATTTCCCGGGGCTTGTCACACCGTCGATCGCCCCGCCGACCGAAGGTGCCGCCATGATGAACCGTCCGATCCGATGCGCCGCTTCGGTGTTCGCCGCGGCCTTCGCCGCGCTCGGCGTCGCGTCGTGCGGCAGTGACACGGGCACGGCGGCGATGCCGAGCACGGTGACCGTGACCGCGACGACGACCGAAACGATCACCGCGCGGCCGCGGTCCACCGAGCGCGCCGCACCGACGGCGAGCACCACGACCGAGGCCGTCGAGGCGACGACCCGAACGCCCGCTCGGACGACGTCCGCCGACGCGATGAGCGCGTCACGACGCAACGCGGTACAGAAGGGCCGCGACTATCTCGACATGTCGGCGTTCTCGCGACAGGGGCTCATCGAACAGCTCGCCTACGAAGGATTCACTGAGAGCGACGCGACCTTCGCCGTCGACTCTCTGTCCCCGAACTGGACGCAGCAGGCGAAGAAGAAGGCGGCCGAATACATGGAGATGACCGCCTTCTCCCAGCAGGGCCTCGTCGAACAACTCGTCTACGAGGGTTTCAGCCAGGCACAGGCCGAGGCCGGTGCGGCCAGCCAGTTCTGAGACCGTCACGCGCGCGGAGCGATCGGCGCCCCACCGCCGGAACGGATCCACCGGGGACGTGGTCGGCCCGTCGACAACGCCGACATTCCGTGTCGCGACCGTCAGTCCTCGACCGTTCGCGACAGCACCGAGGAAGCGGATCCACCACCGGCGACGTTCGTCCGGCATCGAGTCCGCCCCGGACCCTCGCATGGTCCGACGGCCGCGATCGATCAGGTGATCCCGCCCTCGGTACGCGGCGAGTGACGCCGATCGACGACGATTCCGGTCGACAACCGCGCCACCGCGCCCCTACCCTGGTCACCGTGACCTCACGAATGCAAGGAGTCGTCGGCGCCCATCGCGCCGCATCGAGATGACCGCGCCCCGCAGCCGATCCACGGTGATCGGCCGCTGCAGCGTTCCCTCATCCCCTTGACATCAGAAGGTCATTCGCCATGCGCACCCCCACTCAGAAGCAGATCCTGTCCGCGTTCCGCGGCGCCACCAAGAGCGAGATCTCGAAGGTCACGTTCCCATCCGACTTCGCCGACATCGACTTCAGCCGCCGCGAGTTCTACGGCTGGCGCGACGCGAAGATGCCACGCCGGGCGTATGTCGTCGTCGAACGCGACGACGAGTTCGTCGCCCTGCTCCTCAACCGTTCCGAGGCCAAGCCGCGCCGTCGAGCCATGTGCTCGTGGTGCCGCGACGTCGACATCACCGAGGACGCGCTGCTCTACACGGTGCGCCGCGCCGGAGCACGCGGCCGCAAGGGCGACACGCTCGGCATCCTGGTCTGCGAGGACTTCAACTGTCCGAAGCACGCACGTAAGCTGCCTCCCGCCTATCACAAGGGCACCGACGTCGACGCGATCCGCGAACAGCAGGTCGCCGACATGGAACGGCGTGTGCAGACGTTCGTCTCCGAGGTGCTCTCCACTCAGGAGTGACGCTCTGCCCGCGATCACTGATACGCGAATGTGGTCGCGGGCGGAATCCGTCGCAGGGCGCGCGGCGATCACCGCGCCGCGCGCCCGAGCGGCGTGGTGGTGCGACGAGACGGCATTCCGCCCCTGCTCCCCGAGGGTTGACGCAGCGGAAAACCGGCATCCCCCCAGGGGGATATGCGATACTGGAGGAGCGACACAGAGCCCGTCCGAGAGGAGCACCCGAAATGCCCGACTTCACGCTGTCCGCCACCGTCCCGACGCCGTACGACCAGACCGTCGCCGACGTGCGCTCCGCACTCGCCGACGCAGGTTTCGGCGTCCTGACCGAGATCGACATCAAGGCCACCCTCAAGACCAAGATCGACGTCGACGTCGCGCCGAAGATCATCCTGGGCGCGTGCCGGCCGCAACTGGCCCATGCCGCCCTGACCGCCGACCCACGCGTCGCGTCGTTGCTTCCCTGCAACGTCGTGGTCAGCGCGAACGACGACGGATCGTCACTCGTGGAGATCATGGACCCCGGCGTCATGGAGGAGTTCACCGGAACGGCGGCACTGGGCCCGATCGCGGCGGATGCGCGCACCCGCCTGTCCGGAGTCCTCGACGCCCTGACCTCGACCGCCCGCTAGAGTCGCGACGATGCAACTCCCCGCCGACGACGTCAGACCGATCCTCACCCGCCTGCGCCGCGCGCACGGTCATCTCGCAACGGTGATCCACATGCTGGATGAGGGCGCCGAATGCGAGGACGTCCTGCCCCAACTCGCCGCCGTCGACAAGGCCCTGCGTCGCAGCGGCTACGCGATGGTCGCGACCGGCCTCGAACACTGTCTGACGACCGAACCCGACAACGTCGATCAGGACAAGCTCGAGAGACTGTTCCTCTCGTTCGCGTAGACCCGTCGGAATCCGACTACGGGCGCGATCGACCGAACACGCCCGCGGTATCGGTTCGCGCGCCCCGTCCGACACGGAGCGCGAACCGACGCCCGCGGCGTGAGACTCGAGTCAGCGCGACGAGATCGCGCGATCGCGTCGTTCGGTGGCCAGCATCGCCTCCCGCGCGGCACGCCGACCGGCGCGCGTCGCGCCGAGCGTCGAGGCGCTTCGCCCGTAGCCGACGAGGAACAGTCCCGGCGCCTTGACGACGCTCACATCGTCGTCGGCCATGAGCACACCACCGGTACGTTCCCGAATACCCAGTGGTGCGAGATGTCCGAGCGAGGCGCGGAATCCGGTGGCCCACAGGATCACGTCCACGCGCTCATGAGTGCCGTCGGCGAAGTCGACGCCGTCGTCGGTCAACGCCCGGACCGGTCCGCGCGAGACGAGCACACCCCGGTCGATGGCGTCGAGCACGGCGGGCGAGGTCGGCAGGCCGGTCTCGGCGACGACGCTGCGCGGCCGCAGTCCGGCGCGAGTGCGGGCGGCCACACGCATCTCCACCTCTCGACCGGCGTTCGTGTCGAACGGACAGTCTCGCCACCGCGGCGGCGTCCGCGTGGACCACAGCGTGTCGACGCCGCTCTCGTCGAACAACATGACGAACTGGATCGCCGAGATTCCACCGCCCACCACGAGCACGCGCCGCCCCACGAAGTCGGTCGGCGTCGTGAAGTCTCGGGTGGTGAGCTGACGACCGCCGAAGCGGCCCGGATACCAGGGCACATACGGTCGGTCCCACGTCCCGGTCCCCGACACCACGGCGCCGGCGAGGTACACGCGCGTCGCACCGTCGGGCCCGTCGGCCGTCACTCGGAACCGGGCGTCGCCGTCGTCGACCGTCTCGACCGACCGCACGCGCCACGGCCGCTGCACCTTCAACGACTTCTCGTTCTCGTAGCGGCCGTAATAGCGCTTGACCACCTCCCGCGCCGGCTCCGCCGGATCTGCCGGACCGATTGCCGAATCGGGCAGATCATGCAGTCCGTTGACATGATCGAATGTCAGCGCGTCCCACCGGTGGCTCCATGCACCGCCCGGGGTCGGGTTGGCGTCGAGGACCTCCATGTCCACGCCGGGCGTCAGACCCGCGCGGACGAGGAAGTACGCCGCGGACAAGCCGGCCTGTCCCGCCCCGATCACAACGACCCGTCGGTGTCGCACTGGTGGATTCACGTCGATGACAACTCGCCGACGGGCGCGGTCATTCCTTCACGTCTTGTCGATCACATTCACTGGTGCAATATTTGCACTCGTGCAATACTGCACTAGTGCAAGTTTCTCAGCCATCCCTTCGCGAGCGCCAACGTCTCGAAACGCTGACTCGTCTGCACGATGCGGCCCTCGACCTCGTTCAGGAGAACGGCCTCACCGAGACGACGGTCAGCGCCATCGCCGACCGCGCGGGCGTCTCGCGCCGTACCTTCTTCAACTACTTCGCGTCCAAAGAGGACGCGGTCCTGGGCGCCGGGGCCCCAGCCCTCCCTCCGGACTCCGTCGACCACCTGTTGGACGTCCCGGGCCAGCTCGAACGTGCCGTTCGGATCGTGTTCGCAACCGCGTCGAGCATCCGACACGTCCGGAACAGGCCGGCCGATCGACGCGCTCTCGTGCTCGTTCACCCCGAACTGCAACTCCGTAGCCAGCACCACGCGATCGCAGCCCAAGACCTGATCGCCAAGGCGCTGGCCGAGCGCTACGACGACGGCGACGACCTGGACCGTGCGATGTCGCTCATCATGCTCGCGACCGCGATCATGCGCTTCTCCTACACCCGTGACCCCGATTCGATCGACGACCCGACCCGCCCCGCGGTCGCCGAATCGATCACCGTCTTTCGAAACACCCTCAAGGACCTCACATGACGACCTCCGTAGAGACACGCCCCGCCACGGGCATGTCTCAGAAGAACATCATCCTGCTGTTCATCGGCCTGATGGTCACGATGCTGCTGGCATCGCTCAACCAGACCGTGCTCTCCACCGCGCTCCCGACGATCGTGGGCGAGCTCAACGGCGTCGATCAGATGACATGGGTCATCACCGCCTACATCCTCGCGATGACGATCGTGATGCCCGTCTACGGCCGCATCAGCGACCTGCTGGGACGCAAACCGGTCATCCTGTTCGCCATCACGGTGTTCATCGCCGGATCCGTCGTCGGCGCACTCGCCGGAAACATCATGTGGCTGATCGTCGCCCGTGTCATCCAGGGTCTGGGCGGCGGCGGTCTGATGATCCTCGCGCAGGCGGCCATCGCCGACGTCGTCTCCCCGCGCGATCGCGGGCGTTACATGGGATTCATGGGCGCGGTCTTCGCCGTGGCATCCGTCGCCGGGCCGCTGCTCGGCGGCTGGCTCACCGAGGGACCGGGCTGGCGCTGGGCGTTCTGGCTGAACGTCCCGCTCGGCGCACTCGCCATCGTCGCGACCATCGCCTTCATGCGCATCCCGAAGCCGCAGCACGACGAACGTCCACGCCTGGACTTCGAGGGCATGGCCCTCATCGCACTCGCGACCACGGCGATCGTTCTCATCGGAACCTGGGGCGGCAGCCAGTACGACTGGGTCAGCCCGCAGATCATCGTCCTGATCGTCGCCGCCGTCGTCCTCGCCGTCGCATTCGTGTTCGTCGAGAAGCGCGCTCAGATGCCGATCATCCCGATGCAACTGTTCTCGCGCCGCAACTTCACGCTCACCACGATCGCCGCGCTCATGGTCGGCATCGCGATGTTCGGAACCCTGGGCTACATGCCGACCTACATCCAGATGGTGACCGGCGTCGACGCCACCGTGGCCGGCCTGTACATGACGCCGATGATGGGCGGTCTGCTGGTCACCTCGATCATCTCCGGGCAGATCGTCTCGCGGACCGGCCGCTACAAGGTGTTCACGCTCGCCGGCGCCGTGGTGATCGGCCTGGGTCTGTGGCTCCTGTCGTCGATGCATCCGCAGACGCCGAACTGGCAGATGTGCGTCTACCTGGGGGTGTTCGGCATCGGCATCGGCCTGATCATGCAGATCCTCACCCTGATCGTTCAGAACGAGTTCCCGGGAGCGTTCGTGGGAACCGCCACGGCGGCGAACAACTACTTCCGCCAGGTCGGTGCGACGCTCGGCTCCGCCGTCGTCGGCTCCATCTTCACCTCGCGTCTGATCTCGCTGCTCAGCGACCGCGTCCCGCAGGGCGACGGAGGCGGTCTCGGCGGAGGCGGCGAGAAGAACCTGACGCCGTCGCTGGTCAACTCGTTGCCCGACGCGATCCGAGGCCCGGTCGTCGAGTCGTACAACGACGCGCTGCTGCCGATCTTCCTGTTCTTCGTGCCGCTGGCGGTGATCGCGCTGATCGTCATGGCGTTCGTCGACGAGAAGCCGCTGTCGACCAAGGTCCGCGGCGAAGCGGAGGTCGAAGGACTCGGCGAGGGCCAGGTACTCCCCGAACCGTTCGAGATCTCCGAGCCCGCCACGACGGGAGAGACCGCCGATGAGACGGCGGCCGCGCCCCGCAGGGAGAAGGGCGATCCGGTCGACGCCTGATCGGACCCTGCAGATCGAGCGGAGTCGAGATCCTCACGGGATCTCGACTCCGCTCGTACAGAGGGCTCGATCAGCGTCTCCGCTACGCGACCGCGAGCGCGTCCACCGGCGCGATGGCGACGGCACGGCGGCTCGGCGGCAGCGACGCGGCGATCACCAGGACGACGGTGCAGCCGACGATCGCGAGCAGTGCGGGCAGCGGCAGTCCGATCGCGAATCCGTCGGTCATCCCGCCGACCAGCGACTGCGCTCCCACCGCTCCGAGCACGATCCCGAGCAACAGCCCGAACACGACCGCCGTCCCGGACAGCGCCAACGACTCGAGGGTGATCATCGATCGGATCTGCCTGCCGGTGAAGCCCATCGCCCGCAGCATGCCGATCTCGCGAGTCCGGCCGATCACCGTGAGCGACATCGTGGAGACGAATCCGACCGCGGCGATGATCGCGGAGATCGCGATCATGGCGATCAGCACGGTCGACGTGACCGACAGCACCTGCTCGGCGTGTCGAACATCCGCGGGGGTGAGCCCCTCCCAGCTGTGCACCGATTTCGTGAGCGCCTGCATCCCACCGGCGATCGTCGTCACGAGGGTGACTCCGATGAGCAGACCGATCGTCGATCGGGTGGTGCGCTGCGGATCGCTGACGGCGTTCTTACGGGCGATGACCGCCGACGGAGACCCGCCGACCAGTCGTCCGGCGAACGCGACAAGACCGGGGACGATGCGTCCGGCACCGAGCATGACACCGACGGCCAGCACCGCGGATCCGAAGAATGCGACGACGAAGCCCGACATGCTCGCCTTCTCCCCCAGGTAGCAGGCGCCGATCAACAGCACCACGCCCCCGGCGATGAACGCCGCCGCGGCGAGGTCCCGCAACCACGATCGGACGACACGGGTGGTCCCGGAGACCGCCGCGCCCGACAGCGCCGATCTCGACCCGATGTATGTGGCGCCCACCGCGGTCCCGATCACCGCGAGCACACCGACGAACACCAGCGGAGGCAGGACGTCGTAGTGGGCCACCGGCAGTGTGCCGCGGTGCACGAGGGACACACGAAGCGCCCAGGAACCCGCCACTCCGACGACGACGCCCGCGAGGGCGCCGACCACGGCGACCTTGGCGACCGCGTTGACCAACGAGTCACGCAGCTGCCTGCTGCTGGCGCCGACCAGTCGAAGCAGACTCAGCTCCTTGCGCCGTCCCGCGATCACGGTGTCGACGCCGTTGCTGATCACCACGCCCGCCACGAAGAGTGCGATGAGGATGAACACGCTCGCCACGATGTCGAGCATCAGTCCGACGCTGCCGCCGTTCACGGTCGCCATCGTCCCGAGAATGCTCGACGCGCAGACCAGGGTCGTCGAGTACGTCGCCGACAGCGCACAGACGACGCCGACCGCGGACAGTTCACGCAGAGATCCGACGGTCAGTCGGGAGCTGGTGGCCTTCATGCCGACACCTCCTGCAGATTGATGAGGAGGTCGGAGATCTGCCTCGGATTCAGTCCCCGGTACTCGCCGACGATCCGGCCGTCGGCCAACACCAGGATCCGATCGGCGTACGACGCGGCGACCGGATCGTGCGTGACCATCGCGATCCCCTGGCCGTACTCGCGCGCCGCCGTCGTCAGCAGGGTCAGCACCTCGCGGCCGGTCCGGGTGTCGAGGGCCCCGGTCGGCTCGTCGGCGAGGATGATGGTCGGCCGTCCCGCCAGCGCCCGGACGATCGCCACCCGCTGCTGCTGTCCACCGGACAGCTCCGACGGCAGGTGTCCGAGTCGGTCGCGCAACCCGAGCGCGATCACGAGGTGTTCGATCCACGCCTCCTGATCGGCGGTCGGCTTGCGCCCGGCGAGTACGAACGGCAGGCGGATGTTCTCCTCCGCCGAGAGCGTCGGCACCAGATTGAACGATTGAAACACGAAACCGATGTTGGTACGTCGCAGAATGGTGCGGGCGGTGTCGCCGAGGCCGACGATCGGGTTCTGTCCGAGCCAGATCTGTCCCGACGTCGCCTCGTCGAGACCGGCGACGACGTTCATCAGCGTCGACTTGCCCGATCCGGACGGGCCCATGATCGCGGTGAACTCGCTGCGGCGGATGTCGACGCTGACGTCGCGGAGCGCGTGGATGGGATTGGTCGGGTCCCCGTAGGTTCGGGACACGTTTCGCAGGGTGACCGCGGGAGCGGATACGTTGTTCATGACTGCAACGCTATGGCTCTGACCTGGTCGGACACATCTGTCGCGAGGATGGTCTCGACGTACATCCTGCGATGTACGCGCCCGGACGGTCAGACCAGGTCGTGCTCGTACGCGTACACCACGAGTTGTACGCGGTCGCGCAGCCCGAGCTTGGCGAGGATCCGCGAGATGTGGGTCTTCACCGTCGCCTCCGACAGGAACTCGGCGGCGGCGATCTCCGCATTCGACAGGCCCCGCGCCGCGCACACCAGGATCTCCCGCTCGCGCGGGGTCAGCTCGCCGTACTCCGGACCGGGCCGCGAGGTGCTCCGCGCCCGGTGCCGCTCGAACAGCTGCCGCGTCGCCGAGGCCGCCACCACCTGGTTGCCGTCGGCGACGGCCCGCACCGACGCCAGCAGGAAGTCGGGTTGGGCGTCTTTGAGGACGAAGCCGCTGGCCCCCGCCTCGATGGCCGACGCGGCGGCCTCGTCGACGTCGAAGGTGGTGAGCACCAGGACACGGGGCGCGGCGTCGCCGAGTTCGCGGACCAACGACGCGGTCGCGGTGATGCCGTCCACGCCCGGCATCCGCACGTCCATGAGAATCACGTCCGGCCGATCGCGCGACACCATCTCGTTGAGCCCGAGGGCCGACGAGCACTGTGCGACGACGTCGATGTCGGGTTGGCTCTCCAGGATCATCGCGATGCCGCCGCGGAACAACGGCTGGTCGTCGACGAGGGCCACGCGGATCATGTCCGGGTTCCTTCCGTGTCGGGGATCGTCAGCTGCACGACCCAGGTGTCTCCGGACGGCTCACTCGAGACGGCGCCACCGACGTGCGCCGCGCGTTCGGTCATGCCGATGATGCCGTGACGTGCGCCGCCGGGTGCGAGCGGGGTGTCGGCGACGACGTTGCCGACGGTCAACCGGCATCCGCTCGTCCAATCGTGGTGCACGGTCACCGCGTGCGCGAGGTCGCCGTACTTGAGTGCATTGGTCAGCGATTCGGTCAGCACCGCGTGGGCCACGCGGACGCTCGCTACGGCGACGTCGTCCGCCGAACCGACCTCGGTCTCCTCGATCCGCATGCCCGCCGCACGCATCCGGTCCAGCAGTTGATCCCGGTCGTCGCGGTCGATCTCGCCGGCGGACTCGGTGCTGCGCAGCTGCTCCAGCACCGTCCGGACGTCGGCCAGTGCCTCCCGCGCGGTGTCGGCGATGACGCCGAGCGCATCCCGCGCGGCGTCCGGATTCGCGTCCAGGGTGTACTTCGCTCCCTCGGCCTGCGCGACGACCACCGCCAGCGAGTGCGCCACCACATCGTGCATGTCACGGGCCAGTCGGGAGCGCTCGGCCTGCTCGTCGTACAGGTCGAGGACGCGCCGACGCTCCAGTTCGGATATCGTCTCGCTGACCTCGGCGGCCGCGACGCTCCGACGCTGGTGCCCGACGAAACCCGCGGTCCACCCGCCCAGGACGACGACACCGGTGCCCACCGTGCCGAAGACGGTCGCCCACCCGAGGCCGCCGTCACCGGTCTGAAAGTCGCCGTACGCGTGGGGGAACACGGCGCCGGCGACGAACGAGCCGACCACCGCGACGACGAACGCGCCTCGGCGCACCCGCCGGTCCGGGTGTCCGCCGGCCGTGAAGAACATCGGCGCGTACAGCAGGGACAGCACGGTGATGTGCATGCTCGCGACTTGGATCACGGCCGACGCCACCGCCGTGGTCATCATCACGGTGGGGAGGCGCCGACGCACCAGGAGACCGAGCGCGATGAGCCCGCCGGACACCGCCATCCAGACGGTCTGCCCCTCGCTCGACGCGATGGCCACCAACACGGCCACCGCACCGACTGCGACGTCGAACACGACCGCTGAGCGGCGCAGGCTCGGCGGAGCCAACGGATCTCTCACGTGCCCCGTGTCGGGCTCGAACCGACGAATGACCGCTTTATGAGAGCGGGGCCTTAACCAACTTGGCTAACGGGGCGGAACCAGATTACCGGCACCGGCGTCGCCGCGTTCGTCGGCCCCCGCGTCATCTCACTTCTGCGACATGGCCGCGAAGTCTCGCTCCGACCGACGTTGGGTGTAGCGATACATGCCGCCCACCAGCAGGACGAAGACGATGATGCCGACGATCTGCGCCCCGTCCCCGTAACCGTCGCCGACGATCGAGAGTGGAGCATCCTTGCCGGACGCCGCCACGATCGCCGCGAAGATCACGCCCCAGATGCTCTCACCGACGATCAGACCGGTCGCCAACAGCACGCCGAGCCGTCGCTTGCGTTCGCCATCGACCGCGTCGCGCGCCGCCCACTTGTCGTAGAACACGCCGAGGAACGCGCCGAGCGGGATGATCAGGGTCAACGACATCGGCAGGTAGATGCCCATGCCGACGGCCAGCGGCGGCAGACTGAACCGGGACGTGCTGCGTTTGAGGACCTCGTCGACGAGGATGACGCCGACACCGATCAGCGCGCCGACACCGATGAGCGCCCAGTTGAGGTCTCCGCCGAACACCCCCTTGGCCAGGGTCGACATGAGACCGGCCTGCGGCGCCGCGAGTTCGCCCGGCGCGCCGTCGGGCTTGGTCGCACCGGTGAATCCGAACGCCTTGTTCATCAGACTCAGGATCGGCGGAATGATCGCCGAGCCGAACACCACACCGATGATCAGCGCGACCTGCTGCTTCCACGGCGTGGCGCCGACGAGCTGGCCGGTCTTGAGGTCCTGCAGGTTGTCGTTGGAGATCGTCGCGACGCCGAAGACCACCGCGGCGGTGAACAGGGTGTACGCGATGAGCGCCTGTACCTCGTTCGGATCGTCGGTCGACCCGTGCGTCACCTTGATCAGCAGGGCCGCGCACAGCACCACCAGGATGCCCACTCCGGAGATCGGACTGTTCGACGAGCCGATCAGACCCGCCATGTATCCGCAGACGGCGGCGACGACGAGACCGATCACCAGGACGAACACGATACTGACGATGACGATGCCCGCGAGCGAGTCGGCGATGTGCGAGTCGGCGGCGAAGTCCCACAGCAGCCAACCGATCGGGATCATCGCCAGGATCACGGTGAGGCCGACCCACTGGATCGGGATGTCCCGCTCGGTGACGTCCACCGAGTTGCCGGACTTGCGCGCCTTGGCGCTGGCCATCGCGGCGATGATGCCCTTGAGGATGGGGCCGATGACGGTAGCGAGCGTCCAGACGGCGGCGACGGCGATGGCACCCGCACCGACCATGCGGACGTCGTCGGAGAAGATCTTGTCGACGTAGTCGGCGAGGCCGTCGGTGGGCGCCGAGTTCCACGTGCGGATCGGGAGCAGCACGAAGAACGCGATCACCAGGCCGACGAGCATCGCGATGCCGACGGCCACGCCGACGAGGTGGCCGACGCCCACGAGCGCCAGCGACAGGCTGGCGCCCATCATGGTCGCCCCGGAACCGACCTTGAACGCGACCGACGCCTCGGTCGCCAGGAGTTTGAGCGCGCCGAGTATCGAGAACAGCGCCGAACCCAGCGATCCGACGACGATCGCCCGCATGCCGCCGCGGTTCTGATCGATGCCCCTGTCGTCGACGTCGGACTCGTGATCGGTCGACGCCTCGCCGACCTTGAGCACCTCGGCGGCGGCCACGCCTTCCGGATACGGCAGATCCGATCCGGTGACCAGTGCGCGACGCAGCGGGATCGAATACATGACGCCCAACAGGCCGCCGATCGCACAGACCGCGACGGTGGTCCAGTACGGGAAGCCGCTCCACCAGCCGATCATGATCAGACCGGGCAGCACGAAGACGATCGCCGACAGCGTGCCCGCCGCCGACGCGATGGTCTGCACGATGTTGTTCTCGGTGATCGAATGGTCACGGAAGTAGCGGAGCACCGACATCGAGATGACGGCGGCCGGGATGGCGGTGGCGAACGTCAGGCCCACTTTGAGGCCGAGGTAGACGTTGGCCGCGGTGAACACGAGGGTGATCAGTCCACCGAGGACGACCGAGCGAACGGTGAGTTCGCGCATGGCCGACCGTGCTGCAGAGGGTGCAGACAAAGTTCTTCTCCCAACGGGTAGCGCTCATCGTTCGCGCCGAGGTGCCCGATCGCGAACGAAACACGGTGGATACGTTAATTCCCCGGAGTTCGCGTGCGCAGCCGACACCCGGGTTCGGCAGTTTTTGCCCGATTCCGATCAGCGTCGGGACGACGTCTCAGACACCCGACTCGAATGTCTGCTCCAACAGGCTCCGGCGATACGACTCGAGTGCCACCAGATCGCCGAACAGCGCGTGGTACTCGTCCGGGTCCTTGGCCGCCGACATCCGGCTGACCTTCGACTTGATGTCGGCGATCTGCGAGCCGACCCACACCTCCTGCGACCTGGCCAGGACGCTCGAGATGTACCGGGGGATCTTGTCGTCCTCGACGGGCATCGGCTCCACCGCGAGCTCGGTCACCAGCGGGCTGAAGGCGTCGTCGTCGACGGCGCCGATCACCGCCTCCACCCAGGTGGCGCCGCCGAGTCCGCTGGCCGCTCCCCCGGCTTCGGCGATGGCCTCACGTAGTCGTCGGTACGACGGATCGCTGAAGCACTCGCCGGGCAGCGAGTCGAAGACCGTGCCCGCGACCGCGGGGTACTGCAACGCGGACTTGAGCGCCTCGCGTTGAGCCCACAGGCGCGGGTCGTTCGGCAGCGGTCGAGCCGTCGGCGGAGTCGAGAGCGCCTCGGGGCGGACCCGGCCGCGGGTGGCGCGCCCGTTCTGGCGACCGCGTGTCGACCTGGCCATGCCGCGCACCCGCTGCAGCACCTGACCGACGTCGTCCCAGCCCACCCATCCGGCCAGTTGACGCGCGTACTCGTCACGGAGTGCGACGTCGCGGATCCGCGCGACCACGGGCACGGTGTCGCGCAGGGCCGCCACCCGTCCCTCGGCCGTGTCGAGATCGTGCTTGCGCAGCAGCGCCTTGATCGCGAACTCGAACATCGGGATGCGGCGAGCGATCAGATCGCGGACGGCCGCGTCGCCGGAGCGCTGCCGCAGGTCGCAGGGATCCATGCCGTCGGGTGCCACGGCGACGAAGGTCTGTCCGGCGATCGACTGTTCGCCTTCGAACGCCTTGAGCGCGGCCGCCTGCCCCGCCTCGTCGCCGTCGAAGGTGTAGATCACCTCGCCGCGGAAGTACGAGTCGTCCATCATCAGGCGACGGATCAGGGCCAGATGGTCTTCGCCGAATGCGGTGCCACACGAGGCGACAGCGGTGTGCACACCCGCCACATGCATCGCCATGACGTCGGTGTAGCCCTCGACGACCACCACCTGATGTCCCTTGGCGATCTGCTTCTTGGCCAGGTCGAGCCCGAAGAGCACCTGCGACTTCTTGTACAGCATGGTCTCGGGTGTGTTCATGTACTTGCCGAGCTGATCGTCGTCGAAGAGCTTGCGCGCACCGAACCCGATGACGTCGCCGCCGAGGTTGCGGATAGGCCACAGCAGCCGGCGGTGGAACCGGTCGATCGGACCCTTGCGGCCCATCTTCGACAGTCCGGCCTTCTCGAGTTCGTCGAAGGTGAAGCCCTGCGACTGCAGAGCTCGGGTCATCGTGTCCCAGCCGGCGGGCGCGTAGCCGCAGCCGAACGTCTCGGCGGTGGCCCCGTCGAATCCGCGGCCGGCCAGGAAGTCGCGTGCGACCTGAGCGTCCGGCGTCCGCAACTGCTCGGCGTAGTACCGCTGCGCAGCCGCGTTGGCCGCGACGAGACGGGCGCGTGTGCCGCGGTCGCGATTGGTCGCCGCAGCACCGCCCTCGTAGTTAATCCGGTAGCCGATCCGGTCGGCGAGCTGCTCGACGGCCTCCACGAAACCGATGTGCTCCTGCTTCTGCAGGAACGAATAGACGTCGCCGCCCTCTCCGCAGCCGAAGCAGTGGAAGTGTCCGTGGTTGGGGCGGACGTGGAAAGACGGACTCTTCTCGTCGTGGAACGGGCACAGGCCCTTCATGCTGTCCACGCCCGCACTGCGCAGTGCCACGTAGTCGCCGATGACGTCCTCGATACGCGTCTGCTCACGGATCGCCGTGATGTCGCTATCTGGGATACGTCCTGCCACGACCACCACTCTAGCCTTGCTCCGAATCACTCCGGTCCGTCGCACTCGCGGCGCGAACGCGTTGTGTCGGACCTCGTGTCTACAGTACCTCACAGATCGAACACATGAACGATCCACGGTTGCCGATCGCATCCGGAGATCGCCCGACGAAGGAGGAAGCATGTGTGAATTCGACCCCCGCTGCAGCGGGTCCGATGATCTGATCGGGAATGCCCTCTCCCTGATCGCCCGCGGTTCGTGGGCCGTGACCGGCGTCTACGGCGACGAGACGTCCGCTCCGATCGCGTACACCTCGGGGCTCACCGAACTCGGACGCCCCGAACTCGTGGTGACCGGTGTGGAGCCGGAGTACGCGGGCCCCGTGCTCAACGAGGCGGCGGCACGTGCGGTCCTGACCCCGGACTTCGGCCCCGGCTCTCGGATCGAGCACCTGCGCTCGACCAACGGCTATCCGCTGACCGCGATCGGCGTGATCGACACGTCGGCGCTGCGGATCACCAAGCTGGTGTTCGGCCAGTCGTTCGTCGCGGTCCAACTCGTCTGGCCGGACCGCGACGGCCGTCTGCCCTGGGATCGCGGGTACGACCTCGCTCCGGACGAACAGCCGCTGCTCGGGGTCCCTACTCCCGCAGCAGGAGCCAGATGAGGTAGAGCCCGCCGAGAGTGACCGTCACCGCCCCGACCGGCGGTGACACGTCACCCAGCAGGTGCTGGGCGGTGAGGTCACCGACTGCGAGGACACCCGCTCCGACCAGAGCAGAACCGGTGATGCTCAGGGACGGACTCTTCGTGAGACGGCGTGCGATCTGCGGCGCCGCCAGGGATACGAACGCGATCGGACCGGCGACGGCGGTGACGATCGCGGTGAACACGACGCCCACCAGGACCATCGCGAGCTTCACCCGCTCCACCCGTACACCGAGCGACGCAGCGGTCTCCTCCCCGAGTTCGAAAGCACGGATCGAATGCGCGAGCGGCCCGAGCGCGCACGCGGCGACCGCCGCGATGGCCGTCGTCGCGACCAACGGCGTCCACGTGATCCCGTGGAGACTGCCCGCACCCCAGATCGCGGCGCGCATCGACTCGTCGAGATCGGCGCGAACCGCGAACCACTGGTTGAACGACGACAGGATCGCGCTGATCGCGATGCCGACGATGATCAGGCGAAAGCCCGCCAGGCCTTTTCGGTAGGCGAACAGGAACACCGTCGCCGCGGCGACGACGCTGCCCGCGACCGCACCCGCGGCGAGTTCGCCGAAACCCGCGCCGCCGACCATCAGCACCACGATGACTCCGGTGTAGGCGCCCGCGTTGAGGCCGATGACGTCCGGGCTGCCCAGCGCGTTCCGCGTGAGCGACTGGAACAGCGCACCGCTGATGCCCAGGCATGCGCCGAAGACCACCGCCGCCAGCGCACGGGGAGCCCGCCAGTCGAAGACGAGACGCACCCGTCCCGGCGCATCACCGGTCAGCAGGCCGACGAGGTCCGCCATCGACAGTCCCGTGCGACCGAGCATCATCGACGCGATCACGCACGCACAGATCACCCCGATCACCAGGCAGTAGACGAGGACCGCGCGCGACTTCACAGGTCCGCCCTACGTCGAACCAGCCACACCAGGATCGGCGCGCCGATCAGCGGCATCACCACGCCGACCTGCAGTTCGGCCGGCCATACGACGAGCCGCCCGATGATGTCCGCAAGGAGGAGCAGGCTCGGTCCCACGATCGCCGAGTAGGCGAGTACCCACCGCTGATCGGCGCCCGCGACCAGTCGGACCGCGTGCGGGACCATGAGCCCCACGAACGCGATCGGCCCCGCCGCGGCGGTCGCCGCGCCGCACAGCAGGACCAGTGCGACGAGCCCGGCGACCCGCGCGGTGCCCACGCGCACGCCGATCGATCGTGCGACGTCGTCGCCGAGGGCCAGAGCGTTGAGCGACCGCCCACCGACCACCGCCAGCACGAGCCCGACGGCGATGAACGGCGCGACGAATCCCAGGGTGCCCGGCGGCCGATCGGCGATGGTGCCGACACCCCAGAACCGCACGTGTTCGAAGCGCTCGGGGTTGACCAACGACAAGCTTTGGCTGATGCCGTTGAAGACGGCGGTCACCGCCACGCCGACCAGGGTCAGACGCAATGGGCTGGAGCCTCCCGATCCGCGCGCCGACACCGCCGCGACCAGCAGCGCGGACGCCACAGCGCCGAGCAGCGCCAGCCAGATGAACTGGTCGATCTGAGTGAGGCCGAGATAGGCGACACCGAGCGCGACGGCCAGGCCGGCGCCGGCGTTCACGCCGAGGATGCCCGGGTCGGCGAGCGGGTTGCGGGTGATGGCCTGCATGAGGGCGCCGGCCACGCCGAGCCCGGCGCCCACCAGGACACCGATCAGCGTGCGCGGCACTCGGACGTCGACGACGGTGATGTGGTCGATGCTCCCGTCCGATCCGCGCAATGCGTCCCAGACCGTCGACGGCGGCAGGTGCGCCGATCCGATCGCGAGGCTCAGCACGCACAGCGCCCCGAGGAGAGCCAACGCCACCGCGAGTGCGGCGAACCGTCGAGTGATCACGCCTGCCGCGGATCCGCCCGCAGGGTGATGGCGTCGACACCCCAGCCGAGCGCCACCGAGTCGGCCTGCGCCCATCCGGCCGCCGCGGCGAGCTGGGTGTACCTCTCGGCCGAACGCGGTGCCGCTCCCACGGTCGCGAAGTAGATCAACGCGCGTTCGACCCCGGTGCCGCCGAGTGCGTCTTGCGAGGTCGCCTCGATGAGGACCACCCGGTCGGCGACCTCGTGCAGTCCGCGCAGGAAGTCGACGATCTCGTCGTCGGTGCGGTAGCCGAGGGCGTCCACCGCCACCACCGCGTCGTACTCGCCGACCAGCGGTTCGACGGCACGACCGACGCCGTCTGCGACGACGGCCGCTCCCGGACCACAGAACCCGACGGATCGACCGGCCTCGAACACGGCGAGCCGCCGGATCGCAGGAAGCAGGAAGACTCGACCCGCGCTGCGGTCGACGAGTTCGGCGGACACCCGGGTGTCGTCGTCCGCGACCTCGGCGAACGTCTGTCCGGTGTGCGTCTGCCACGCGGGCCGTCCGGTCGCCACCGCATCGGCGAGGTGCGCCAGGGCGAGGATCTGCTCGGCGTCGACGCCGTCGAACGACTCGGCCGCGTGCTCGTCGGTCACGAGCGTGTCGCCGATCTCGGTGAGTTCGAGAACGCCCGCGCGGTCGGCGACGACACCGCAATCGATCAACACGTCGACCAACGGCCCCTGCTCGGACAGGCTCGCTCGAGTCGGGCGGTCCACGTCGATGTTCTCCAGGAGGCCGCAGCGCAGCGCGGCGCGGACCGCGAACCAGGTGACCGGCGAGGTGACCAACGACGACCTCGGTGCCGACGACTCCTGGTGCGGGACGGCCGACTCGGCCTCGCGCAGGTGCCAGTAGCCGGTGATGTCGACATGGCTCTTCGGGACGCCGAGGCCGCGCGCCGCGTGCTTTCGGACCGGTAACAGCGCGCGGCTCTCCGCACCCGCCCACACGTAGGCGTGCCCGGGCAGCGGGACGACGTCGGCCACCGCTGCGGCCAGCGCCGAGCTGTCGCCGGACGGCGCGAGCACCCAGGTGACCTCGTCGTCCGGACCGAGGGCGAAGTCGCGTCGCGCGCATTCGTCGGAGATCGCCGCGACGATGCGCGCGGGGCCGGCGACGGGACGCTCCGCGAGGAACCGTTCGATCGCCGGTTGCGCGGTCTCGTCGCCGACCAACAGTGTCCAGTCCACGTCGTCCGGGATCACTGTCGATGATTTCGGCCCGACGATCCACAGGTCGTCGCCGGGTCGGGCGTCGCGCGCCCATTTCTCACCTGGACCTGCGGCCGGATCGCCGTCGCTGTGGATCACGAAGTCGAGTGACATCTCGCCGCGGTCTCGGTCGACCTCGATCGGCGTGTAGTCGCGGGTCTGAAGCAGTTCCGACGCCCGCCATCGGATTCCCTGATCGAGTTGGACGGGCAGCACGTCGGTGACGTCGCCCTCGGCCGCGAAGATCACTTTCACGTGATCGTCGAAACCCGGGCTGGCGAACGCGGGCAGCGACAGGCCGTCGCGCTCGAAGGCCCCGAGTTCGGGTCCGCCGAGCCGCACGCGCTGAAGGCGCGGAGTGACTCGACGCGTCCCGAGCACCATCAGTCGCCGCAGCGTCAACGGCAATGGTGTGATCGTGCGCTGAGCCACCGGCTACTGCTTCTTCCCGAACTGCTTCTCGATGATGTCGAGCGTGTCCATCGCCTCGTCGAAGTCGCTGCGCTGGGTCCAGTACGGCAGGTCGTAGGCCTGGTTCTTCTGGAACGACGGCAGTGCCGCCCAGATCGGCTGCTTGCGCATCTGTGCGATCGACGTCACGTCGGCGTTGAACCCGGCCGCGAACAGGGTCGGCTGAGTCAGGACCTGCCCGACCTGTTCGGTCGACAACTCGAAACTGTCCCCGTCCTTGGTGTACGGCTCGTACTTGCCGGAGGCGAACAGCGGCGCGGGTCGGAAGCCGACCTTCGCGAACTCCTTGGGCAGACCGCGATCCTCGATCAGCACGTAGGCTCGCCCGTCGGCGAGCATCGAGAGGAACACCGACTCGCCGGCGGGGACGGTGATGTTGTTCTTCACCTCCGTGATCCGCTTGTCATAGGAGGCGAGCGCGTCGCGGTACACCTGCGGCTCTCCGAACACCTTGTCGGCGATGAACTCGTACTGCGACTGCCATTCGGTGAGATCGTCGCTCACGATGACGGTCGGTGCGATCCGACTCAGCTCGTCGTACGCGGTCGTCGCGTGTTTGAACGGGAATCCCAGACCGCCTGCCACGATGAGGTCGGGCTCCTGCTCGAGAATGGCCTCCATGTCGAAGCCGTCGGCGCTCCACGGCAGGAACACGGTGCCCTGCTCCGTCGCGGCGTCGGCCCACTGCGGCGCGAACTCGCCCTTCTGATCGGTCGACTCGGTGGTGGTCGCGACAACCGGAACGTCCAGGTCGTAGAGATAGCCGGCGAGCGCGTAGTTCAGCACGACGATCCGTTCCGGATTCGCCGGGATCTCGACGTCGCCCTTGATCGTCGGGACGACGCGCGTATCGCCGTCGGACGCGGTGTCGTCGGACGACGAACAGCCGGAGAGAACGAGCACGAGCGCTGCGAGCAGGGCGATGACCGCTGCTCCGGACGCGCGGAGGTGACGCATGAGGAACTCACTTCTCGTCGATAGGTATTAGGCGAGACTAAGCTAATACGTCAGAATGGTCGAGAGAGTCCGAACCTGACACGATCTGGACACCAACCCGACACGACGGACCCGGATCGGCGACGCCGAGGAGGAATCACACATGTACCAGGTGCCGGGTCGGCTCGCGACCACCGTCCCCGAGAACTCGATCCGCTTCTTGGGACACGCCACCCACAGCCATGACGAGCCCCACCTGGTCTACGTGGCGTCGGGGTCGGCACGCTTGACGATCGACGGCGAGCAGGTATGCCTCGACGCCCAGGAATCCGTCTGGCTGGCACCGGGCGTACCGCATTCGGCTCGCTACTCCCCCGGCAGTCTGGTGCTCGGCCCGATGCTGTCGCCGTCGACCCTGCCACCCGAACCGGTGCACCGCCTCGGCCGCGTCGTCGCCCTGACGACGGTCATGACGGCCATCCTCGGTGCGGCGCCGAGCACGCCGGAGGAGATACAGGTGTTCCGCACCGCCCTCGACGACGTGCTGACGCGCCTGAGCGGGCCGTATTTCGCGCTGCCGACGCCGACGCACCCGGTGGCCGCATCCGTGGCTCGAGAACTCGCCCACTCGGCGGAGTCCCTCGACCAGATAGCTGCTCGCCACGGCATAAGCGGGCGGCATCTGCAGCGATTGTTCGTCGCCGAGACCGGCATAGCCTTCCGTCAGTGGCGGGTGCGGGCGCGTCTGAACGTCGCGATCGGTCACCTTCGTGCGGGTCGGTCGCTGACGCGCGCCGCCCATGCCGCCGGCTACGAGACGGCGTCGGGCCTGCGCAAGGCACTGGCCCGGGAGGTGGGCGTCGACGTCGATGACGTACGCGTCTGACCGCGCTACTTCGCCGCCGCCAGTGCGGCGGCCCGCACCGCGACGGCGTTCGCGATGAGGATGTCCGCTGACACCATCCCCGGGAAGTAGTCGGCGAGTGTCGCCCACATGGCGCGGCCCTCGTCGGTCATCCCGCCCTTCTTCAGGCAACCGTGCGCCTGGAGTCGGGCGATCGCGGCGAAGGCCATCGACTGCATCGACAGCAGCATCCACGGGTTGGCACCGGTGTCGACGCCGTCGAGCGCCTCATTGCGGGCAGCGATGAGGTCGTACATCTCCGGGGACGAGCGTCGTACGTCGCGCAGCATCGTGTTGACGTGCTTGGGCGCCTCCAGGCTGATCGGATCGGCCATCCACTCCATGCGGTGATGGAACGCGTCGATCGTCGCGCTGGTGCGCATGTCGAGGTCCAGGACCGGCCCCGGCACGAGCCAGAAGTGTTCGAACAGCATGTCGACCTGTTCGCGCGGCATCGCCTCCACCGCCATCACGTTGCGGTCGAGCACTCCGGTGCGCGGGTCGCTCATACGTCCGGTCGCGAGCAGCCGGAGCAGTTCGTCGCCGCCGCGTGTGGTCAGATACGACTGGATCTCGTCCCGATCCGTCGCGGTCGGGTCGACGATCGCCGACATCGCGATGGTGCAGCCGACGAACGGATTCGGGTGCGATGCGCTGGCGCGGTCACTCGGCGCGAATGCCTGCTCGGCGAGTCCGGATCGGATGAGCAGCGACGGAACGCGGCGCGGGGACACCGGACTGTCGCCGAGCGCGACCAGCGCCGCGGTCGAGTCGGCGGTCAGCATCTCGACGGCGGGCGCCCCGGCAGGCCCGGTCGGCGCCTCCTCCGCCGGGGTCTGGGCCTCGTCGGCCTGCGCCGCGTCGAGGGCCATCCATGCCGCGGTGAGATCGTCGACGACGGGGACGATCGGCGTCGACGGCTCGGGGGCCTGCTCCCGTGCCCCGCGCACGACGCTCGCGATCGGGGTCTCGTCGGTCTCCCCGTCGGCGTCGGCGATGATCGCGACGAGGGTTCCTCGCACCAGTCGCCGAGCGGCGTCGGCGATCTGTCGGGTCGCCAGGGCGAACTCCGTCCCGGCGTGCCCGTCGGACTCCCATTCGCGGAGGATGTCGAGGTCGTCGTCGAGCAGGGCGAACGAGACGTCGGTGGCGCCCGGAACGTGCAATGCGATCCGACGATGGTCGGATGCCTCGACGTCGATCACCGGCAGCGCGGTCTGCCACGCGGCGGGGACACCGGCTCGCTCCATGCGGACCAGTGCGTGCGGGGGCCGCACCACGAGTTCGAGACTGTCGTCGCCGGCCGTCGCGGTCACGATCTTCTCGGCTTCGCCCGGACCGAAGGCGAGGTCGGCGTCGCCGATCTCAAGACCGCCGTCGGCGGTCAGCTCGGTGGTCGACTCCGCGAGACCGTCGGCGGCGGGCAGCCGGACGGCCGGGTCGTGAGCGGCGTCGAGCCCTTCGGCGATGACCGCGACGCGGCGCAGGTCGAGCGCATACGAGTCGCTGACGACGATCTCGTAGGTGCCCAGCAGCGGACCGTCCACTCCGTCGAACGGGTCGGCCGAGGTGATGTAGTCCTCGGCCTGCCACGGATAGTCGACGAGCCAGTCGAGCCGACCCGCGCGGCGGACGCGGACCCGCCAGTGCTTGACGTCGTCGCCCTCGTGGGCGGGCAGGTCCACCAGCGGCCGCTCCCCGTACACGGGATCGCCGTCGCGGGTGGCGATGCCCGGCAGCGGCTCGGGAAGTTCGATGCTCGGGCTCTCGGCGGGACGCACCCGGCGGGTGGTGCCCGGTCGGCCGTCGCGTTTGACGGTCAGTTCACGATGTCCGGACAGATCCAGGATGCGCAGCTGCCATCCGTCCCACGGACCGGCGTGGCTCTCGACGACGTGGACCTTCCTGCGCCCCGTGCCGGTGAACGTCGCATCCTTCGGGACCAGCGCGAGGACTTCACCGGCGGGAAGCGTACGGTGCCGCGACATCACGCGGCCGTCCGGGGCGAACAGCACGATCGGATCGTTCGGCAGCACCACGGGGATCGCGCGACGGGCGCCGTTGTCGAGATTGATCAGAACGCATTCGCGGAGTGCAGACGTCACCGGCACCACGGCGGCCTCGTCGGCGGCGACGAGGACCTGCTCGGGAGCGTCACCGGTCCAGGCACGCCAGCTGGTCGGAGCCGCACCGGACGGGATGACGACGTCGAGGGCGCCTTCGGCCGCGTCGTAGCGCAGCTCCGGGTACGGCGCGACGCACAGTGCGGCCGCCTCCGGGCTGTCGCCGAGGAAGGGGTCGGCGGCGAGTCGTGCGCGCAGGGCCTCCAGGATCGTCGGCGGCAGATCGACGGTCGCCTGGCTCAGATGCTGAACCGACCACGTGTCCGGGTCGGCCACACTCGCCACCAGCACCGCGCAGATGCGAGCGAGAAAGGTGACGGCGATGTCGGGCGCGTGCTCGAGCAGTGCGCGGAACTCCGGCGGGGCCTTCCGCAGACGATGGGAGAAGCCGGGTTCGGTGAGATGGTCGAGGATGACCGTCGCCTGCGGCGCCCGACCCGCCACCACATGCCGTTCGACCACGTCGACGAGCCCGCCGAGCGCGTGCGTCGGAACACCCGCGTGCAGTTCGAGGAGCCACACCAGATCCCGATCACGGAGCGTCTCGATGTCGCGCAGTCCGGCCGCGCGGAACAGGTCGCCGGCGAAGCCGGTGAGCGCGGCTTCGAACGACGGGTCGCGGTCGACTCCGATCGCCTCCGCGAAGCCGTCCCAGAAGTCCGTCTCCTGGTCGCGCAGCGCCGCGTGACCGACGAGGGCCGTGGCGATGAGCGCGGGGTAGCCGGTGATGAGTGCGAAGTGCGCGCCCGCGGGCATCTGCCCCATGAGCGCGCCGAGCCTGCGGTGCACCTCCCGGAAATGCGCCGCGGTCGGATCGGTCTCGATCACGAGCTGCGCCTCGGCGTACCGATTGCGGATCCAAGTCTCGAAGTCGTTGTCCTGCAGGGTCGCCGAACCGGTCATGCGCGCTTGCTCACCACACCTTGTCTCTGGCGTCGCTGGGAGGTGCGACGCCGCCGTGAAGCACATAAGTTACCCCGCAAACCGGGCCGTCCTCGAACCGGGAAGGCACCGGAGTGGGAAGGCTCACGCGGGCTGCGATGCCGTGCCACACTCGAACCCACCATGGACACTTTCTCGCACAACGGACTGACCTTCGACGTGATCGATTCCGGCCCCGTCGACGGCGAGCCGATCGTCCTGCTGCACGGCTTTCCACAGACGGCGACGTCCTGGTCGCGGGTGTCGCCGAAACTGGTCGACCGAGGCTTCCGGACGCTGGCCCCCACACAGCGCGGCTATTCGCCGCGGGCGCGTCCGCGAGGCCGCTGGAACTATCGCATCAGCGAGCTCGCCGCGGACGTCGTCGCCCTGATCGAACGTCTCGGCACGGGTCCGGTGCACGTCGTCGGACACGACTGGGGTGCGGTCGTCGCGTGGTCGGTCGCCGCGGATCGACCCGATCTGGTCCGCACGCTGACAACGGTCTCGGTGCCGCATCCGGGGGCTTTCATTCGATCGTTGTTCCGCAGCAGACAGTGGCTGATGTCCTGGTACATGTACTTCTTTCAGTTGCCGTGGCTGCCCGAGTTCCTGATCACGCGGGCAGGTGATCGGTTGACCCCCGCACTGGCTCGCACCGGCATGAGTGCGGACGAGGCCGCCGTCGTCCGTCGCGAGATCGTCGACGGCGAAGCGCTGACGGGCGGATTGAACTGGTACCGCGCGCTCCTGCTCGGCGGTCCCCGCGGGTTGCGGCGGACGGTGCCCGCTCCGACGACCCATGTCTGGAGCACCGGCGACACCGCGCTGGCCCGATGCGGCGCCGAACTCGCACACGAATACGTCACGGGCGACTACCGCCTCGCGATACTCGACGACGCGTCACACTGGATCCCCGACCAGCATCCGGCCGAACTCGCCAGGATCATCCTGGAGCGGGTGGAATCGGTGTAGCGACCCGGCGCCGCGCGATCGGGCTCAGCCCTGCGGACTCCGCTCGACACCGCAGTCATCCGCGGGTCGCGTCTCGAGGCATTCGGCGAATTCCCGTTGACCGTCGCCCCATTCGGTGTGCGGGCGTTGTCCCGCGTTGACCTGCCAGGTGTATTCGCTGCAGACGAGTTGCGTCCCCGAGGCGTCGTAGGCGAACGCTCCCGTCTGATACCCGTGACAGGGCTGCCCCGCCGCGACACCTGCCTCGGCCAGTGCCGGATTCGGCGCCAGATTCGCATCGCGCGACCACACCGTGCCGTCGGTGCCGGCCAGGCGCGCGCAATAGGCCGTTGCGCCGTCGGCGAACATCGCGGTCGCACCCGTGGAATCGCACCACGAACCTTCGTCGACCACATCGATGTCCGGTGTGGACTCCGCGGTCGTCTCAAGGGTCGGCGGGATGGACGACTCCCCTACAGGAGCACGCCGGGGTTCAGGAGACCGTCGGGGTCGAGCGCCGACTTCAGGAGTGCGGTCAGTTCCATGACGTCGTCGCCGACCTGATCGCGCAGATATCCCTTCTTGAGGCGACCGACGCCGTGCTCGCCGGTGATGGTGCCGCCGAGGGAGATCGCCAGCGCCATGATCTGACCGAAGGCCGCATTGGCGCGAGCGGTCTCATCGGCATCGTTCGGATCGTGGACGATCAGCGGATGCGTGTTCCCGTCGCCCGCATGAGCGATCACGGCGATGACGACACGATTGTCGGCGGCGATCGCCTCGACGCCGTCGATCAGGTCCGGCAACGCGGGCAGCGGGACGCCGACGTCCTCCAGCAGCAGCGAACCCATCCGCTCGACCGCCGGGATCGCGGCACGTCGAGCGTGGGTGAACGCCTCGGATTCGGCGGCATCGGAGGTCGAGAACACCTCGGCCGCCCCGCACGAGGAGAACGCGGCCTCGATCAGCTCCACCTCGGCGGCGCCCGCGGGACCGGGTGCGTCCGACTGCGCCACGAGCATCGCACCGGCCTCCCGATCGAGCCCCATCTTGAGCATGTCCTCGACCGCGTTGATGGACGCCGAGTCCATGAACTCGAGCATGGCGGGACGGATCTGCGAGGTCACTGCCAGCACGGCCTCGCTCGCGGCGCGCACACTCGGAAACGAACCGACCACCGTGCACGCCGACGCCTGCTGCGGAATCAACCGCAGCGTGACCTCGGTGACGATGCCCAGCAGACCTTCGCTTCCGACGAACAACTTCGTCAACGGCAGACCCGCGGAGTCTTTGAGCTGTTTGCCACCGAGCCGCACCGCACGACCGTCCGCCAGGACCACCTGCAGACCGAGGACGTAATCGGTGGTCACCCCGTACTTCACGCAGCAGAGTCCGCCCGCGTTGGTGGCGACGTTGCCGCCGATCGAGCAGATCTCGAACGACGACGGGTCCGGTGGATACCAGAGTCCGTGCTCGGCGGCAGCCGCCTTGACCTCGGCGTTGAGCATGCCGGGCTGAGACACGGCGGTCCGGGTCCCGGTGTCGATCGTCAGGTTCCGCATCTTCTCGGTGGAGATGGTGACGGCGCCGTCGACCGCAGTCGAACCACCGGACAGGCTGGTACCGGCGCCGCGGGTGATGATGGGGACCCGGTGTTCGGCGCACCAGCGCACCGCCGTCTGGACGTCCTCGGTGGTCAGCGGCCGGACCAGTGCGAGCGGTGTGCCCGCATCCGGATCGTTGGCGCGGTCGTATCGATAGGCCGACAGGATGTCGGGATCGGTCACCACCATCCCCGGAGCGAGCGCAGCGGACAGAGTCGACAGGTCGGGGCGCGCAGACATGGAGTCCACGATATGCACGCCGACCACCGCGCGCAGCCGTTGCCTCACATTGCGACTCGCCGTGCGCCGTCGACAACGCCGTTCCCGCGACTCACCGTGTGTTTGAATCGTTACCCGAGAGTCCGGCCGGGGGTGTCGGTCCGAACCGAACGGAGACACACGTGAGATTCCTCAAACGCATGCTGGTCGGACTCGCCGCCGTCGCAACCACCGCGGCGTTGCTGCCCGCGGGTCCGGCCGATGCGGCGCCCCGCGCGACGATCGGCGGCGGCTCGGGCATCGTCATCGCGAACAACGCCCTGTGCACGATGACCGCCGTCGGCCACGATCGCGCCGGACGCCTCGTCGGACTGACCGCGGCGCACTGCGGCGGCGTCGGCAACACGATCCGATCCGAACGCAACCGCGCGGCGGGGGTCATCGGCACCATTGTGACGCGCAGCCCCAGCCTGGACGTCGCGGTGATCCGCTTGGATCCGTCGCGGGTTCACGCCGTCCGCCAGGTCGGCAAGGCACGCATCCACAAGGTCGGCGTCTATCCGCGGCCGCTGTCGAACGTGTGCAAGGCGGGTCGCACCACCGGATTCACCTGCGGACCGACCCTCGTCCACGACGGTCCGGAGACTCTCAGCTACGTCTGCGCCGACCACGGCGACTCCGGGGGCCCGATCATCGTCGCCGGTCGTCTCGTCGGGATGCTGAACGGCGCGTTGCGGATCGCCGGCCCCGGCTCGCCGTCGATCCCCTGCGTCGATCCGGCGATCCCGCTCTACAGCCCGATGATCGCCACGAAGATGACCGACATCCTCCGCCCGCTCAATCAGACGAATTTCGTCGGAGCCGGGTTCCGCGTCCTCTAGGGTCTCCGCGCGATCACCCGATGCGGTCCGGCAGAGGACCGATCGTCTAGTCGGAGAACATGTTCTGGCCCAGCGCGCACGACAGGAATGCGCCGCCACCACGATGCCGAACCACGACGGATCGGGCTGCGCGAGCGCGGGAATGCAGTCGGCGACGAGGCCGTCGTCGTTGTCGGCGTATCGCCGATGCGGCTCGGCGATGAGCGACGTGACTCGGTCGTTGCCGGAAAGCTCCCCGGTGGAGATGCGGCGCGGCACGCCGGTCGAATCGGTTCGGGGGCACTGTAGGCCTTCCGTATCGGTGACTACCGTCCTACATTGTGCCCATGCAGTCGAAGAAGATCAGCACCAACATCCCCGTGACGGACATCGACGAGGCCCGCGAGTTCTACCAGGATTTCCTCGGGCTGCAGACCGAGGAGTTCAACCTGGGCTGGGTGGCCCGGTTCACCGACGTCGAGTCGGGCGCTCACGTCCAACTCGTGACCCGCGACGAGACGGCACCCGTCGACTCGGCCCTCTCGGTCCACGCCGACGACGTCGACGAGGCTTATCGTGAGGCACGCGAACGCGGCTACGAGATCGTGCACCCGCTGACGACCGAGGCATGGGGTGTGCGGCGATTCTTCGTTCGCGCACCGGACGGAACCGTGCTGAACATCGTCGCGCACCGCGACTGAGCTGTCAGTGGCAGTGGGCGATGGAGCAGTTGCAGCTCACATGAGGCCACTCGTTACCCTGGCCCAGTGCAATTCGACGAGATCGTGGCGATCCGACGCCAGAACGCGGCATGGCGACTGCTGCGCGCCGACAACGCACCGCTGGTCCTGTCGTTCCTGGGGCGGGTCTTCGTCGATGACAACATCCGCGAGATCTCCGAGTCCGGTCTGGTCAGCCTGCTCGACGACGAGTTGTACACGCTCAACCAGAAGCTGGGTGAGGGCGCCTTCCCGCGGTCGCCGAAGGCTTATCTCGACGAGTGGGCTGCTCCGTCGGCCGGCTGGCTGCGAAAGTATTACGTCATCGACAGCGACGAACCGCACTACGATGCGACCCCCGCCGTCGAGCGGGCCGTGGCGTGGGTCCGTTCGCTCCGCGAACGCGACTTCGTCGGCACCGAGTCGCGGCTCAACACCGCGTTCGACCTCCTCCGTCAGATGGTCTACGGCACCAACACCGATCCCGAGATCCGGCTGGCCGAGTTGGAGCGTCGTCGCGCCGAGATCGACTCCGAGATCGCCTCGGTGCGGCGCGGCGAGGTCAGCGTCCTCGACGCGACTCGGCGGAGGGACCGCTACCAGCAGTTCGGCGAGGTGTCGCGTGCGCTGCTGTCGGACTTCCGCGAAGTCGAGGCCAACTTCCGGGCCCTCGACCGGCAGATGCGCGAGCGCATCGCCACCTGGCGGGGAACCAAGGGCGAACTCCTCGACGAGGTGGTCGGCAGTCGCACGATGATCGCCGACTCCGATCAGGGGCGCAGCTTCCAGGCGTTCTACGATCTGTTGCTGTCGGCCGACCGACTCGACGAACTCGACGAACTCGTCCGCGAGACGCAGTCGTTCGACGACGTCGCCGACGAACGACTCGCCAACATCCACCACGACTGGCTCGACGCGGGCACCCGGGCCCAGGACACGGTGCGGCGTCTGTCCGAGCAACTGCGTCGATTCCTCGACGACCAGGCCTGGCTCGAGAACCGACGCGTCATGGACCTGCTCCGCAACATCGAGACCTCGGCCTACGCCGTCCGAGACGCGACCGTCGGCGACTTCGGTCACGAGATCGACTCCCCCGCCCCGACCGTCTCCCTGCCGATGGAGCGTCCGATGTATCGGCCGTCCGCCACCGTCGACGTGGCCAGCGACGACATCGAATACGGTGAGCCCGAAGGTGATTCGGACGCGTTGTTCGATCAGATCCACATCGATCCGGCACCGTTGATCGACGGTGTCCGCCGCCGCCTGCGTCGTGCCGATCAGGTGACGCTCGCCGCCGTCCTGTCCGAGACACCGCTGTCGCGGGGACTGGCCGAACTCGTGACCTATCTGTCGCTGACCGATGAGGGCTTCACCAAGATCTTCGACGAGGGCGCCGACGAACGCATCACGTGGACCGACGAGAACGGGCAGCGTCGCGCCGCCCGCGTCCCCCGCGTCATCTACGCCCGTCCCCGCCCCGAGTCGCCCCGTCCGTCCAGCGAGTCCCCCCGTTCGTCGAGCGAAGTCGAGACACCATGAGCCGCACCGTCCCCCGCGACCAGTTGAACCTGTCGCTGGCCGTCACCTCGCTGATGAAGGGGGTCGTGTACCGCGACACGGCGGAGACCACGTGGCAGCATGTGATCGGTCTCGCCGCGCAGGTGAGCGACTACGTTGCGACGCTCGGACTGTCGGTGGTCGTCGACGAGGCCGAGGGCTACGCGTTTCTGCGGTCCCGCACCGACGACGAACTCGCCGATCTCGGCATTCCGCGGCTCGTCGCCCGTCATCAGCTGCCGCTGCACACGTCGCTGCTGTTGGCTCTGCTGCGCAAGCGGCTCGCCGAGCACGACACGAGCGACGCGGGCAGCCGCCTGATCCTGACCGGCGAAGCGTTGCGCGAGCTGCTGACCCCGTTCTTCCCGGTGTCGACGAACGAGGCGCGGGCGGCCGATCAGACCGACACCGCCGTACGCCGCGTCGCCGAACTGGGGTTCCTTCGCCGCATGCCCGGACAGGACGGCGAATACGAGGTGCGTCGAGTCATCAAGGCGTTCGTCGACGCGCAGTGGCTCGCCGACTTCGACGCTCATCTGGCCGAATACGTCGAGATCGCACGGGAGGAGACGCGATGACCGGGCTGTTCGCCGCGACCGAGCTCGAGAGCGCGGAGTCGGCGCGCTCCGGCTTCCGGCTGCAGAAGTTTCAGGTGTTCAACTGGGGAACGTTCGATCAGCGGGTGTGGACGCTCGAGCTGAACGGCGAGAACGGCCTGTTGACCGGCGACATCGGCTCGGGCAAGTCGACACTCGTCGACGCGCTCACCACATTGCTGATGCCCGCGCACCGCATCGCCTACAACAAGGCCGCCGGAGCCGAGTCCCGTGAGCGTGACCTGCGTTCGTACGTGCTCGGTCACTACAAGTCCGAGCGCAACGACTCGTCCGGGTCCTCCCGTCCGGTCGCGTTGCGCGGAATGTCGAACTACTCGGTGATCCTGGGGGTCTTCGCCAACGAGGGGTACGACGAGACGGTCACCCTCGCGCAGGTCTTCTCGATGCGCCACGACAGCGGTCAGCCGGAGCGGTTCTTCACCGTCACCGACCGAGCCATGGACATCACCGTCGACTTCGCCGAGTTCGGGACCGACCTGCGAGCGCTCCGCAAGCGACTGCGGGACGGCGGGACGCGCATCCACGAGCACTTCCCCGAGTACGGCCGCGACTATCGGCGCAGCCTGGCCGTGCGGTCCGAGCAGGCGATGGAACTGTTCCACCAGACGGTGTCGATGAAGGCAGTCGGCAACCTCAACGACTTCGTCCGCGATCACATGCTCGAACCGTTCGATCAGGCGGGTTGGGTCGACACGATGGTCGCCCATTTCGAGGACCTGACCGCCGCGCACGACGCGGTCGTCCTCGCGCGCCGCCAGCTCGACGAACTCGATCCACTGCTGGCCGACTACGCCAAGTACACGAGCCACATCGAGATGTCCGACGAGATGCGGCAGCGTCGCGGTGCTCTCCGCTACTACTTCGCACACAAGCGGTACGAGTTGCTCGAGGCCGAACTCGACGAGTCCAACCGAGATCTCGCCGCGACGCGCAGCGCGCTCGAGGACGTCGACCGGGACATCGCCGATCTCCGGATCGCGTTGCGCGAGTTGGAGATGCGTCAGGCCGGGTTGGGCGGCAACGACATCGCGGCGCTGGAGGCGCAGATCGTCGACGCGCAGCGACAGCGCGAGGAGCGTGCGGCGGCGCACGAGCGGTTCACACGTCTGCTCGACGACTCCGGTCTGGCACCGGTGGCCGACCGCGGACAGTTCGAGCGACGTCGCGGTGAGGTGGCCGACGCCGTCGACGCCCTCGACGCGGAGGTCGCCGACGTCGCCAACGCGATCACCGAGCTCGTCGTGGACCGTCGTCAGATCGACGGTGAAGGACGACGCGTCGCGGGTGAGATCGCCAGCCTGCGAGACCGGACCAGCAACATTCCCGAGCGCAGTCTGCGGATGCGCGAACTGATCTGCGCCGGAGTCGGTCTCTCGCACGAGGAGTTGCCCTTCGTCGGTGAACTCATCGGAGTCCGGCCCGACGAGAGTCGGTGGGAGGGCGCCGCCGAGCGCGTGCTCCGCGGATTCGGTCTGTCGCTGCTGGTGTCGGCCGACCTGTACGATCGGGTCTCCGCCTGGATCGACGCCAATCATCTCGGTGGGCGCCTCGTGTACTTCAAAGTGCCGCAGCGCGTTCCGTCGAGCCATGCGCCTACTCCTCCGGCGAATGCCCTCGCTCACAAACTCGACGTCAAAGACGGTCCGTTCGCCGCCTGGCTCGAACGTCGCCTGTTCGAGCGTGCGCGACACGTCTGCGCGGAGTCGCTCGACGAGTTCCGAGACGCGGACTACGCGGTCACCGCGTCCGGTCAGGTCCGCTCCGGCGGCGGTCGGCACGAGAAGGACGATTCGCAGCGCATCGACGACCGACGCAATTACGTGCTCGGGTGGAGCAACGAACAGAAGGTCAACGCGCTCTTCACCACCGGCCAGCGGGTCCAGGACGATCTCAACCGGATCGACGCCGAGATCACCGACCTCGAGGACAGCCGTCGTCTGATGATGAATCGACGGAACGCGCTGACGGGTCTGGACGCCTACCCGAGCTACGACGCTCTCGACTGGGAGTCGGTCGCCGCTCGCATCGCCGAACTCACCCAGCGCAAGACCGAGTTGGAGCGCTCCTCCGATGAACTCGCCGAGGTCACCGAACTCGTCGCGTCGACACGCGACCAGCTCTCGGTCGCCGATGCCACCCGAGACGGGCTGCGCGACAAGCTCTCCCGCCTGGAAATGGCTCGCGGCCAGGCGGAGCAGACGCGCGACTCCTCGCGGCTCACCGCCGCGGAAGCCGGATCCGAGGAGGCCGCAAGACATTTCGAGGCGATCTCCGAATCGATCGGCGACGTCGACTGGACCGTCGCACTGTGCGGTGAACTCGAGCCCTCACTCGCCGAGTCGTTGACCGACGCCGCCGAACAGCACACGTCGCGCGCGGGAACGTTCGAAACGCGCGCGGTGAACCGGATGTCGGAGTTCAACCGGAGCCACCCGGTCCTGACCACCGAGCTCGATGCCGACATCAAGTCGGCCGAGGAGTACCGCGAGTTGCACCGTCGGCTGTCCGAGGACGACCTGCCACGGTTCGAGGGCGAGTTCAAGGAGTACCTGAACACGAACGCGATTCGGGACATCGCGATCTTCGCTGCGAAGCTCAACAAGGAAGTCCATCTCATCCACTCGAAGATCGACACGATCAACGAGTCGCTGTCGGGCATCGAATACAACCCGGGTCGGTACATCCGTCTCGAGGTGAATCCGAGCGCATCGCAGGAGATCAAGGAGTTCCGCGCCGACCTCCGCCGCTGCAGCGACGGCGAACTGGAGATCGGCGACGAGGAGCAGCAGTACTCGGAGGAGAAGTTCCTCCTGGTCAAGGCGATCGTCGAACGTTTCCGCGGGCGCGAGGGGTTCGCCGACGTCGACCGCCGCTGGACCGCGCTGGTCACCGACGTCCGGAACTGGGTGACGTTCGCGGCATCGGAACGGCATGTCGTCGACGACGAGGAGTACGAGAATTACACCGACTCCGACGGCAAGTCCGGCGGCCAGAAGGAGAAGCTCGCGTACACGATCCTCGCGGCGTCGTTGGCCTACCAGTTCGACCTCAAGTGGGGTGCGACGCGGTCACGCGACTTCCGTTTCGTGGTGATCGACGAGGCGTTCGGTCGCGGCTCCGACGATTCGGCACGGTACGCGCTGTCGTTGTTCGCCAGACTCGGTCTCCAACTGTTGATCGTCACGCCGTTGACGAAGATCTACACGATCGAGCCGTTCGTGTCGGCGGTCGGGTACGTCGAGAACCGCGGGGGCAGCTACTCGCAGCTCCAGTGCCTGACGATCGAGGAGTACCGGGAGTCCCGGAGAGCACGCGAGACCGTCGAGGCGTGACAGACGGTGGCCTCTCGGCGCACGTCCGGTCGATTCGCGACGATGGAGGTGTTTCGTTACCCGATTCGGGTGACGAAACACCTCCATGTCCGACGGGTGGCGCAGGGCGAGCGCCGACGGCGTGGACGCGCGGTTACCGGGTCTCGTCGAGCCGCTGTGCGACGTCTGCCGGGAAGCCACCCGTGGCGACCGGACCCCACCGGGTGGGTGTGATGCGGATCAGCGACTTGTCCTGCAGGCGCATCGCCGCGCGGTATTCGTCCCAGTCGGAGTGCTCGCCGGCGATGCTGCGGAAGTAGTCGACGAGGCCGTCCTCGGCCTCGGGCATGTCGAGGACTTCGGCGGTTCCGTCGACCTGGACCCAGGCGTCGCCGAACTTGTCCGAGAGGACGCACAGACTCACCTGGGCGTTCCGTTTCGCGTTCACGGTCTTCGCGCGCCCCGGATAGGTGGCGATCACGATCCTCCCGTCCTGGTCGACGCCACCGGTGACGGGCGACATCTGCGGCGAGCCGTCGGCGCGCGAGGTCAGCAGGATCAACTGGTGGCGGGTGCGGACGAAGTCCAGGAGTTCGGCGAGTTCGACGGGGGATGCGGTTGCGATGGTGCGTGCCATGGCGTCGAGTCTATTTGCCGATCATGCGGCAGCGCACGACCGCCGTGTCTGTCGTACGCGCACGATACGTTCTCTGCCACGACGAGGCCGTGCCGTATACCGGCCTCGCGCCACGGCATGTGGAAGCCTCGCGTGCCGTGGTCGTATTCGACGCCGACCACGAGGAGCACGACGTGAACGCACTCACCACCGAACAACTCGACCGCGCACGGGGAGCACTCGTCGGCGCCGCCGTCGGCGACGCGCTCGGCGTCCCGTACGAGTTCGCGCCACGCCTGTCGGCACAGACCGAGCCCGTCATGCGCGGGGGCGGACTCGGCGACTTCGCGCCCGGCGAGTGGAGCGACGACACCGCCATGCTCATGGCCGTCGCGCGAGCCGGGGCCGAGCACGGATCTCTCACGACGCAGGCGGCGCTCGACACCGTCGCCGAGGGGTTCCTCGACTGGTTCTCCTCGAATCCGCCGGACGTCGGCAATCAGACTCGACGAGTCCTGAGCGCCGCGCTTCGAGACCGCTCCGCGGAGAGGTCGATCGGCGCGACCATGCTCGGCGCGTCCGACGAGCTACTGCGCTCGGGCGAGCGTACAGCGGGGAACGGCGCCCTGATGCGGACCGCTCCCGTCGCGCTCGCCCACCTCGACGACCGAGACGCTCTCGCTCGGGCGGCCCGCGCCGTGGCGACGCTGACCCACGGTGACGGACTGGCCGGTGACAGCTGCGTGCTGTGGTGCGAGGCGATCCGCATCGCCGTCCTCGAGTCACGGATCGACGTCCACACCGGACTCGACCTGGTACCCGCGGATCGTCGGGACTTCTGGACCGGCAAGCTCGACGAAGCGCGCGAGAACGATCCACGGTCGTTCACACCGAACGGCTACACGGTCACCGCGCTGCAGGCCGCGGCATCATCGATCCTGCACGCGTCCGGCGACGGCGCCGACCATCTCCGTGACGGCCTGTTCACCGCCATCCGGATCGGCGACGACACCGACACCGTCGCGGCGATCGCCGGTGCTCTGCTCGGGGCCCGGTGGGGACGATCGGCGATTCCGCAGAAGTGGCAGGACGATGTGCACGGCTGGCCGGTGATCGACGGTTCCCCGGCCACCGCCGTGCATCTCGGGACGCTCGCGGACACTCTCGTCGCGGGACCGATACCGACCTGTGGATGACGTGGTTGAGCTTTTCGGGCCCACCGCCCACGCTTAGTTCCTGTCCATCAGGGAGTCGACGATGTCCATCGATGCGGAGCGGTCCGGCCGACCGTCCATGAACCCGCGGACGACGGCCGGTGTCGGCGCCCGACCGTCGTCCGCGTCTCATCAGTGACCGCGGCAGCACCGGGAACTCCCGCGCGGACCTCCGACTGTGAGCCCAGTCGATGTGGGCCCCGTCGATGTAGGCCCCGTCGATGTAGTCCCTGTCGAGACCACGAGACGTGCCGCTCCGCGGACGAGTCATACCAGGACACCCGTGACCACCACGCGGGTCGTATCCGTCTGCACGCCTGTGGCCCGCACCACCGAACAGGACGGTCGCGGTTCGTCGTACGACCCGAACTAGGCACGGCGTGTTCCGCCCACTGTGTTCCGCGTCAACCGATCCGCGACCTTACGCAACAGTCACAAACCCGCGCGACAGTAGCCCGAAGTCCCCATCCGAGACCGTTCTCATGACACAGTGAACGCCATGCGATCGACATGCGCGCTGTACATCGACGCCGGCTACCTGCTCGCGGCCGCCGCGACACGGGTCACCGGCACGTCCCTTCGCAGCGGCATCCACGTCGAGTTCGTCAAGCTGATCAGCTCACTGATCGATACCGCGCAGGATCTGTCCGGTGTGCCGATCCTGCGTGTGCACTGGTACGACTCGGCGCGGAACGGCGTACCAGACGCCCGCCAGGAGCGGATCGGCGAGATCCCCCGCGTCAAACTCCGCCTCGGGCGCTTCGGCATGGACGGCGAACAGAAGGGCGTCGATCTGCGGATCGGGCTCGACCTCGTGACACACGCGCGCAACGACGCCTCCGACTTCTTCTTCCTCGTCTCCGGCGACGACGATCTCACCGAGGCCGTCGAGGAGTCGCAGGTCCACGGCATCCAGGTCAGCCTGCTCGCCGTCCCGAATCTCGAAGGAAAGCCGCACGGCGTCAGCCGACACCTCATCCGGGCGGCCGACGACATCTACACGATCGACCCCGCCGCCATCGACGACGCCGTCGTCAAGATCGAGCAGCCGCCGGTCCCCGAAACAGACGACGGGCAGCCCGAACCCGCACTCGTACCCGCGCCTGTGCCCGTGCCGAAACCCGGCCCCAAGCCCGGACCCGCGACCAAGACACCGCTCGATGTCGCCACCGCGGTCCGGCACGTCCCCGAGCCGATACTCGAACCCACCGAGGTCCTCGCGTACAGCTCGTCGACCGGCGCACAGGCCCAGGTGATGCCCGGATACGAGGTCGTCGTCAACGAGGATCTGGTCGACGGGGTGGTCGCGCGGGTCCTCGCATCGTTCCGCGAGAGCGCGACTCCGACCGAGATCCTCGCCCTCGAGCGGGACAAGCCGTCGATCCCCCGAGACATCGATCGAGCGATGCTCCTCGACGCCTCCGACGCCCTGGAGATGTACGACCTCGACGACGGTGTCCGGTTCCGTCTCCGCGCGCGGTTCTGGGAGATGTACAACGGCGCATGACCGACGGACGTCGACGACATGCCGACACCGATCGCACACCCGTGCGAACGTCGCGGGCCGGTATGAGAAGCTGAACGCAAACACATCGAAGCCGATGAGAGGGACTGTTCCATGCCGCCGCGCCGCCGCTCGACTCCTGTGGCCGAGTCATTGACTCCCGACGATCTCACCAGGCTGTCGACGGCGCTGGCCGAAGGGCGACGGGCGACGGTCTACCTGCGTGAAGCCGTCCCCAGCCTCGGACTCGGCGAGGGCGCATCCGCGAGAGTCGTATCGATCGCCGGAAACACGGTGACCATCAGCCCGCGCGGTGTCGACGACGAACTCCCCTATGAGGCCGACGAACTCCGGATCAGCAAGGTCGCTCCCCCGAAGCCGGAACCGGCCGCGAAGGCTCCGGGCAAGAGGACTGCGGTGAAGAGGACTGCGGTGAAGAAGGCGCGGACCGCCGAAGCCGCGACATCCGCACCGACGATCGCCTTCGACGCCCCCGCACCCCGGACCCCCGCACCCCAGACCCCGGCATCCCAGACCCCGGCATCCCAGACCCCGGCATCCCAGACCTCGGCATCACAGACCCCAGCATCACAGACCGCCGGATCCCGGACGCCGAAGTCTCCGGCTTCGACGTCGACGCCGAAGCAGCCCGCGAAGCGCGCCTCGAAGAAGTCGACCCAGTCGGTCACCGTCACGATCTACGGGACCGCCGACAACGAGTGGTCCGTCGCGATGACCCGCGGCGCCGAGAAGCCGCAGCGGTCCCGGTCTGTGACACCCGAGGCGGTCGACGCCGCGGTGGACGCGCTCGGCGACCAGACCTCGCGGACGGCGGTCACCGCGCTGCTCAGTGCGGCCCGCGAGGAGGCTCAACGCCGCGTCGAGGAGCTCAGTCGAGAACTCGAAGCGGCGAAGGAGGCGCTCGCCGCCTTGGAGAACTCGTAGACCCCACTGTCGGCCGAACGGACCAGCGCGGGACAATCTCCTCGTGCCTTCTCGTCCCGCCGTCAGCCGGAGTCTGCTGATCGTCCTCGCACTGCTGTTCACGACAGGATGGGCGACCAATCACTTCGTCGCCATGATGCCCGTCCTCCACGACGACGAGGGGATCTCCGATGCGGCCCTCGAGGGCGCGTTCGCCATCTACGCCGTCGGACTCCTGCCCGGTCTGCTGACCGGCGGTGGACTGTCGGACCGCGTCGGACGGCGGCCCGTCGTCCTGTCCGGCGCGACCGGTGCGGCACTCGGCAACCTGCTCATGCTCGTATGGCACACCGAGCCCGGCGTGTTCACCGGCCGCTTCATCGTCGGACTCGGCGTCGGACTCGCCGTCAGTGCAGGCACCGCGTGGGCCGCCGATGTGGGCGGTACGCGCGGAACCGTGTTCGCCGGCATGACGCTGACGCTCGGCTTCGCGATCGGACCGCTCGCCTCCGGACTCATCGCACAGTTCACCGACGGCGCCGCACTCATCGCACCGTTCGTGGTGACGGTCGTCGCCTCACTGGCGGCGGTGGGAGCCGGGTTCTGGGTCGCACCGACGCGCGGGGACGGGGCCTCGACTCCGGTCGGCGTGAGCGGATCCGACGGGCTCGACCAACAGAAGGAGGCGCCCGCCCGGCGGAACGACAAGAGTCTGGCCCGAGCCCTGTTCACGTCGATTCCGATGTCGCTGTGGGTGTTCTCGGCGGTGTCGGCCTCGATCGTCACCATGGCGGGCCGCATGACCGACTTCTCCGGCCCCTGGGTGCCGGGCGTCGCCGCCGTTCTGGCACTCGGTTCGGGCGTGGTCAGTCAGACCCTCGCACGACGCGGCGGGTGGGGACCGCGCACCGGCGTCGCGGGCGCGATCGCGGTGGCCGTGGGATTCGTCACCGTCGCCGTCGGCGGTTCGGATCCGGTGCCTGTCACATTCCTGATCGCCTCGATTCTGCTCGGCGCCGGATACGGACTCTGTCTGCGCGAAGGTCTGCTCGACGTCGAGACGTATTCTCCGGCGGATCGACGCGGACTCGCGACCGGCGTGTACTACGTCGGGACCTACATCGGATTCGCGCTCCCCCTCGTGCTGCGCGGTGTGGAGCCGACGATCGGCATCATGCCGCCGCTCGCCGTCCTCGCCGTACTGGCGGTCGCCTGCGCGGGCATTCGGGCGGGCCAGATGAAGAGCGGGGTTCTCGACCGATAGTGGTCGCGGCCTTGCCCTTTCGGCGTATCTTTACCGAATGTCCAACGTTCTGGTCGGTATCGTCGCGGTGCTCGTGGGCGCCGCATTCTGTCTCTACGGCATCGTCGCGATGCGCGTGGTCATCACCGTCTGGGGAGCGTTCGTCGGATTCGGCGTCGGCGCCGGTCTGGTCGCGACTCTCGGCGGCGACGGCTTCCTCACCGGTGCCCTCGGCTGGATCGTCGGGGTCGTCGTCGCCGTCGTATTCGGCCTGCTCGCCTACCTGTACTACGCGGTGGCAGTCCTGCTGATCACGGTCTCGGTGGGCTTCGCGATCGGAGCCGCCCTGATGGTGGCGCTCGGCGTCACCTGGAACTGGGTGATCATCCTGGTCGGGGTGATCGTCGGCGCGCTCCTGGCCGCCGCCGCCCTCGCCGTGAACCTGCCCGCCATCATCTTGATCGTCATCAGCTCACTCGGCGGGGCGACGGCGTTCACCGGCGGCCTGATGCTCCTCACGCACACCCTGCACACCGACGACTTCACTCGCCGCGACATCGCGGTCACGATCGACGACAGCTGGTGGTGGTATCTGATCTGGATCGTGCTCGTCGTCGGCGGCATCCTGGTCCAGGCTCGCATGACCACCACCGACCGGAAGCCGCGCGAGCAGTGGTGATCGTGACCTGAGCACACGGCCTAGTCTGTACGGTGATGCCCAGAACCTCGTGGACCCCGCAGCAGACCACACAGATCCTGACCTTCTTCGACAAGGGCAGTCTGTCGCGCGGGCGCGGGTACGCCCAGTCGGGTCTGGTTCATTCGATCTCCTGGTCCGGCGACACGGTGACGGGTCTGTCGGAGGGCAGCGCCGGTCAGACGTACACGTGCAGCGTCACCGCCCGATTCGACGGTGCCCGCGCTCAGGTTCGAGCTCAGTGCACGTGCCCGGTCCAGACATTCTGCAAACATTGCGTCGCCCTGGTCGTCACCGCCTCCGACAGTGCGCCCGGACCGGCCGCGCAGGCGCCGCCCCCGCCGGCGAGTGCCCTCGAACTCAGCCGGTGGCGTTCCCTCGTCGACGAGATCACGGCCGACAAGACGGCGACGCCGACCACGGACGACGGCCCCGAACTGCCCCTCGGCCTGCAGTTCGCACTCGATCTCGACGCTCGGGGGCGACGCCGTATCGTCGCTCGACCGGTCACACACGGTTCCCGGGGCACCTGGGTCACCACGCGTGTCACATGGAAGTCGCTGCTCACGACGCGCAAGGCCGGTTTCCGCCACGATCCGAAAGCCCGGGAACTCCTCGTCGAGATCGGCAACGCGCTCGCCGCCCGCACGCAGAGATCGACGCCGCCGGCCGAACTGTCGCTGTCGTCGGCTCCGGCTCGCGTCTGGCCCCTCCTGAACCGGGCCGAAGGCGCCGGCATAGCGCTCATCGGCAAGAACGGCTGGGGCCAGCCGCAGACGGTGTCGATCTCGAGCATCACGACCGGACTGCACGTCGAGCGTGCGCAGAGGCACCTCAACATCGGTATCCAGACGTTCGTCGACGGTGATCCGGTCGGTGCCGACCGGGTCCTCCTGCTCGGTGCGCCGAAACCGCACGGCGCGGGTGTCCTGCTCGATCGAACCCTCCACCTGGGGCCGCTGCCCGAGCTGACCGCGTCGGAGACGATGCTGCTCACATCCCGATCCCACGTGTCCGTTCCGGCGAACGAGGTCGACGAGTTCCGCGCCAGGCTCCCGGCTCTGGTCGCCGACCGCGCGGTCTCATTCGGCGACGACGTGTTTCCGCCCGAGGACGTCGACGGACCGTATCCGGTCCTGGTGGTCGACTACACCGCCGACGGCGCCCGCACCCGCTGGGAGGCGGAGTACGTCGCCGACGGCGAGTCCGTTCGCGCACGTCACGACGAACCAGCCAATCCGCACCGAGTCCGCCGCCGCGCGGACGAGAACACCATGTGGTCCGCACTCGGCTCCGAGCTCGCGGCCGTCGCATCGACCTACCGCGGCTGGTTCGACACCACCGCCGAACGACTCCTGCGAGGCATCTATCAGTCGTCCGCGCAGGACGAGATCGCGACGCTCGTGAGCATGCGTGAACGACTCGCCGAGACGACGACCGTCGCCGCCGCACTCGAGTTCCTGCCGATCAGCCAGTTTCTGCGCGACTGGTCGCTCGATCCCGTCGAGGCCGCCGTCCTCACCGGCGACGTACTGCCCGCCCTCGTCGACGGCGGACGGGTCCGTGTCGAGGTGGTCGGCGAGCCACCCGACTACCACCGCCCCGAGGAGCCGCCGGTCCTGCACTTCACCGGGGACTCGAGCACCGACTGGTTCGACCTCGCGATCACCCTCGACGTGGACGGCCACCGGATACCCATCGCCGACGTCATCGCCGCGCTCGCCCAGGGCGAGACGCACATGCTCCTCGCCGACGACACCTACTTCCCGCTCGACACACCCGAGCTCACCACCCTGCGTGAGCGTCTGGCGGAGGCGCGTGAGCTCGGCGATCTCGACGGCGACCGCGTCTCGTCGAGCACCATGAACGTCACGCTGTGGGAGGAACTCCTCGAACTCGGCGTGGTCGACGAACAGCTCGCGGACTGGCGTGATCGACTCACCCGGTTGGCGTCCGCGAAGCCGCCCGCGCCGATCGCCCCTCCCCCGGGCCTGGACGCGCGGCTGCGCAGCTACCAGCAGGACGGACTCGACTGGCTCGCGTTCCTCTGGGACAACCGACTCGGCGGCGTCCTCGCCGACGACATGGGGCTGGGCAAGACCATTCAGACTCTGGCGCTGATTCAACGAGTGATCGACGACGACCCGACCGCGCGGTTCCTCGTGATCGCACCCACCTCGGTGGTCGGGAACTGGGCTGCCGAGGTCGCCCGCTTCGTGCCCGGTCTGGACGCGGCGATCGTCGCCTCCACCGAGAAGCGCGCCGGGACGTCGTTGTCCGACCAGATCGGCGGCGCCCGGATCGTCGTCACCTCGTACGCGTTGCTGCGTATCGACTACGAGGCGTTCGCGGCGATCGAATGGTCGGGCATGGTGCTCGACGAGGCGCAGTTCGTGAAGAACCACGCCTCCAAGACGCATCAGGCCGCTCGACGCCTCCCTGCTCGGTTCAAGCTGGCGATCACCGGAACACCGTTGGAGAACCGGGTGATGGAACTGTGGTCGCTGGTGTCGATCGTCGCACCCGGCCTGTACAGCTCGCCGACGACCTTCAAAGAGCACTTCGCCGATCCCATCGAGAAGGGCGAGGCGCCCGAACGACTCTGTGTGCTGCGCCGTCGTCTGCGTCCGATCATGCTGCGTCGCAACAAATCTCAAGTCCTAGCCGACCTGCCGGAGAAGCAGGAGCAGTTGCTGCCGCTCGACCTCGGGCCACCTCATCGCAAGGTGTACGACACCTTCCTCGCGCGCGAGCGTCAGCGGATGCTCGGCCTGCTCGACGACTGGGAGGGCAACCAGATCGAGATCCTGCGCGCACTCACCCAGCTGCGCCAGCTCAGTCTGCATCCCGGGCTCGTCGATCAGCAGCACGCATCACTCGAATCGACGAAGATCTCGTATCTGGCCGAGCAGATACCGATCCTGACCGCCGAGGGCCACAGTGCGCTGATCTTCTCGAGCTTCACCGGTTTCCTGAGACTCGTTGCGGCGCGGTTCGAGTCGGACGGCGTCGAGTACAGCTACCTGGACGGCACCATGTCGGCGGGCAGACGCGCCGAACAGATCGAGCAGTTCACCGCCGGTCACACCGGTGCGTTTCTGATCAGTCTCAAGGCCGGTGGATTCGGACTCAACCTGACCGCCGCCGACTACTGCTTCATGACGGACCCGTGGTGGAATCCGGCCGCCGAGGCGCAGGCCGTCGACCGTGCGCATCGCATCGGTCAGCAACGTGCCGTCACCGTTTACCGCATGGTCTCGACCGGCACCATCGAGGAGAAGGTCATCGACCTGCAGAACCGCAAACGCGAACTCTTCGACGCGCTGATCGACGACGGCGCCGCGTTCTCCGGGAAGATCACCGCCGCCGACGTGCGCGGGCTGCTGGAGTAGCGGATGCGGCGTACCTTCGAGTCATGGCATACTCCGTCGCTGACCTGATCGTCGACACTGTCGAAGCCGCCGGAGTCGAGAGGGTGTACGGCATCCCCGGCGACTCGCTCAACGGATTCACCGACGCACTGCGCGAGCATCCACGGATCGCCTGGCAGCACGTCCGGCACGAGGAGGCGGCCGCCTTCGCGGCATCGGCCGAGGCAGCGATGACCGGCGGACTCGCCGTCTGCGCCGGCAGCTGCGGCCCGGGCAACCTGCACCTGATCAACGGGCTCTACGACGCACACCGCTCGCGAGTCCCCGTTCTCGCGATCGCCGCGCAGATCCCCGGTTCCATGGTCGGCACCGGCTACTTCCAGGAGACGCACCCGGAGAGCGTGTTCGCCGAATGCAGCACCTACTGCGAGACGATCACCTCGGTCGAGCAACTGCCCGCGGTACTCGACATCGCGCTCCGCACCGCCGTCGAAGAGCGTGGCGTGTCGGTCTTGGTAATCCCCGGCGAACTGTTCCTCGCCGAGATCGAACGCCCCGCGCGCGTCACGCGGATCCGGGCCGCCGAGTCGGTGATCCGGCCGAGTGAGGAGGCGCTCGCGATCGCGGCCGCTCAGCTCAACGAATGCGAACGCGTCACCATCCTGGCCGGAGCGGGCGTCGCAGGCGCTCACGACGAGCTCATCGCACTCGCCGACGCGCTGCAGGCGCCGATCGTGCACGCGCTGCGCGGCAAGGAGTTCGTCGAGTACGACAATCCGTTCGACGTCGGGATGACCGGGCTGTTGGGCTTCTCCTCCGGCTATCGGGCCGTGGAGCACTGCGACAGCCTCGTCATGATCGGCACCGACTTCCCGTACCCGCAGTTCCTGCCGTCGAACGCGTACGTGATCCAACTGGACGTCCGCGGCCGCCAGATCGGCCGTCGCACCCGGGTGGATCTGCCGTTGGTCGGGTCGGCGCGCGACACCCTGCCCGCGTTGACGTCGCTGATCCATTCGGGGCGTGACAGTAAGCACCTGTCCAAGTCCGTCGACCACTACCACCGCACCCGCGCGGGCCTGGACGACCTCGTGACGGCATCCGACCCCGGCGATCCGGTGCATCCTCAGTATGTGACCAGACTGATCTCCGACGGTGCCGACGCGGACGCCGTGTTCGTGCCCGACGTCGGCTCGCCGGTCGTCTGGGCGGCGAGGTATCTGGAGATGAACGGGCGGCGACGCCTCATCGGCTCGTTCAGCCACGGTTCGATGGCCAACGCGCTGCCGCAGGCGATCGGCGTCGCATCGTCATGCCCGGGCCGCCAGGTGGTCGCATTGGCCGGCGACGGCGGTCTGTCGATGCTGTTCGGCGAGCTCCTCACGCTCGTCCAGGCCGAGCTGCCGGTCAAGGTGGTGGTCTACAACAATTCGTCGCTGAACTTCGTCGAGCTGGAGATGAAGGCCGCGGGTTTCGTGAACTTCGGGACCGATCTGACCAATCCCGACTTCGCGCGCGTCGCCGACGCGATCGGCATCCGAGGGTTCCGCGCCACCGACTCGCAGGGACTGTCGGAGACCGTCGACGACTTCCTCTCCCACGACGGTCCGGCACTTCTCGACGTCCGTACCGCCCGTCAGGAACTGTCGATTCCGCCGTCGATCTCCGCCGCTCAGGCGAAGGGCTTCGCCCTCTACGCTCTGCGGACAGTCATGTCCGGGCGCGGTGACGAACTCGTCGACCTCGCCGAGACGAATCTACTGAAGCGACTGTTCTGAGCCGGGCGGGGAGCACGGGAGGCACGCCCCGCGGTCAGGCCCCCTCGAGCAACGCCTTCTTCTGCACTTTCCCCATCGCGTTGCGCGGCAGTCCGTCGACCACTCGGATCTCGCGCGGACGCTTGTGAACCGACAGATCCTTCGCGACCGCATCGATGAGATCGTCCGGCCGTTCGACGTCACCGACGACGAACGCGACGATCCGCTGTCCGAGGTCGTCGTCGGGTACGCCGACGACGGCGGCCTCGCGCACTCCCGGATACGAGAGCAGGATGTGCTCGATCTCGCCCGCACCGATGCGATAGCCGCCGGACTTGATCATGTCGACGGACTCGCGGCCGGCGATCCGGTGGAAGCCGTCCGGATCGATGGCGGCGATGTCGCCGGTACGGAACCAGCCGTCGTCGGTCATCACCTCGGCGGTGGCCTCCGGATTGCCGAGATAGCCGTCGAACAGCGTGGGTCCGGCGAGTTCGAGTTCACCGAGGGTCTCACCGTCGTGCGGGGCGAGCCGCCCGTCCTCGCCGCGGATGCGGGTGCTCACACCCGCGATCGGATGTCCCACCCATCCCGGACGACGTTCGCCGTCGGCACGGATCGACACCGTGATGACGGTCTCGCTCATGCCGTACCGCTCCACCGGAGGTTTTCCGGTCAGTTCGGTGAGCTTCTCGAACACGGGAACGGGCAACGGGGCACTGCCCGAGACGATGAGCCGGGCCGACGAGAGGGCACGCGCCGACTCCGGATCGTCGCACACTCGGCTCCAGACGGTCGGCACACCGAAGTAGAGCGATCCGCCCGCCGCAGCGTATGCGGCCGGAGTGGGGCGAACCGTGTGGATCAGCGGGGAGCCGACGCGCAGCGGTCCGATCATGCCGAGGACCAGTCCGTGGATGTGGAACAGCGGCAACCCGTGGACCACGGTGTCGTCGGACGTCCAGTCCCAGGCGTCGGCGAGTCCGTCTATCGATGCGGCGAGCGCTCGCCGGGGAAGACGGACGCCCTTCGGCCGACCCGTGGTTCCCGAGGTGTAGAGGATGATTCCGATGTCCGACGGATCGGGCTCGACGGTCGGCGCGTCCGCTCGGGCGGTGATGTCGACCTCATGGGTTCCGAGCCCCGACTCGATGGCGCACCCCGGTGCGCACAGCCACATCTGCGCGCCGCTGTCGGAGAGGACGTAATCCCGTTCGGCTCGGCCCGCATCGGCGGGCAGCGGCACCACGGGCACCCCCGCCAGCAACGCGCCGACGACCGCGACCACGGTCTCCATGGACGCGGACCCGTTGACCGCGACCACGTCTCGGCCGACGACCGCATCGGCGACGACCGCCGCGGCGCCGAGCAACTCGCCGCGGGTCAGGGTGACGTCCCCGACCCGGACCGCGTTCCGGTCGAGGTCGTCGGTCAGCGATGTCAGCAACGGTCCCTGCACGGATGTCCTCCTACCCGAGGTGCGCCTGCACCTCGGCACTCGACTTGTCCAGGCGTTCCAGACGCCCTTCGGTCATGGATGCTATCTGGTCGACGACGACGCGAATCCGCTCGTCGTCGGTCTGCGCGCGCTTCCAGCGCGCGGCGAAGAACGGATCGAGGCCGCCGGGCGAGGTCACCAGCAGCATCTCGGCGACACGGTGGATGCGCTCACGTTGACGGTCCTGACGGGCGCGATGCCGGGCATCGGAGAAGATGAACCGTAGAGCCAGAGTCTTGAGGACCGCGACCTCGGCGGCCACGTCGTCGGGCACGCACAGATCCGCGTCGTATCGACAGACCGGCCGCCCGTCGACCGCCGCGCGCGTCGACCTCACCGCGGTCGTCGCGAACCGCCCGATCAGCTCGGAGGTGAGCCGCTTGAGCCGCACCGACGAGTCGAGCGAACCGTCGAACTCGCCCAACGCGACGACGATGTCCATCTCGGACAGGCGCTGTGCGGCGTCGACCAGCGGTGCCGGATCGTCGCCGCCGAAGTACTTCATGCCGAGCTGCGCGAGCTCGGTCTGGTCATCGGGAGAACCCAACTGCCGCAGATCGATACGGCCACCGATCACGCCGTCTTCGAGGTCGTGCACCGAATAGGCGACGTCGTCGGACCAGTCCATGACTTGCGCTTCGAGGCACCGCCTGCCGTCGGGCGCACCCGCGCGCACCCACGCCAGGGCTCCCGCGTCTTCGACATATGCCCCGTACTTGGTGCCGGGAGCCGCCCGCGACCACGGGTACTTGAGCGTCGAGTCGAGCGATGCCCGAGTCAGGTTGAGCCCGGCGCTCTCACCGTCGGGCAGCAGGACCTTCGGCTCCAACGCCGTGAGAATGCGCAGGTTCTGCGCATTCCCTTCGAAGCCGCCGTGATCGCGCGCGACCTCTTCGAGTGCCCGCTCACCGTTGTGGCCGTACGGCGGGTGTCCGATGTCGTGGGCCAGACCGGCGAGCTCCACCAGGTCCGGATCGCAGCCCAGCCCCTCGGCGATACCGCGGCCGATCTGGCCGACCTCCAACGAGTGCGTCAGCCGTGTGCGAGGATTGTCGCCCTCACGCGGCCCGACCACCTGCGTCTTGTCCGCGAGGCGTCGCAGCGCCGCCGAGTGCAGCACGCGGGCGCGGTCGCGGGAGAAGTCGCTCCGATGACCTCCGGAGTCGGCGTCGGCGAGCTTGCGCCCTTCGCCGACCATCCGCTCCACATCATGAGCGACATAGCCCGACGAATTAATCGTTCGACCACCCGCGAGTGGATGCCAGATCGAGGATGCGCGAGCGGATCGAGGTGATCTGGCGGGCGGTCAGATCCGGCGACGAGTCGAGCAGCAGCTCGGTGATCTCGTTGAACAGCGGTCCACCCGAGTGCCGCGGACGACGCGGGCCGCGGTCGTCGCGACCGCCCCGATCGTTGCGGTCGAAGCGATCACGGCGTTCGCCGCGATCGCGGTCGCCGAATTTGCCGCGGTTGTCCTCGCGGCGGTGGGCGCGCTCGGCGGCGGGGTCGCCTGCCGGGGCCTCCTCGGTGACCTTCACGTTGGTGGCCTTGGAGCCACGATCGGTGCTCTCGACGTCGAACTCCACGACCGCGCCCGGGCGCAGCAGGTTCTCGTCGATGCTGATGTCGTTGATGTGCAGGAACACGTCGTCCCCGCCGTCCTCCGGTGCCAGGAATCCGAACCCGCGATTCGAGTCGAAATGCACAACCTTGCCGCTGACAGCCACCGCAAACTCACTCTCTGTTGAACGCCCACACCGCGGACCCCTTGCCCGCGCGACGCACACTGCCGTCTACTATGCCTCATCGACCGCCGCCGTCACAGGTGAAACGGCTGGTCTGGGGCGTATCTCTCACTGTCGTCTCGAGTGACCGGCGGATCGGGTGGGCCGTCGACCGTGAGCGGTTCTCCGGCTCGACGTCCGGACGACAGATCCGTGTAAGACGACGACAGTCCGACGACAGATCGGTCGTGCATCGTCGTCGGCATGACTACGACACTCTCGGCTTCGACCGCCGCAACCCGTCAGGGGCCGTCCGCCGATCTCGCGATCGACGCGCACGGTCTCGTCAAACACTTCGGATCCACGAAAGCCGTCGACGGCGTCGACCTGACCGTCCCGACCGGCTCGGTCTACGGCGTGCTCGGCCCCAACGGCGCGGGAAAGACCACCACGGTCAGCATGCTCGCCACCCTCCTTCGACCCGACGCCGGCCACGCGACGATCTTCGGTCACGACGTGGTGGAGGACGCCGTGACCGTCCGATCGCTGATCGGCGTGACCGGCCAGTACGCGTCCGTCGACGAAGACCTCAGCGCCCGACAGAACCTCATGCTGTTCGGCCGGCTGCTCGGCAAGTCGCGGGCGCAGTGCCGGTCGCGCGCGGACCAGCTCCTCGCCGACTTCGCGCTCGAAGAGGCGGCGGACCGTCCGCTCAAGGACTTCTCCGGCGGCATGCGACGACGCCTCGACCTCGCGGCGAGCCTGGTCGACACTCCCCCGCTGCTGTTCCTCGACGAGCCGACCACCGGACTCGACCCGCGCACCCGCGCCCAGATGTGGGAGACCATCCGCACCCTCGTCGCCGACGGCTGCACAGTCCTGCTGACCACCCAGTACCTCGACGAGGCCGATCAGCTCGCCGATCGGATCGCGGTGATCGATCGCGGTCGCGTGATCGCCGACGGTACGGCCGACGAACTCAAGCAGTCCGTCGGCACGAGCACCCTGACCCTCACCCCGATCGATCGCGACCACGCGGTCACCATCGCCGAACTCGCCGAATCGGTGCTCGGCGCCACCGCGACCCTGTCCGCCGAGGCCGGTCGAGTCACCGCGCCGCTGCACCGACAGGATCTGGTCCCCGACCTCCTCATCGCGCTACGTGATCACGGGATCACAGTCGACGAGATCACCGTCTCCAAGCCGAGTCTGGACGAAGTGTTCCTGACCATCACCGGAAAGGCCTGACACCATGACGACCACCGCGCCCACCGCCTCCATCGGCGTCGACGCCGTCCGCGAGACTCGCCGATCGATCTCGTTGACCGACACCGCCGCACAATCGTTCTCATTCGCCCACCGCGGGCTCATCAAGATCGCCCGCAACCCCGAACAGCTCTTCGACGTCGTCCTCCAGCCGATCATCTTCACGCTGATGTTCACCTACATCTTCGGCGGTGCGATCAGCGGCGATATCGCCGGATACCTGCCGGTGATCATCCCCGGCATCCTCGTCCAGACGGTCATCACCGCGTCGATCGTCACCGGAACTCAGCTCCGCGAGGACATGAACAAGGGCGTGTTCGACAGGTTCCGCGCCCTGCCGATCGCCCGGATCAGTCCGCTCGCCGGTGCGCTACTGGCCGACGTGGTCCGCTATCTGATCGCGACCGTCATCACGTTCTCGGTGGGAGTGGCGATGGGCTGGCGGCCCGAACCCGTCGGCGTCCTCGCATCGATTCTGCTGATCCTGGTGTGCAGCTTCGCCGTCTCCTGGATCTTCGCGCTCATGGGCTGCATCATGAAGAAGGCGTCCGCGGTGCAAGGCGTCTCGATGCTCGTCCTGTTCCCGCTGACGTTCATGTCGAACGCCTTCGTCCCCGTCGACACGATGCCCGGCTGGTTGCAGTCGTTCGTGAACGTCAACCCGATCAGCCACATCGTCACCGCGATCCGCGAACTGTGCAACGAGGGACACGTCGGGACGCACGTCGTCTGGAGTCTGGTGGGGGCAGTCGTCATCACCGCGGTGTTCGCACCGCTCGCCGTCCGCGCCTACATCCGCAACGCCAAGTAGACACGGGTCAGCGCTCGGCGAGGAGTTCGGTCGCCTCGTCGAGCGCCCGTCTGCGCGGCATCGCGTCCACCTCGGCACGCAATGCCGTCCAGGCGTCGGCGTCCATCCCGGACAGCAGCGGCGCGTCGACCAGCAGCTCGTGCAGGGCCGGATAGTCGTGTCGTGCACCGAGACGCAGGGCCAGCGCCATGCGCCGGGCGCCGGCCTCGTCGCCGGGCGACTCCAGACAGGTCAGCACACCGGACTCGAAGACGACACCCGCCGTCTGCGGGACGTCGATCCACCCGACGTCGGAGCGATGCTCGACGATGGGCGTCACAAGCTCGGCCAGGTAGACGTGCGCCCGATCGAGCGCGCCGACACGGATCATCCCGGCGACGGCGGCACTGACCACGCCGATCACCCCCGGATCGCGTCGTTCGGTCGATTCGGCACCGACGAGCAGGTCCGCCGACTGCCCCAGCAGCGTCGCGATGTCGTCGTTCGACGCCGTTCCCGACAGTCGCTGGTACTCGCCGAGGACGGTCATCATCCCGGCGAGCGACTCCGGTCCGCCCTGCGGTGTCGGATCGCCGGGCTTCCACCCGTCGGTCAGATCGTCGAGCCGTTCACGCGCCTCGTCCAGCCGGCCGAGAGCCAGCAGTGACGCGACGATGTACGCGCCCACCTGCTGGGCGTCGTCGACGGCCCCGAGTTCGTCGAATCGTTCCACGGTGCGCTCGTAGAGGACCAACGCCTGCTCCCACTGTCCGCGCTGACCCAGCAGGCTGGCCGTGGTCATGTCGGTCATCGCCGCGGTGAACGAGTCCGGCCTTCCCGCCAGACGCGCCACCTCGATGCTGTCGCGCAGCGCACCGTCGAGATCGCCGATGTTCTCCCGGATGTTGAAGCGGATGCTCAGGGCCGCCCACCGGACGAGGTCCGGGCGACCCGGCTGCAGACCGCGCAGGACGATTCGGTAGGCGGCGGGCATCCGTCTGGTCGAGAGCAACGCGACCAGGAAGTCGACCGGGTCGAGGTAGGTCCGGTCCGGTCTGGTCAGGCGACGCAGCATCCACGACGCCCGGGCCATCGAGCGCAGGTTCCCGACGGGCAGGACGTGCGCGGCCGCCACGACAGCGGTCAACTGCCAGGGTTCCCGGAGTCGCTCGTCGTCGCGTCGCGGAATCGGCAACGCGTCGATCACACGCACCGCCCACGCCGCCGCCTCCGCGTGCAGACCGCGGCTGGCCCAGAACACGGCGATCACCGGGAAGACCGTCACGACGGTCTCGACGGCGTCGCCGCGCGGCGCATCGTCCACGGCCTGCCGGAGCACCCACACGAGGTTCTCGACGTCGCCGACGACCTCGGCCACCAGCTCGCGGTCGGGCACCTGACGGTAGCGGCCGCGGACGTCGTCGCACAGATCGCGGGCCCACTCCGACATCGCGGCCACCACCTCGGCGCGCTCGCCCGCGGCGACGAGTTCCGCCTCGCCGAACTCGCGGACCATCTCGAGCATGCGATAGCGGGTGCGTCCGTCGAGATCGTACGCACGCAGCAGAGACTGGTCGCCGAGCGCCTGCAGCGCGTCCATCAGCGCCGCGCCCCGCATTCCGGTGGCTGCCGCCGCCGCGGCGACGGTGAACCCGTTCGGGAACAGGCACGTGCGTCGCAGCGCGACGCGGGCGTCGTCGTCGAGCAGGTCCCAACTCCAGTCGATGACCGCTTCGAGGGTGCGATGGCGGTCGGGGGCCGTGCGGTCCGCCGACCGGAGCAACGCGAACCGCTCGGTCAGCCCCGCTGCGATCTCATCGACGCTCATCACCCGGATGCGGGCGGCCGCGAGTTCGATCGCGAGCGGCAACCCGTCGAGTTGGCCGCACAAGTCGGCGACGGCGGCGGGATCGAGCACGGCGTCCGGACGCACCGATCGTGCTCGTCGAGTGAACAGTTCGGCGCCCGGCGAGTCGTCGCCCGTCGTCGGCAGGACGGGCAGCTGGTACACCTGCTCGGCGGCGATGAGCAGCGGCGACCGACTCGTCACGAGCACGCGCAGGTCGGGCAGCGCGCCGACCAGCGAGTCGACGAGCTGCGCACAGGCGTCGATCACCTGCTCGCAGTTGTCCAGTATGAGGAGCGTGTCGCCGCCGCGTAGCGCATCGCCGAGCCGTTCGGACAGATCCGGCGCGAACGGCCTCGGCAACGACGACGTCCGGACATCCGACTCGCCGACGCCGAGGGCCGCCGCCACCGCGCCGATCAGGTCGGCTTCGGCACGGACCGCGGCGAGCAGGACGACGTGAACCGACGTGCCGCCGGCCGCGAGCCGGTCGCCGACCACCTGCGCGATGGAGGTCTTGCCCACGCCGCCCGGCCCCTGAACCGTCACCACCGAATGGGCGTCGAGCAGATCGGTCAGCGCCGCCACGTCGAGGTCGCGGCCGATCAACGTCTCGGTCTTGGGCCGTCGACGGCTCCGTCGGGTGTCGGCGCCCCCGGACAACAGCCGGGTGTTGAGCTCCGCCGCCTCCTCGCCCGGGTCGGCGCCGAGTTCCACGGCCAGGGTGCGTCGGAGTCGGGCGAATACGGCGAGGGCCTCGGCTGTGCGGCCGGCACCCGCCATGGCCCGCATCAACGCGACGTGCGCGGTCTCATCGAGCGGATCCGCGGCCGCCCGAGCCGACGCGATCTCCTCCGCGACGCGATGATCGCCCGCCGCCAGTGCGTCGTGCATGCGGCGCTCGTCGATCCGAGCACGGAGGCGGTCCGCGTCCGCCCGGACCTCGTCGGGCGGATCGCCTCGGAAGTAGGCCGCGGCCGCCGCCGGATCCCCGTCCGCGAGTGCCTGTTCGGCGAGGACGAGGTCGGTGACGACCACGCCGAGGCGATACCGCCCGTCCGATCCGACGACGTCGACCAACGACCGCAGTCGGGAGAGCTGCGTGTGCAGCGCTGCCTGTGGCGACTTGGGAGTGTCCCCACCCCAGACCTGCTCGATCAGATGATCGCTCGACACCGGTCGCCGCGCGAGAGCCAACGCGGTGAGCAGTCGCTGTGCGCGCACACCGGGCACGGCGCGACCGTCGACGGTGACCGGCCCCAGTAGTCCGATCACCGGCGTGTGACGCTGAGCAGAGGGGTCCGGTGACATCGCTACCAGGGTAGTACGAGCCGACGAGGTCTCTACGACGGCGAACCGTCGCGATCCACGCGCACCCAGACTCCGTCGTCGTCGACGATGCGCGCCTGAACACCGAAGACATCGCCGATCATCGACTCGGTGATCGTCTGCGACGGCGGCCCCTCACCGACCACGCGTCCGGCGGAGAGCACGACGATGCGGTCGCAGAACATGGTCGCCAGGTTCAGATCGTGCAGGGCGATGATCGCGGACGCGTCGGTGTCCGCTACGTGCGCGGCGACCAGTTCCATCAGACTGAGCTGATATTTGATGTCGAGGTGATTCGTCGGCTCGTCGAAGATCATCACCTGCGGCTCCTGGACGAACGCCCGCGCGATCTGCACGCGCTGTCGTTCACCGCCCGAGAGGGAACCGTAGTGCTCGTCGAGCATGCCGTCGATCTCGGTCTCCCGCGCGACCGTCTCGATGATCTTTCGGTCGCGGGCCGAGCCGACCGTCCAACTCCGACGATGCGGTGTCCGCCCCAACTCGAGTACGTCGCTCACGGTCGGGTTCTGATCGGTGGTGGCCGCCTGCTCGACGAACGCCACGCTCTGCGCCACGGTGCGACGAGGCAGCGACCCGATCGCGGTGCCGTCGAGGAAGACCGTCCCCGTCGCGGGCCTGCGCAGGCCCGCGAGCAGCCGCAGCAACGACGACTTGCCCGATCCGTTGGGCCCGATCAGCCCGACGACCTCGCCCGGCGACACCCGCAGGTCGACGTCGGACAGGATCGTGCGACGCCCCGCACTCCAGCCGACTCCGTCGGCGCGCAGAATCATCGGCGCCCCTGACGGATCAGGACCAGTACGAACATCGGCACGCCGACGATCGCGGTGATCACTCCGATCGGCAGTTCGCGCGGAGCGATCACGACCCGGCCCGCGACGTCGGCCCACACGAGGAACAGGGCGCCGATGATCGCCAGGGTCGGCATCATCACGCGGTGGCGGACGCCGACGATCGCACGTGCGGCGTGCGGCAGCACCAGCCCGACGAAGCCGATCGCGCCCGAGACGCTCACCACCACCGCGGTGATCGACGCCGTCACGCACAGCAGCAGCAGACGAGTGCGCGCGACGTTCACTCCGAGCGATGCGGCCGCGTCGTTGCCGAACGCGAATGCGTCCAGCGCCCCCGACGACAGCAGGCAGATCGCCAGTCCGAGGATCGTCGCCGTACCGCACACGGCGACTTCGGTCCACGACGGTGACGAGAGTGAGCCCAGCAGCCAGAACAAGACGCCGCGCGTCTGCTCGGCGTCGGCTGAGGTGTAGACGATGAACGAGGTGAGCGCCGAGAACAGCTGAGTGGCCGCTATACCCGCGAGAACCACGCGGTCGGTGGTCCCGCCCGCCAGCCTCGCCAACAGCAGGACCAGTGCGAATGCGGCCAACGCTCCGAGGAAGGCACCGCCCGCCATGCCGATGACTCCCGCGCCGAATCCGAGCAGGATCACCGAGACCGCACCGACCGAGGCGCCCGAGGACACGCCGAGGACGAAGGGGTCGGCGAGCGGATTGCGCAGCAGAGACTGCAGGACGCCGCCGCACACCGCGAGTCCGGCGCCGCAGGCCGCGGCCAGCACCGACTGTGGGAGCCGCAGCTTCCAGATGATCGACTCCTGCAGCTTCGACAGCCCGGAGCTCCCGCCGAACAACTCGGCGCGCACCGACGACGCGACATCGGAGAATCCGAGGTCCGACGGTCCGATGGTGATGGCGAATCCGATGGAGATCGACAGCAGTACCAGTCCGCCGAGCCATAGGGCGGCGACGGCGGACGGGTGAGACTGCAGTCGCGTCACTTACTCAGACCGAGCTCGCGCAGACCGTCGGCGACGTTCTGGACGCCGTAAGCGGTGCGCAGCGACGGATTCATCTCCGCACCGGTGGCGATGATGTAGCGCTTGTTCTTGACCGCGTCCATCTCGCGGGTCACCGGGTTCGACTCGAGGAAGTCGATCTTCTTCTGCGCCGACTCGCCGGACTGGATGTCGCGGGTCAGGTTGCCGATCACCAGGACCTGCGGATTCCTGCTGGCGACTTCCTCCCAGCTGATCTGCGGCCACTCGTCGCGTGTGTCGTCGAAGACGTTCTTGAGACCGAGCTCGCGGGAGATGACGCCGGGCGCACCGCAGCAGCCGGCCATATAGGGCGACTCCGAGTCGGAGAACCAGTACAGCACCGTCGTGCCCTGCGCGTGCACCGAGTCGGCGGCGGTCGCCACTCGCTTCTTCAGATCCGCGACGACCTCGGCGGCTCTGTCGGAGGTTCCGGTGAGCTCACCGAGCTGGGTGATCTCCTTGTAGACGAGATCGAGCGTGAAATCGGTGCTGCGCGATCCGTCGCCGCCGGTGTCGTCCTTGCCCTCGCAGTCGGACGGTGCGAGGTACGTCGGGACGCCCAACTCGGTGAACCGCGACCGCGGCGCCGTTCCACCCTTGTCGAACGTCGACGAGAACGACGCCGTCACCAGGTCAGGATCCTCGGCCAGGACCGATTCGAACGACGGCCAGTCGTTCGAGATCCGCTTGACCTTGTCGTTCTCCTCAGCGAGGGACGGCAGGACGGGGTCGGTCCACGTCGCCGTCCCCGCCATCCGGTCGGCGAGACCGAGCGACAACAGCGCCTCGGTCGTGCCCTGGTTCAGCGAGACGATGCGCTGCGGCGGCGCGTCGACCGTCACCTGCTCACCGCAGTTCGCGAGCGAGACGGGAAATCCCTCGGCGGTCGAGTGCGGCGACGAGTCGTCCGACGACCCGCATCCGGCGAGGAGTGCGACGGAGCCGGCGAGCGCGACGGCTCCGGCCAGGATTCGGCGAGGGTGAGGCATGGTGTCCTTCGGGCCGCGAGCTGTGGAACGCGAAGCTCGTCTGCGGATCGGCGCGGGAGTGCTCCCGCGCGAGCCAGCAGGTCTTCGGACTCGAGGTCTGCCGCTGTCGGACGTCTTCCCAGGCCGTTACCCAGTGACATGTGTCCGACGCGTCGCTCTCACCGCTGCGCGTCAGTCCCGGACTCGCACCGGGTTCCCTGCCCGACTCGTCGGGCACGCTGGCGAGGCAATCGTAACTTTTCGCCGTGAGACGACTGTGCCCGGGACCACCCGACGGTGGTCCCGGGCACAGTGGAGGTCGGCTACTTCGCCGTCGCGATGCCCAGCGACGGGAAGAAGAAGCACGTGGCATCGCCCTTCTTCACCGTTCCGTAGATGGCGGAGAGGACCGTGCCGGAGCCGGTGTCGACCAGGCCTGCCCTGACTCCGTTATTGGGGATCAGATTCAGCGCGGGCGTCAGCGTGGATTCGATGACCGGCTTGGCGATGGCTGCCAGACCGAGGACGTCGGACTCGGCGATCCGCTTGTTGACCGCATCGAGGATGATGTCGGTGACGCCGCCCATCGGCTCCCCGAGACCGCCCTTGAACGTGTTCACGTTGAACCACGCGACTCTCATCCCGGACTTGTCGCCGGAGTCGTTGATCAGACCGGTCGGCACGAAACCGTAAAGGACTTCCCCCTTCTTCACCGCGTTCAGGTCGATGTCGCCGACCAGCGGGACCTCGACCGTCAAGTCGCCGACGCCCGGGGTGTACGGACCTGCGACGGCACCGCCCGCCGCGAGGGACAGACTGAAGTCAGTGCACAGACCGACAGTCGGTGTGAACGGCGTGATTCCCAACTGGTTGAGAACCTTGTTCGCCGCTTCGATCCCGTCGATGACCGATGCCGCATCCGTCGGCTGTATCGCATCCAGTGCGTTCTTCGCGGCGACGGCGTCGGAGCTGGGCGCGGCGTGTGCCGCGGGTGCGCCGATCGCACCGCCGAGCAACGCGGCGGACGCTGCGACTGCGGCGAGGGCAAGACGAATCTTCATTACGGGCTCCTGTGCCTGGGACGACGTTGGGCGGACACGAGACTCCCATCCGCAACTCCAAACACTGCCTGTTTCTCAGGTTCTTCTCAAGTGCTCCGATGGTCTCGAATCGGTGACGATATCGATGCCTCGCCGAGTGTGGCATAGTGAGGTCGATTACTAGAACACGTTTCAGTATTGCCGACTCGAAGGAGCGCCACCGATGAGCAGGACGCGTCGCGACCCGGGCGCACGTCTGCCCGCGGCGGCCCGGATCCCGGCACCGGAGGTGACCGACGGCCGCATACCGCGTCTCCGGGACCGCGAACCCGCGGTCACCACCGACACCGGCGGTTCCGCGAACGACGCGCTCACCGTCGTCGCGACCCGTCGGCGAGCCGGCGGACAGGAGCAACCGTGACCGAGCAGAGGATCGTCGTCGTCACCGGAGCCTCGCGTGGAGCGGGCAAGGGCATCGCCCTCGCGCTCGGCGCGGCGGGCGACGTCGTGTACGTGACCGGCCGAACGACGACGCCCGGCGCATCCGATCTCCCGGGTACGGTCGCCGACACCGCGGCCGAGGTGACCCGGCGCGGCGGAACCGGCGTCCCGGCGATCGTCGACCACGCCGACGACGCCCAGGTCGCCGCCCTCGTCGACCGGGTCCGCGACGAGCACGGCCGCATCGACATCCTGGTCAACAACGCGATCGCACTGCCGCGCGCACTGACCCGGAAGGGCCCCTTCTGGGAGAAGCCGTTGAACCTCACCGACCTGTTCGACGTCGGCATGCGCTCGGCGTACGTCTGCACGTACTACGCGGCGCCGCTGATGGCGCCCGGCGGCCTCGTCGTCAACACGTCGTCGTTCGGCGGCACGGCGTACATGCACGGTCCCGCCTACGGCGCCGCGAAGGCCGCCGTCGACAAGATGGCGCACGACATGGCCGTCGACTTCCGCCCGTTCGACGTCGCCGTCGTCTCGCTGTGGATGGGACTGCTCAAGACCGAACGGACCGTGGCCGCCTTCGACGCGCACCCCGAGATGTACTCGGGACTCGCCGCGACGGCCGAATCGGTCGAGTTCCCCGGCCGCATCATCGACGCCCTGCACCGCCACCGTTCGCGAATGGAACGCAGCGGCCGCGTGCTGATCGGCGCCGAGGTCGCACAGGACCTGGGCGTCACAGACGTCGACGGCAATCGGCCGCCGTCGCACCGCGCGTTCCTCGGCGACCCGCCGGCCTTCAGCGACGCCGTCGTAGAGTGACCGCGTGAAAGCGCGTATCGAACTCACCGGCATCTTCGTCCACGACCAGGCCGAAGCCCTCGACTTCTACACTCGTCACCTCGGTTTCGTACTGCGTCACGACGAGCCGGCCGGCGCGTTCCGGTGGCTGACCGTGGTCGGCGGCGACACCCCCGACGGCCCGGAACTGCTCCTCGAACCGAACGAGCACCCCGCTGCCCGCGCCTACCAGCAGGCGCTCGTCGCCGACGGCATCCCGTGCGCATCGTTCAAGGTCGACGATGTGCGAGCCGCGTGCGCCGAACTGGCTGCCGCGGGCGTGCGCGTCGTGACCGAACCGATGGAAGCCGGACCCGTACTCGTCGCCGTGATCGACGACACGTGTGGCAACTACATCCAGCTGATGAGCGACGTCAGCTGACGTCGCTCAGCGGGGCCGCGGCTTTCAGCCTCTCCAGTTCCTCGGCGAAGTGGACGATCAGCTTCTCCGGGCTCCGCATGCTCGCCTTGGCGGCGATCACGCCTACGTGGACGACACCGTTGTTCGACAGCACCGTGATGTTCAGGCCCGCTCCGTGCATCACCGGGCCGAACGGATACAGCCCGACCACCTGAGCTCCGATGAAGTAGAGCGGCATCGGCGGGCCGGGGACATTCGAGATGACCAGGTTGTGGATCACCGGATGCTTCTCGGCCAGGCGCATGCCGGCGTAGGCGCGCATCGCCAGACCGAATGTGCGGGGCGCGGCGAACTCGGCCCAGTCCTGCAGAGTGTCCGCACCGACCGCCTTGTGATGCTCTTTGGCGTTCTTGTTCGACTCGGCCATCGCCCTCAGGCGCTCCAACGGGTCGGCGATGTCGGTGCGCAGCCGCATGAACAGCGCCGACACCTTGTTCGCGCCGTTGGCCCGCTTGGACTCCTCACGCACCGACACCGGCACCGAAGCCAGCAGCGGACCGTCGGGCAGCTCGCCGCGCAGCTCGAGATACGAGCGCAGCGCGCCCCCCGCGATCGACAGAACGATGTCGTTGACCGTGGCGCCGGTGGCCTTCCGCACCGCTTTGATGTCGCCGAGCGACAGATCCGCGACGGCCGTCGTCCGATGGCCGTCGATCGTGCCGTTGAACGACGTCCGGGGTGCGGTGAACGGCGGCGCCATCGTCGTCCCCGCCCACGCTCGACCGATGGTCTCGGAGATCAGGCCGATCGACGGCTGCACCAACTTGGGCAGAGAGAACGGGCGACTCAACGTGTCGAGCAGTCCCCGACCGATCAGCTCGAAGCCCCCGGGACCGTCCTCGTTTCGACCCGCGTCGTCCGGTGCCAGGGCGGGCGCATCCGGTTCCAGGCTGCACAGATACGAGATGAGGTTGGCGCCCGACGCGCCGTCGACCGTCGAATGGTGCATCTTGATGATGACGACGACCTTCTCGACGCCGTCGCGATCGACATAGCCTTCGATCAGCAGCGTCTCCCACAGCGGACGCCCGCGATCCATCGGCAGGCCCGCGAAATGCCCGGTCACCTCCATCAGCTCGGCATACCCGGCCGGTGCGGGCAACGCCATCCGGTGCACGTGATGATCGATGTCGAAGTGATCGTCGCGCACCCACACCGGGTGGCTCACGTCGAACGGAACACGACGGAGCCGCCGGGTGAACGGCGGGAGCTTCTTGACACGCTCGGCCAGGATCGCGCGGAACTCGGGATAGGAGTAGCCGTTCGGCATGGTCGACGTGTCGAGCACGATCAGCGCGCACACATGCATCAACTGCTCGGGTGTCTCCAAGTACAGGAAGCTGGCGTCGAGCCCGCTGAGGCGATCCATAGCCCAGGACGATACCCCAGAACTAGAACGTGTTATCGGATCGCACTGTACCGGTCGGTAACATCAGATGTCATGGCAACGCGCTACCAGCACCTCGTCACCGGCGACGCCGTCCGCGCCCGTCGGCAGGGCCTCCCAGCGAGTGGTCGGCCGCAGCCGCTCGACGAGGATCACGGACCGCAGGAACTGACCTCCCGTGAACTCTCCATGCTGACCGGAGCCTTCGCGTTCCACCTCGCCACGGTCACCGAATCCGGTTGGCCGTACGTTCAATATCGCAGCGGCCCAAAGGGATTCATCCACCATATCGGCTCCAATCGGATCGCCTTCGCCGACTTCCGAGGCAACCGTCAGTTCGTCTCCACCGGCAACATCGACGCCGACGGTCGCGTCGCGCTGTTCATCGCCGACTATCCGCTGCGCACACGCCTCAAGGTGTTCGGCCGCGCGGTCGTCAGCGACGATCCGGATCTGCTCGAGTCGCTGCGCCGGGTGCCCGGTGGGCGAGTGTCCGCGGTGTGCGAACGGAGCATCGTGATCGATGTCGAGGCCTTCGACTGGAACTGCTCACGCAGTCTGGTGCCGCAGTACACGACCGAGCAGGTCCGCGAGCGCGTCGAGCCCTACGTCGCACGTATCCGGGAGTTGCAGGACGAGGTCGAGGCGCTTCGGTCTCAGCTGCGACAGTAGCTCGACCGCGGCGGTCTCGACGGCGGCAGTAATGTCGCGGGCATGGCGATCATCTATGAGGCGACCCTCTCCCCCGGCAAGGACGATATGATCCGCCGCCGTCTCGACGAGGTTCCGTGGGGACCGACGGGCGACGTCGAGCGACTGGCGGCGTTCCGGTTCGACGATCCGGCGGGCGCCGTCGGGATCGAGGCGCACATCGTCGCCTGCGGAGGCCGGACCCTGCATGTGCCGCTCACCTACCGAGGCGCTCCGCTCGACGGCGTGACCGCCGTCGGCACGATGGAGCATTCGGTACTCGGCCGCCGCTGGGTCTACGCGGCGGGCGACGATCCGGTCGCCGTCGCCGCCTACCTCCGCGCACTGCGCGGCGAACACGGACCGGCCGACCTCGAACTCCACCGCGGCGACGGCGGCGTCGAAGCACTGCCGACCTCGGTGACACTGTCGGTCCGCGGCACCGCTCCGACCGACGGGGCGCTGCGTCTGACCGGCGACCTCGCCGACCCGGTGACCGGCGACGCGGAGCTGGTGGCGGAGTGGTCGGCGGGTTCGGCCGTCGTGGCCGCGATCGACGCGACCACCCCGTAGACGAGATTCGGGCGGCGCCGACCCGCTGGGTCGACGCCGCCCGAATCCACCGATCTCTAGCGCGTCCGTTCTCGATACAGCCAGGCGCCGAGAACGATCAGCCAGATCGGGATGACGATGCCGAACATCAGCCACTGTCCCTGACCGACCATCATGCCCGCGGCGATGAGCATCAGCACGCCGCTGAACAGCATGACGAACTTCGGGTTCATGAGTCTCAGGCGCCGATCAGCTTGCCGCCGAGATACTCGACCACCTTGTCCAGTGCCACGCGCTCCTGCGTCATGGTGTCGCGCTCACGGATCGTGACCGCTTGGTCGTCGAGCGTGTCGAAGTCGACGGTCACACAGAACGGCGTGCCGATCTCGTCCTGGCGGCGGTACCGCTTACCGATGCCCTGTGCGTCGTCGAAGTCGATGTTCCAGTGCTTGCGCAACTCGGCGGCGAGATCTCGGGCCTTCGGCGACAGCTTCTCGTTGCGCGAGAGCGGCAGCACGGCGGCCTTGACCGGAGCGAGTCGCCGGTCGAGCTTGAGCACGGTGCGAGTGTCGGTGCCGCCCTTGGCGTTCGGCACCTCTTCGTCCGTGTACGCATCGCACAGGAAGGCCATCATCGACCGTCCGAGCCCGGCCGCCGGCTCGATCACGTACGGCGTATAACGCTCGCCGGTGGCCTGATCGAAGAATGAGAGGTCCTCACCCGAGGCCTTGCTGTGCGTCGACAGGTCGTAGTCGGTGCGATTGGCGACGCCCTCCAGCTCACCCCACGGATTACCCGCGAATCCGAATCTGTACTCGACGTCGACGGTGCGCTTGGAGTAGTGCGACAGCTTCTCCGGCAGGTGCTCGTACAGGCGCAGGTTGTCCGGGTCGATGCCGAGGTCGACGTACCACTGGAACCGGGCGTCGATCCACTGCTGGTGCCATTCCTCGTCCTCGCCCGGCTTGACGAAGAACTCCATCTCCATCTGCTCGAACTCGCGGGTGCGGAAGATGAAGTTGCCCGGCGTGATCTCGTTGCGGAAGCTCTTGCCGATCTGCGCGATGCCGAACGGCGGCTTGCGCCGCGACGTGGTCATCACGTTCTTGAAGTTGACGAAGATGCCCTGCGCGGTCTCCGGGCGGAGGTAGTGCAGGCCCTCCTGGTCGTCGACCGGACCGAGGAACGTCTTGAGCAGACCGGAGAACGCCTTCGGTTCGGTCCACTGCCCCTTGGTGCCGCATTCGGGGCATGCGATCTCCGACATCGGGACCGTGTCCGGGTCGTCGATGTTCTTCTTGAGCGCGTAGGCCTCCTGAAGGTGATCCTGACGCTGACGCTTATGACAGTTGGTGCACTCGATCAGCGGGTCGGTGAAGACCTCGACGTGGCCGGAGGCCTCCCACACTCGACGCGGCAGGATGACCGACGAGTCCAGGCCGACGACGTCGTCACGCGAGGTGACCATGGTCCGCCACCACTGACGCTTGATGTTGTCCTTGAGTTCGACGCCCAATGGACCGTAGTCCCAGGCGGAGCGGGTTCCGCCGTAGATCTCACCGCAGGGATACACCAGACCGCGCCGCTTGGCGAGGTTGACGACAGCATCGACTTTGGACTGGACAGCCACGGTTAACTGATCTCCACGAACTAGGGGTCAAGGGTTCTCGTACAGGGTAGTCGGTGGCCGACGCATCGCGCTGCCCGCATGCGTGCGGTGCGAACAGGGACGCTTCTACAAAATGAAAACCAATACAGATAAGATGTCGTCATGGCGACCCCGACCGCACCAGCAGAACTCGTCGACGACCACGCCGCGCACTCCGCGGCCGGCGACCTCCTGCGCGCCCTGTCCGCGCCGGCTCGCGTCGCCATCGTGTTGAGCCTGCAGAACGGCGCGATGTGCGTCCACGAGTTGGTCGACGCCCTGCACCTCAATCAGCCTCAGGTGAGCCAGCATTTGAGTGTTCTGAAGCGTTCTGGTGTGGTGGTGGGTACACGTCGCGGACGCGAGATCGAGTACGCGCTCGCCGACGACCACGTCGCGCACATCGTCGTCGACGCCCTCGTGCACGCCACGGAACGGCGGGAAGGAAAGCCATGACCACGAAACCGGCGCGTCCCGTCACCGGGCAGCGGTCCACTAAGCAGCGTGCGGCGATCGCCGACGTCCTCTCAGCCACCGACGACTTCCTCTCCGCACAGCAGCTCCACGACAAGCTTCGCGATCGAGGCGAGTCGATCGGTCTGACCACTGTCTACCGGAATCTGCAGGCGCTCACCGAAGCCGAGCAGATCGACGCGATCTGGGACGGTTCCGGCGAGACCCGATACCGACACTGCTCGACGGGGCACCACCATCACCTGGTGTGCCGCGAATGCGGCAACACCGTCGAGGTCCAGGCAGACCCCGTCGAGCGATGGGCCGCCAAGATCGCCGCGGAGAACGACTTCTCCGACATCTCGCACACCGTCGAGATCTTCGGGACGTGCGCGGAGTGCTCAAAGTAGAGATCATCGGACTCCGGGATGCGACCTGCCGAGAAAGTCAGGCCTGATTCGCGGGCCGAAGGGTGATCTTCCCTTCGGGTCTACGGCGTGATTCGCCGACGGCTCGGACCGGACAGTGATGCGGCACGCCTTGTTCTTGCCGGTCTTGTGCTTACCGCGCCGCAGGTGAAGTCGTCGGACGTGCCCTGGCGGCACCCACAATCCATCGAACTGCAGCGCGTCGACACAGTTCAGGACACCTCCGTCCCGATCCGCCGATGCGGTCGTCTCGTCACGCAGCCGTGCCGCGAACCACCACGGCCGCAATCGGACCAGGTCGCCACCTGCGAGCATCCGCTCGATCATGCGGTCGTCGAAGCCGATCGCGACCAACTGCTGTTTCGTGTAGACCCCCGAGTCGTTCACACAAGGTCTGACGCACCGCCCGCCGCCCGAGTCCCACGACTCGCCGACGCATCGCGGCCCCCTCGGAAACTCAGGTCGAATCCGCGCGGCAAAGGGAAACCTTCCCCTTCAGCGCCCGATACCGACTGATTCTCCGGATAGGCCGGGCGATGCTCACCGGCAATGCCATCGTCAACCAGATGTTGACGACTACGGTATGTCAACTTACGGTTGACGACATGGTTGAGAACACTCCACTGAATCCACCGGTCCGCCTCGACGACATGATCGACGCGATCACGAAGACGCACGACGATCCACTCGAACAGCTCGGCGCGGCAGTGCTCGCCGCCGACCACCTCGGCGAGGTGGCCGATCATCTGATCGGGCACTTCGTCGATCAGGCCCGTCGTAGCGGCTCGTCGTGGACGCAGATCGGCGCCGGTATGGGCGTGAGCAAGCAGGCCGTGCAGAAGCGCTTCACCCCGAAGGATCCGGGCGCCGCGAACGACCTCGACCCGGCTCAGGGCTTCAACCGCTTCACTCCCCGCGCCCGGAACCTGCTCGCCGAGGCCCACAACATCGCGAAGGCGTCGGGCTGCGCCGAGGTGACTCCCGCACACATCGTCCTGGGGCTGCTGGCCGACTCCGAGTCGCTGGCAGTCGTCGTGCTCACACGGCTCGGGCTCGACACCGAGGCCCTCGGCGACTCGATTCGCGTGTCACTCTCGCCCTCGGACGACATCCCGGACCTACTCCCTTACGACGCCGGCGCCCGTAAAGCCCTCGAGTTGACGTTTCGCCACGCGCTTCGCCTGGGCCACGACTACATCGGTACCGAACACATCGTCCTGGCCCTCTACGAGGTGGAGAACGGATCGGGTCCACTGTCGAGCACGAGTGTCACCGCCGAACGGTTCGAAGCCGAACTGGTCGAGATCCTGGCGCAGTACGCCGTCGTACAGGACGGTTAAGCGCTGCCGAATCGTCGGTCACGCTTGGCGTACTCCAGGCAGGCGTCCCACAGATCGCGGCGGTCGAAGTCCGGGAACAGCTTCTCCTGGTAGACCATCTCGGCGTAGGCGCTCTGCCAGAGCAGGAAGTTCGAGAGCCGCTGCTCCCCCGACGGACGCAGGAACAGGTCGACGTCCGGCATGTCGGGCTCGTCGAGGTACTTGGCGAAGCTCGTCTCGGTGACGCGATCGGGATCGATCTCCCCGCGGGCCGCACGGCGGGCGAGTTCTCGGGCGGCATCGACGATCTCGGCGCGGCCGCCGTAGTTCACACACATGGTGAGGGTCATGACGGTGTTGTCCTTCGTCAGCTCCTCGGCGATCTCGAGTTCACGGATCACGCTGCGCCACAGCCGCGGACGACGTCCCGCCCACCGGACGCGGACGCCCATCTCGTTCATCTCGTCGCGGCGGCGGCGGATCACGTCCCGGTTGAAGCCCATCAGGAACCTGACCTCTTCGGGGCTGCGCGACCAGTTCTCCGTCGAGAACGCATACGCGGACAGCCACTTGACGCCGATCTCGATGGACCCGCAGACCGAGTCCATCAGGACGGCCTCACCGCGCTTGTGGCCCTCGGTACGGGGCAGTCCTCGTTCCTGCGCCCACCGTCCGTTGCCGTCCATCACGAGGGCCACGTGATTCGGCACGAACTCGGCGGGGATCGCCGGCGGCGTCGCCCCGGACGGGTGCGGGTCCGGTGGACGGATCGACGTCGGTGCGGCGGGAGCGGTGCGGGAGAATCGTGCCATCAGACGGCCTGGTCTTCCTGCGCCGTCACGTGGCGGTGCGGCGCGTGTCGTTCGATGAGCGGCAGGGTGCGGAGCTGACGCTCCAGATGCCATTGGAGATGGGCGGCGGTCAAACCCGTGGCCTGGCGTCGTTGTGAATCGGTCGCGGCGGAGACGTCGTCCCACTTCCCGCGGGCGAGGGCGTCCATCACGTCGAGGACGCCCATCGACGGTGTCGCCGCACCCGCCGGTCGACATCGCACGCAGACGGCACCGCCCGCGGACACGTGGAACGCCCGGTGCGGTCCCGGATCGGCGCATCGCGCACAGATGTCCAGGGCGGGCATCCAGCCCGCCGCCGACATCGCTCGGAGCAGAAAGGCGTCGAGGATCCACTGCCGGTCGCGGCGATCCTCGGCCAGGGCCGCCAGTGCACCGACCGTCAGACGATGCAGTTGTTCGGCGGGGGCACGCTCCTCGCCGGCGAGTCGCTCAGCGGTCTCCAGGACCGCGCACGCCGTCGTATAGCGACCGTAGTCGGCGGTGATGCCGTCGGAGAACGCGTGCAGACTGTGCACCTGCGTGATCACATCGAGATTGCGTCCGGGATAGAAGTGCACATCGACGTGTGCGAACGGTTCCAGACGTGCACCGAACTTCGACCGGGTCCGTCGCACTCCTTTGGCGACCGCGCGCACCAGCCCGTGCTCGGCGGTGAGGAACGTGATGATGCGGTCGGCCTCGCCCAGCTTGTGCTGACGCAGCACCACCGCTTCATCGGAATAGAACCTCACCGAGCCATTCTCTCACCACACTCCGACAACGGTCGGATCGACTCGCGTCAACCCCCGACGAACTCCGACAACGCCGCGGCGACCCGCTCAGGCTGGTCTTCGGGCAGCAGCGTCCACGAATCGTCGATCTCGACGAGCCGCGCGTCGCCGAACTCCCCCGCCATCCGCCGCGCGTGGCCGATCGGCATCATCGGATCCTCGACCGCCCAGAGCAGCAGCACCGGGCGATCGAACGCCACGACGTCGCGATGCCACGCGTCCAGTGTCGCCTTCGACGGCGTCCCCGTCACGAACTTCGCCAGATCGCGGCGCACGGCGGCGTCCCGTAGCGCGGGCGCGAACCAGTCGTCCATCACCTCATCGGGGATCCGCCTCTTCGACAGCGCCCCGTACGCGCGTTCGCTGTGCCGGAACAGGGCGGTGCGGGTCGACTGCATGAGCAGCCATGCGCCGCCCGGGATCCGGCACAGCGCGGCGGCCGGTCGAGCGGGCTTCGGCGGAAAGTTGTCGTACGCCTCGCACGAGGCCAGAACCAGCCGCGCGAGGCGTCCATCACGCCCTTCGGAGACGATGAACTGACCGCCGCCCCAGTCGTTGAGGACGAGTGTCACCTCGCGCAGGTCGAGGGCGTCGAGGAAGTCCCCGATGATCGCCGCGACCCCCGACTGGGTGAGGTCGGCGTCGCGCCTCATCGGACGTCGATGTGCTCCCAACGGCCACGTCGGCGCGATGCAGCGGCAACCGTCGAGCAGTGGAATCACCTTGCGCCACTGCGTCTCGTTCATGAGGAGACCGTGACCGAACACGAGCACCGGTCCGTCGCCACCGGTGTCGGTGTAGTCGATCGGTCCCGCGGGCAGATCGATGGTGGGCATGCCTGGACCGTGCGCCTTGTGTGGCGAGATGTCAAGGGGGTCTGGACGAGCGGGGGCTCGACTCCGCTCGACCGGCGGAAGGGTTCTCGACCGGCCGGAGGGTCAGAAGCCCAGGCGGCCCAGTTGCTTCGGATCGCGCTGCCAGTCCTTGGCGACCTTGACGTGCAGATCCAGATACACCTTGGTGCCGAGGAGCCGTTCGATCTGGGCGCGGGCGACGGTGCCGACCTCTTTGAGTCTCGACCCCTTCTTGCCGATGATGATGCCCTTCTGGCTGTCGCGTTCCACGAACAGGTGCGCGAACACGTCCACCACGTCGGAGCCCTCGCGCGGCACCACTTCTTCGATCACGACGGCCAACGAGTGGGGCAGTTCGTCACGCACGCCTTCGAGGGCGGCCTCCCGGATGAACTCGGCCATGAGGACCTGTTCGGGCTCGTCGGTGAGTTCGCCGTCCGGATAGAACGCGGGGCCCTCCTCACACAGTGAGACCAACACGTCGCCGAGGGTGTCGAGCTGCCGACCCGACTTCGCCGAACACGGCACCACTTCGGCGTCCGGGCCCATGAGTTCGGCGAGCGCCATCAGTTGAGTCGCCACCTTCTCCGGCCCCACCCGGTCGATCTTGGTGACGACGCCGACCTTCTGGGTCTTCGGCGCGATGGTGTTGATCTGTTCGACGATCCGCCGGTCGCCCGGGCCGATCGCCTCATCGGCCGGAATGCACACGCAGATCACGTCCACCTCGGAGTAGGTGTCCTGCACCAGGTCGTTGAGTCGCTGACCGAGCAGGGTGCGCGGCCGGTGCAGGCCGGGCGTATCGACGAGGATCAGCTGAGCGTCGGGCCGGTTCACGATCCCGCGGATCACGTGGCGGGTGGTCTGCGGACGGTTCGAGGTGATGGCGACCTTGTCGCCGACGAGCGCGTTCGTCAACGTCGACTTCCCCGTGTTGGGTCGGCCGACGAAGCAGACGAAGCCCGAACGGAACTCGGGCGGCGGCGACGTGAGGTTGGTCAAGCGGACTCTCCTATCGATGTGTCTGTGCTTGCGGGCAGCGGGTCGTCCTCGTTCCAGTCGGCACGCGCGTCGCCGGAGGACTTCTGCTTCGCGCGGCGTACGACGACGGTCGTGATGCGCTGTCGCCCGGACGCGGTGGGCCCGCCCTCCGCGGTCATCTTGAGTCCGTGGGACTTGACCTTGGCGCCCGGCAGCGGAACCCGGCCCAGGCGCAGTCCGAGGAGTCCGCCGACGGTCTCCACTTCGTCGTCGTCGATCTCGATGTCGAACAACTCGCCCAGATCCTCCACCGGCAGCCGGGCGGAGACGCGGTACTTGTCGTCGCCGAGCTTCTCGATCGGTGCGACCTCGTCGCGATCGTATTCGTCGGTGATCTCGCCGACGATCTCCTCGAGGACGTCCTCGATGGTCACCAACCCGGCGATGCCGCCGTATTCGTCGACGAGCAACGCCATGTGATTGCGTTTGGCCTGCATGTCTTCGAGGACGTCGTCGAGCGGCTTCGAGTCGGGGACGAACTCGGCGTCGCGCATCACCTCGCCGACGGTGAAGCCGGCGATCGGCAGCTTGGGCAGCATCTTCTCGACGAGATCCTTGAGGTAGACGACACCGACGATGTCGTCGGGGTTCTCGCCGATCACCGGGATCCGCGAATGCCCCGACCGGACGGCCAGGCTCATCGCCTGGTTCGCCGACTTGTCGTTCTCGATCCAGATCATCTCCGGCCGCGGCACCATCACCTCGCGAGCGTTCGTGTCGCCGAGTTCGAACACCGACTGGATCATGCGGCGCTCGTCGTCGTCGACCACACCGCGCTCCTGCGCGAGATCGACCACCTCGCGGACTTCGACCTCCGTCGCGAACGGTCCGTTGCGGTACCCCTTGCCCGGGGTCAGCGCGTTGCCCATCAGGATGAGGATGCGGGTCACCGGTCGCAGCAGCACACCGAGCCCGGTCAGGACCGGCGCGGAGACCATCGAGATCGAGTAGGCGTGCTGGCGGCCGAGAGTGCGTGGTCCGACGCCGATCGCGACGTACGACACCACGGTCATGGCGAGGACGGCGACCGCCAGACCCCATCCGGTGCCGAGCGCGTCGATCGCGACGACGGCGACCAACGCGATCGCCGCCGCCTCGCACAGCACTCGCAGCAGCACGGCCAGGCCGACGTACGTGGCCCGTTGTTCGAGCACGGTCCGCAGACGTCGGGCGCCCGCCCGCTGCTCTTTGAGCATGTCGTCCACGCGCGCCGCCGATACGGTCTGCAGCCCGGAGTCGACGGCCGCGAACACTCCGGCGAGCACGATGAGAACGACTGCCGCGCCGAGAAAGACGATGTCGCGGGTCACGAGATCAGTTCCCGGTTCCGTCACCGGAGAACCCGGTGTTGCGGAGCAGCCGTGCGTCCCGCTCGGCCTGCGCCTGCAACCGGACTCGGTCGTCACGTGCGGAGTACCAGTCGACGATGATCTGGCCCTGCAGCCCGAACATCTGCTTCTCCTCGTCCGGCTCGGCGTGATCGAAGCCGAGGAGGTGCAGCACCCCGTGGACGGTCAGGACGCCGAGTTCGTGCTCGAAGCTGTGTCGTTGGCTCTTGGCCTGCTCGGCGGCGAACTCGGGGCAGATCACGATGTCGCCGAGCATCGCCGGACCCGGATCGGCCGCGTCGGGTCGACCACCGGGGGTCAGCTCGTCCATCGGGAAGCTCATCACGTCCGTCGGGCCCGGCAGATCCATCCACTGCACGTGCAGGTCGGCCATGGTCTGCGAGTCGACGAGCGTGATCGACAGTTCGGCTCCCGGGTGGACCTCCATCCGGTTCATCGCGAAGCGGGCGGCTTCGATGACCAGTTGCTCGGGGAGTTCGACTCCCGACTCGTTGAAGAGTTCGATGCTCATCGGCGGCGTCCTCCGTCGGTGCGTCGCAGTCCCTCTCGTCGAGCGGCTCGGTTGCCCGCGGCGTGTCCCGTCGCCGACGCTCGCCCCTGTGCTTCTTCCGCACGCCCGTACGCGTCGACGATGTCGGCGACGAGACGATGACGGACGACGTCGGAGCTGGTCAGCTCGGCGAAGTGGATGTCGTCGATACCGTCCAGGATGCGGGCCGCCGCACGCAGGCCGCTGGTGGCCCCGCCCGGCAGATCGACCTGGGTGACGTCACCGGTGACCACCATCTTGGCACCGAACCCGAGCCTGGTGAGGAACATCTTCATCTGCTCGCCGGTGGTGTTCTGCGCCTCGTCGAGGATGATGAAGGCGTCGTTCAGAGTTCGGCCGCGCATGTACGCCAGCGGCGCGACCTCGATGACCCCGGCCTCCATGAGCTTCGGGATCGCCTCGGGGTCCATCATGTCGTGGAGCGCATCGTACAGTGGGCGCAGATACGGGTCGATCTTCTCATTCAGTGTTCCCGGCAGGAAGCCCAGCCGCTCTCCCGCCTCGACGGCCGGACGCGTCAGAATGATGCGCGAGACGTCTTTGCTCTGGAGCGCCTGCACGGCCTTGGCCATCGCGAGGTACGTCTTGCCGGTGCCGGCGGGACCGAGCCCGAACACGATCGTGTTCTTGTCGATCGCATCGACGTAGTGCTTCTGATTCAGTGTCTTGGGACGGATCGTCTTACCGCGCCGCGACAGGATGTCCAGGCTGAGGACCTCTGCGGGCGACTCGTCGATCGCCGTCGACAGGATCGACAGGCTCTGGCGGACCAGGTCCGGGGTCAGCGTGGTTCCCGACCGCACCACCCTCACCAGTTCGGCGATCACGCGCTCGGAGGCGGCGACGTCGGCCGGTACGCCCTTGAGTGTGATCCGGTTGCCGCGGACGTGGATGTCGGCGGGCAGTTGCGCTTCGAGGGTCCGTAGATTGACGTCTGTCGCGCCGAGCAGGCCGACCGCAAGGTCCTGCGGCACCTCGATTCTCGAGCTCGTCACCGCGGCGGCCGGGTCGCGGCCATCGTCACTCACTGAATACGTCACTCCTCGACGTTCGTCTCGTCCCCGCGTGTGCGGGGGCATCTGCCATAGTATCGCCGTCGCGCGATGCCGCCACGGAGTTAAATCCCCAGCACCCGCAGCGTCTGCCGCGTCGCGGCCGACCGCGGGTCCACGAAGGCGTCGTGTCCGCCGTCGGCCACCTCGTACAGCGCCGCCGACTGGCCGCGGGAGAGTGCGTCATCGACATAGCGACGGCTCGCCTCCAGCGGGACAGCCTCGTCCTGCACCGTGTGAATCACCGCGACGGTCGAGCCGAACGGCTCCTGTGTCGACGGAGACGCCTCCCGGTAGCGCTCCGGGATCTGCGCGAACGGCGCGCCCATCAACTCGACGACCGACGGACGGTCCCACCCGCCGGTCTCGGTGAAGTCCAGGACCGGCGACTGCGCGACGACCGTCGGGAAGGCGAATCGCCGTGTGGCGCCGCGCAGGCGTGCCGCCGCGTAGACCGCCAGCTGTCCGCCGGCCGAATGTCCGACGATGGCCGCGTGCGCGTGGTCGACGACTGTGCCCGCCGCCTCGATGTGCTCGGAGACCCGGCCGTCGAGCGCTCCGATCGCGTCGACGACGTCACGGCCGGTGGTCGGCCAGCCGCCGCCCGGCTCACCGACCCTGCGGTATTCGATGTTCCACACCACGACGCCGCGGCGCGCGAGCATCCGCGCGACACCGGTGTAGACGACCAGCGAATAGTCGGTCGACCAGTATCCGCCGTGAACCATCACCACGACCGGCGCCGGAGCGTCTCCGAGGTCGGCGGCGTCGGGAAGGTAGAGGTGTCCGAACGTGCTGGCGTGGTCGCCGTAGGGGATCTTCACCCGGCGCGCGCTCACCTGGCCCAACGCCCTGTGACGGCTCCCAGGGCACCGAGTGCCACGGCACCCGCGGCAGCGGTCCGCAGCACCTCGGGGCCGAGGACCACGGCTTCGCCGCCCAACGCGGTCAGATCCGCGATCTCGACGTCGTCGAGTCCGCCTTCGGGGCCGATCACCAGGACGATCTCGCCCGCGCTCGCGAAGTCAACGGATGCGAACGGCGTCGCTCCGTCCTCGTGCAGCAGGGCGACGACGCCGCCGTCGCCGACCACCTGCGAACACTTGTCACGCACGTCGGTGGTCGTGGCCAGGTCGGTGACCTCCGGGATCCACGCCCGACGCGCCTGCTTCGCCGCCGTCGCGGCCGTCGCACGCCATTTCGCGACGCCGCGTTCGACCTTGGACCCGGTCCACCGCGACACGCAGCGCGCGGCCTGCCACGGCACGATCGCGTCGACGCCCGCCTCGGTCATGAGGTCAACGGCGAGTTCGGCTCGCTCGGACTTCGGCAGCGCCTGCACGACGGTCACCAGTGGTTTCGGCCGGGTGACGAACTCGACACGACCTGCGCGGACGGTCATCCGCTCCTTGCCCGAGACGTCGACCACCTCGCAGTCGGCGAGGTTCCCGCGACCGTCCCCGAGGATCACCGACTGTCCGCGCTTGATGCGGGTGACGGTCACCGCGTGGCGTCCCTCCGAGCCGGACACCGTCGCGGTCTGTCCCGCGGGCGGTATCTCGTCGACCCAGAAGAGCGGCGGGGTCATCGGCCTGCGAAGGCGTTGCGCAGCTTGGAGAAGAGTCCGCCCGAACCGGCCGACCTCGAGCCCGCGCTGACGAGCTCGACGTCGTCGCCGATCGCCTCGCGCAGTTGTTTGAGCAGATCGGTCTGGGTGGAGTCGAGCTTGCGGGGCACCACGACGTCCAGGTGCGCGTGCAGATCTCCGCGGGTGCCGGTGTTCAGGTGCGGCATGCCGTGTCCGCGGACCTTGACCACCGATCCCGGCTGAGTGCCCGACTCCACGGTGACGGTCGCGACGGTGTCGAGGACCGTCGGCACCTCGATCTCGGTGCCGAGCGCGGCGTCGGCCACGGGCACGCGGATCGTGCAGTGCAGGTCGTCGCCGTCGCGCACGAAAGTGTCGTCGGCGGCCTCGCTGACCTCCACGTACAGATCGCCCGCGGGGCCGCCGCCTGGGCCGACCTCGCCCTGACCGGTCAATCGGACGCGCATGCCCTCCTGCACGCCTGCCGGAATCTTCACGGTCAGCGTGCGCCGGGAACGGACGCGGCCGTCGCCGCCGCATTTGAGACAGGGGTCCGGGATGGTCTCGCCGTCGCCGTGGCATTCGGGGCATTCGCGGACGGTCATCACCTGACCGAGGAACGACCGCTGCACGGCCTGGATCTCGCCCGCGCCCTTACAGGTGGCGCAGGTGACCGGGGTGGAGTCGCCGCGGGTTCCCGAACCGGTGCACGAATCGCACAGCACGGCGGTGTCGACGGTGATCTCCTTGCGGGCGCCCTCGGCGATCTCGTCGAGGTTCAGCGTGACGCCTACCAGCGCCGCCTCACCCGGGCGGACACGCCCGCGCGGACCGCGGCCGCCGCCGAAACCGCCGCCGCCACCACCCCCGAAAAAGGTCTGAAAGATGTCACCGAGCCCTCCGGAGCCGAACGGGTCGCCGCCGAAGCCGCCCTGGCCCGGGCCTGCGAGCGGATCTCCGCCCGCGTCCACGACGCGCCGCTTCTCCGGATCCGACAGCACCTCGTAGGCGGTCGTCACCTCTTTGAAGCGGTCCTCGGCATCCGGATTGACGTCCGGGTGCAGTTCGCGGGCGAGTTTGCGGTACGCACGCTTGATCTCTTGATCGGTCGCTCCCTGAGCGACGCCGAGGGTTCCGTAGTAGTCACGAGCCACAGTGAGTACAGTCCTTCACTTCACGTTTTTCTGTCGGTCGGCCGGTCTCAACGGTCGGCGAGCACTTCGCCGACGTATTTCGCAACTGCTGCCACCGACGCGATTGTTCCCGGATAGTCCATCCGGGTGGGTCCCACCACACCGACGCTGCCGAACACAGTGCCCGAAGCACCGTACCCGGTCGACACGACCGACGTGTTGCGCAGGTTCTCGGTATTGGTCTCCTCACCGATCTGAACGGTGACCTGTCCGGTCCGCTGAGTGTGCGCGAGAAGCTTGAGGACCACCACCTGTTCCTCGAGCGCCTCCAGTACCGTGTCCATTCCCCCGGTGGCCGGGGTGAAGTCGGCGGCCGACCGCGCCAGATTCGATGTCCCGCCCAGCAGCAGGCGGTCCTCCCCGCGTTCGACGAGAGTCTCGACCAGCACGGTGGCGATGGTCACGACGGGTTCGCGCAACTCCGACGGCGCCTGCGAGGCGAGTTCGGCGACGGCGACCGACGCGTCTTCGAGTCGTTGTCCGTCGAGCGCTCGCGAGAACATCGTCCGCAGACTCGCGAGCGTGTCGTCGTCGATCGCCTCGCGCAGCGTCACCATGCGCTGTTCGACACGCCCGGTGTCGGTGATGACGACCAGCAGCAGACGCGACGGGCTCAGCGCCACCACTTCGAGGTGTCGGACGCGGGCGGTCGAGAGGACCGGGTACTGAATGACCGCGACCTGCCTGGTGAGCTGGGCCAGGAGCTTGACGCTACGGCGCAGGACGTCGTCGAGGTCGACTCCGGAGTCCAGGACCGACAGGATGGCGCGTCGTTCGGCCGACGACAGCGGTTTGATCTCGCTGATCCTGTCGACGAACAGGCGGTATCCCTTGTCGGTGGGTACCCGGCCGGAACTGGTGTGGGTCTGAGTGATGTAACCCTGTTCCTCCAGAACAGCCATGTCGTTTCGGACCGTGGCGCTGGAGACGCCGAGGTGGTGGCGGTCGACGAGAGCCTTCGACCCGACTGGTTCCTGACTGGCGACGAAGTCTGTGACAATGGCGTGGAGAATCTCGAAGCGGCGGTCGTCGGTGGTCGACACGGGCGTCTCCTCGCACAGTTTGCATACAGTGATCTACGACCATCTTACGAAACCGGCGGAAAGACCAGGCGCACGATGATCTTCAAAGGGGTACGCGAGGGCAAGCCCTACCCTGATCACGGCCTGTCACCGCGCGAATGGGCCAAGATCCCGCCGCGCCAGTTCCGCCTGGATCAGCTCACGACGGTCACGACCGTCCTCGCACTCGACAAGCTGCTGGCCGAGGACTCCACGTTCTACGGGGACCTGTTCGCCCACATCGTGCAGTTCGAGGGCGTCATGTATCTCGAGGACGGTCTCCACCGCGCCGTGCGTTCGGCGTTGCGGAACAGGACGCTGATCCACGCGCGCCTGTTCGACCTCGACGATCACCTCGCCCGGTTCGGTTCGGTCCCCGGTGCAGACACATCCGGGCTGGAGACGACCGCGCCGATCGCACCGGTCTCCGCACCGCTGCCCGTCCACCCGCGTCGCGTGCGGGCCACCGGCGCGCATCGCCTTCCGGACTAGCCCCGGCTCCGGCAAGACCCCACGCCTGCTCACCCCAGGATGGTCACCCCAGGATGTCGCGCACCACACCGTCGGCGAGCAGCCGACCGCGGTCGGTGAGGACATAGGCGTTACCGGCCGTCCGCAACAGACCGGACACCACCGCGACGTCTGCTCGGGCGCGTTCGCGCTCGTCCAGGAACGACGCCGCCAGCCCCTCGCGCATCCGGAGCCGGAGCATGACCGCCTCCGTGTGCGCATCGTCGACGGTGAGGATCTCCTGCCCGCCGATCGGCAGCAGTCCTTGATCCAGGGACGCCGAATACGTCGCCGGGTGCTTCTGGTTCCACCATCGGACGCCGTTCACGTGCGAGTGCGCACCCGGGCCGACCCCCCACCAGTCGTCGCTGCGCCAGTACATCTCGTTGTGCCGGCACGCCGAGTCGAGCTCCGGCAGCCCCGAATCGGTGTTCGCGCGCGCCCAGTTCGACACCTCGTACCAGGTCATGCCCGCCTCGGACAGTCGCGCGTCGAGCATCTCGTAGCGGGCGGCGAGCACGTCGTCGTCGGGCATCGGCACTTCGCCGCGACGGACCTTGCGCGCGAACGCCGTTCCGTCTTCGACGATCAACGCGTACGCCGACACGTGGTCGATCGGCACCGACAGCACGGCGTCGATCGAGGCCGCCAGGTCCTCGTCGCGCTCGCCCGGCGTCCCGTAGATCAGATCCAGGTTCAGATGGTCGAAGCCCGCGGCCGCCGCCTCCCGGGCCGCAGCGAGCGCCCGCCCCGGCGTGTGCGTTCGGTCGAGCACCGAAAGCACATGCGGCGCAGCCGATTGCATACCGAGGGAGATACGGGTGAACCCCGCCTCGTGGAGAGTGGAGAAGAACTCCGGAGACGTCGACTCCGGATTCGACTCGGTCGTCACCTCGGCACCGGACGCGAGGTCGAAACTGTCGCGCACCGCGCCGAGGAGGGCCGCGAGTCCGTCGCCGCCCAGCAGCGACGGTGTGCCGCCGCCGACGAAGATCGTGGAGACCTTCCTCACAGGAGACAGCAGGGACGCGGCCCGATCGAGTTCGGCTCGCACCCCCTCCATCCACGACTGCGGAGAGGACGAGGATCCCAGCTCTCCCGCCGTGTACGTGTTGAAGTCGCAGTAGCCGCATCGGGTCGCGCAGAACGGGACGTGCAGGTAGAGCCCGAGCGGACGCGCCCGATCGACCTCACCCATCGCCGCCAGAGCCTGATCGGAGAGCGGTTGCGGGGCCTGTCGATTCACCACCTCACCATGATGGCCTACCGTGCGCCTTCGCATCCCCTCGCCCGGCCGTACGCCTTAATCCTCGCCGTGAGAAAAAATAACCGCAAGTAGACGCGTTGTGGCAGGCGTGGCATGATGGTCGACGTGACTATCTCCGGAGTGTTGCTCGTTCAGCGGCGACACATCGACCTCAAGCGCGTCAACAGCGCATTCTGTCGGCTCTGACCGACGGTCGTTCCGGCATTCCCGCTGTATTCAGCGAGCCGAGTTCACGTCACCTTCACCCCTGAGTTCCAGCCCAACGTCGTGCTGCGCGTCTGCGCACGCATGCCATCAGGAGATCCGATGACGCTCACCTCCACCGAGTCGGCCGATCAGGCCGCCGAGGCCCCGGCCGCCGCGCCGCGCAAGCGCGCCCGGCCCACCAAGCGCAAGTCCGAAGGCCAGTGGGCCCTCGGGTACCGCACCCCGCTCAATCCGAACGAGCAGTCCAAGCGCGACGACAATCCGCTCAACGTGCGGCGGCGCATCATCGACACCTACCAGCACGTCGGCTTCGACGGCATCGACAAGGCCGACCTCCGCGGCCGCTTCCGTTGGATGGGCCTGTACACCCAGCGCGCCGACGGATACGACGGCACGTACAGCCACGACGACTACGCGGATGTCATCGAGGCCCCGTACTTCATGATGCGGGTGCGCACCGACGGCGGCCAGCTCACGATTCCCCAGGTCCGCACCCTGGCGGGGATCTCGCGCGACTTCGCACGCGGCACCGCCGACGTCACCGACCGCCAGAACCTCCAGTACCACTGGATCGAGATCGAGAACGTGCCGGAGATCTGGCGTCGTCTCGAAGAGGTCGGCATGGAGACCACCGAGGCGTGCGGCGACTGCCCCCGCGGCATGCTCGGCTCCCCGCTCGCGGGTCTGTCGGTCGACGAGGTCCTCGATGCGAGTCCCGCGCTCGCCGAGATCAAACGTCGGTACATCGGGAATCCCGAGTACTCGAACCTGCCGCGCAAGTTCAAGACGGCGATCTCCGGTCTGCAGGACGTGGTCCACGAGATCAACGACGTCAGCTTCGTCGGCGTGAACCACCCCGAGCACGGACCCGGCCTCGATCTCTGGGTCGGCGGCGGACTGTCGACCAACCCGATGCTCGCTCAGCGCCTCGGCGCGTGGATCCCGCTCGACGAGGTCCCCGACGTCTGGGAGGGCGTCGTCGCGATCTTCCGCGACTACGGCTACCGTCGCCTGCGCTCCAAGGCACGCCTGAAGTTCCTGCTCAAGGACTGGGGTCCGGAGAAGTTCCGTCAGGTGCTCGAGGACGAGTACTTGAAGCGCAAGCTGATCGACGGTCCGGCTCCGGAGGCACCGAAGCAGCCCCTCGACCACGTCGGCATCACCAAGCAGAAGAACGGGAAGTACGCGGTCGGCTTCTCCGCCGTCTCGGGTCGGCTCTCGGACACCGTCCTCGACGCCGTCGCCGACGCCGCCGAGGCCGCGGGCAGCGACAGCGTCCGGTTCACGCCGTACCAGAAGCTCGTCGTCGTGAACGTCGACGAGGACAAGGTCCGTCAGCTCGAAGACGCACTGCTGGCCGTCGGCCTGCAGTCCAAGCCGTCGAACTGGCGCCGCAACCTGATCGCCTGCACCGGCCTGGAGTACTGCAAGCTCTCCTTCACCGAGACCCGCAGCCGCTCGCAGAACCTGGTGCCGGAGATGGAGGCGCGTCTGGCCGAGCTCAATGCCGAACTCGACGTGCCGGTCACCATCAACTTCAACGGCTGCCCCAACTCCTGCGCCCGCGTGCAGGTGGCCGACATCGGTCTCAAGGGTCAGCTCATCGACGAGGGCGGCACCCCGGTCGAGGGTTTTCAGGTGCACCTGGGCGGCAGCCTCGGATTCGACAGCGGCTTCGGCCGCAAACTGCGACAGCACAAGATCTACGCGCACGAGGCCACCGACTACATCGAGCGCCTGGTCCGCAACTTCATCGACGACCGCACCCCGGGCGAGCGTTTCGCCGAGTGGACGGTCCGCGCCGACGACGAGAAGCTGAGGTAGAGGCATGACTGTGGATCTCGACTCCGCTCGATCGACAGAGAAGGACATCGACGAACTCCGCGCGATCGCCGAGGCGGGCGCCGCCGAACTCGGCCCCGACGCCGGTGCGGCCGAGCTCCTGCGCTGGACGGCGCAGACCTTCGGCACCGAGTTCATCATCGCCGCCAACATGCAGGACGCGGTCCTCATCGACGTCGCCGACAAGGCGATCACCGACAAGGACACCGTCGGCGGCAGGCTGAAGGCCCTGTTCCTGGACACCGGGTACCACTTCGCCGAGACACTCGGCACACGCGATGCGGTGACCAGCGTGTACGACCTCGAGTTGCTCAACGTGACGCCCGAGCAGACCGTGGAGCAGCAGGACGAGCTCGTCGGCCGGAATCTGTTCGCGTCCGATCCCGGCGAGTGCTGCCGCCTGCGCAAGGTGGTGCCGCTCAAGGCGTCGCTCGCACCGTACCGTGCCTGGGTCACCGGCATCCGTCGCGTGGAGGCGCCCACCCGCGCCAACGCACCGCTCATCTCGTTCGACGAGGGCTTCGGGCTGGTCAAGATCAACCCGCTCGCCGCCTGGACCGACGAGGAGTTCCAGGAGTACATCGACGCGAACGGCGTCCTCGTCAACCCCCTGGTCGACGAGGGCTACCCCTCCATCGGGTGCGAGCCGTGCACCGTCAAACCGAAAGCCGGAGAAGATCCGCGCAGCGGCCGTTGGGCCGGGCGCACCAAGACAGAATGCGGGTTGCACGCGTCATGACCATCTCTGATAAGACCTCCCTCGCACCGCTCGACCGCGCCGCTCCCGTGGCCGCCTCGGCAGACGAGTTCACCACCCTCGACGCCCTCGAGTCCGAGTCGATCCACATCTTCCGCGAGGTCGCGGGCGAGTTCGAGCGTCCGGTGATCCTGTTCTCCGGCGGCAAGGACTCCACTCTGCTGCTGCACCTGGCGCTCAAGGCGTTCTGGCCGGCACCGCTCCCCTTCTCGCTGCTGCACGTGGACACCGGCCACAATCTGCCGGAGATCATCAAGTTCCGCGACGAGATCGTCGAGCGTCACAACCTGCGCCTGCACGTGGCGAAGGTCGAGGACTACCTCGCCGACGGCCGCCTCACCGAACGTCCCGACGGCATCCGCAACCCGCTGCAGACCATCCCGCTGCTCGACGGCATCACCGAGAACCGTTTCGACGCGGTGTTCGGCGGCGCGCGCCGCGACGAGGAGCGCGCCCGCGCCAAGGAGCGGATCTTCTCGCTGCGCAACGCGTTCGGCCAGTGGGACCCGAAGCGTCAGCGTCCCGAGCTGTGGAACCTGTACAACGGTCGCCACGCCCCGGGCGAGCACGTACGCGTGTTCCCGCTCAGCAACTGGACCGAGCTGGACGTGTGGCGCTACATCGCCCGCGAATCGGTGCTTCTGGCGCCCCTGTATTACGCGCACGAGCGCGAGGTCTACGAGCGTGACGGCATGTGGATGACGTCCGGCCCGTGGGGCGGACCCCGCGAGGGCGAGACCGTCGAGACCCGCATGGTGCGTTACCGCACCGTCGGCGACGGCTCCACCACCGGCGCGGTGCTGTCCGAGGCCGTCGACAACGAAGCTGTTCTGGCCGAGGTCGCGGCGTCGCGCCTCACCGAACGCGGCGCCACTCGTGGTGACGACCGCGTCTCCGAGGCCGCCATGGAAGACCGCAAGCGTGAAGGATATTTCTGATGACTGCATCGAATGCGGGGCTCGCCCCGGCCGCCCCCGACCTGCTCCGCATCGCCACGGCGGGCAGCGTCGACGACGGCAAGTCGACTCTCGTCGGCCGCCTGCTGTTCGACACCAAGTCGGTGCTCGCCGATCAGATCGACGCCGTCACCAAGGCCTCGGTCGACCGCGGCATGGACACGCCGGACCTCTCGCTGCTGGTGGACGGTCTGCGCGCCGAGCGTGAGCAGGGCATCACGATCGACGTGGCCTACCGCTACTTCGCGACGCCGAACCGCTCGTTCGTTCTGGCCGACACACCGGGCCACGTCCAGTACACCCGCAACACGGTGTCGGGCGCGTCCACCGCGCAACTGGTGATCCTGCTGGTCGACGCGCGGACCGGCGTCGTCGCACAGACTCGCCGCCACGCCGCGGTCATGGCCCTGCTGGGCGTTCCGCGCCTGGTGTTGGCGGTCAACAAGATCGACCTCGTCGACGATGCCGCCGAGGTGTTCGCGCAGATCTCGGCCGAGTTCAATCAGGTCACCGCGGCCCTCGGCTACCGACCCGAGCAGGTCCAGGAGATCCCGGTCTCCGCCCTGCACGGCGACAATGTCGCGATCAGGTCGGAGAACACTCCGTACTACGACGGCCCGACCCTGATCGAGCACCTGGAGACGGTCCCGAACACGATCGACCGCACCCCGGTCGGTCTACGGTTCCCGGTCCAGTACGTGATCCGTCCGCGCACCCCCGAGTACCTCGACTACCGCGGATACGCCGGTCTGATCGCCGCCGGGCGCGTCTCGGTGGGCGACGAGATCGTCGTGCAGCCGTCGGGCATCCGGTCGCGGATCGCGAAGATCGACACCGCCGACGGCGAACTGCAGACCGCGCACACCGGCCGCAGCGTCACGCTGCTGCTGACCGACGACGTCGACGTCTCGCGGGGCGATCTGATCGCGTCGGTCGCCGATGCACCCGAGCCTGCTCAAGAGTTCTCCGCGACGGTGTGCTGGCTGGCCGAGAAGGCACTGCGTCCCGGTGCGCGACTGCTCCTCAAGCACGGTACGAAGACCACGCAGGTCATCATCTCCTCATTGGACGCCCTGTTCGACGAGCAGAACCTCGCGGTGTCGGATGCTCCGGAGTCGGTCGAGCTCAATCAGATCGGCCGCATCTCGATGATGACGGCCGAGCCGATCGCCGCCGACGACTACCAGACCGACCGCGAGTCGGGCAGCTTCCTGATCATCGATCCGCAGGGCGGCAACACTCTCGGCGCCGGACTGATCGGTGACGCCCTCGCACCGCTGCACCTGTCCGAGGCCGTCGCGGTCTGATGAGTTCTGCCCGCTGGTCGAGTGACGACGCTGCGAGCGTGCGAACAGCGACCGCGCGTCGGGAACGCTGCACGGCCGACGGGGGCGAGCACATGGCGGCGGCGAGCACTCTCGTACTCGCCGCGCACGGCAGCCGAGACCCGCGTTTCGACGCCACCGCTCGCCGGGTGGCCGACGCCGTCCGCGTCGCGCTGCCCGGTGTGCGGATCGAACTCGCCTACCTCGATCTGAACGAGCCGTTGATCGGTGACGTGCTCGCCCGTCTGACCGGCGACGCCGTCGTGGTTCCGCTGCTGTTCGGCAATGGTTTCCACGGCAAGATCGACCTGCCGGGGATGCTGGCCGCCGCCCGCTCGACGAATCCGTCACTGTCGGTCCACCAGACCGACGTGGTCGGTGTCGCCTCGCCCGTGCCCGCCCTGGTCGACCGTCTCGCCGAGGCCGGTCTGTCCGGCGACGACGGTGTCCTGATGATCGCCGTCGGCTCGTCCGATCCGTCGTCGGACGCCTCGATCGCCGCGCGCGCCGACGAACTGTCCGCGACGCTGGGGCGCCCCGTGGAACTGGTGTTCGCGACACGCATCGGGTGTGACGGCGCCGTCGTGCGCCAGGCCGTCGACCGGCTGCTGGCCCGCGGATGCTCCCGCGTGGCCCTCAGCCCGTTGTTCCTCTCCGCGGGGCTCCTGACCGAGCGCGTCGAGCGCGTGCTCGACTCCCTCGCCGCCCCGGCGATCGTCGCGGGCCCGGTGGGTGCGCATCGGGCGCTGATCGCCTCGATCCTGGCGCGGTACTCCCGCCACGACGCCGTCGTACCGGCTTGACCGGTGGTTCCGATGTCGGGTGTGGACATCGGAACCACCGGCCCAGGCGTGCCTCAGTCCTGTTCGAAGACCCCGTCCAGATACTCGCCGATGTCGTCGACGGCCGTCCTGCCGAGGCCGGTGGCTCCCGCGAGGTTCGCGACGAAACCGTGCACCTGACCGTCGTACCGGCGGGCCTGGACGTCGACGCCCGCATCCGCGAGACGCTGGGCGTACACCTCGCCCTGATCGCGCAGCGGGTCGTACTCCGCGGTGACGACGAATGCCGGTGCGACACCGGCCAGATCGTCGACGAGCATCGGCGACGCCCGCCAGTCGGACGGATCGGAGGGATAGTTCTTTCCGAACCAGCGCAGCAGATCCTTGGTCAGGAACTTGCCCTCGCCGTTCTCCTTGAGCGACGGATACGGTCGGGAGATGTCGGTGGCCGGATAGATCAAGACCTGCGCGGCCAGGCCCGGACCGTTGTCACGGGCGTCGATCGCGACGCACGCCGACAGGTTGCCGCCCGCGCTGTCGCCGCCGACCGCGATGCGCGACGGGTCGCCGTTCAGTTCGGCGGCGTGTTCGCCCACCCAGCGGGTGACGGCGATCGCGTCGTCGGTGGCGGCCGGGAACAGGTTCTCCGGGCCCTTGCGGTAGTCCACGGAGACGACGACCGCACCGATCTGGTCGCACCACACCGAGCACGGACCGTGCACCGATTCCGGAGAGCCGACGACGAACCCGCCGCCGGGGAAGTACACGAACACCGGGAACGGACCGTCTCCGGTCGGCGTGTACACCCGCACCGCGATGTCGCCCGCGGGCCCGGGAATCGTCCGTTCGGCGACGTCCGCGACCTCCACCGGAGCGATCCCCGAACGCGTGCTCATCCGGTCGAACGCGATACGGGCGTCCTCCACCGACATCTCGTGCATCGGACGGCCTTTCGCGATCGCATCGAGGAAGGCCTGGGTGGTCGGGTCGATCGGCATACGGTGTCCCCTTCGGGTGGGTCGGTTCGAGTCCGCTCCCAGTCTGCCGCATCTCCGACGCCCGCCGGACACCACCGGCCCGACGTCGGAATCGACGGCTCAGTCCAACTGCGGCACCTTGGTCGCCCGCGCGTAGATCGACTCCCCCACTACGAGTCCGAGAGCGTTCTGGTCGCCACGAGTGATCTGGGCGAGGAACTCCTCCCCCGTCGCCGCGGCCTTCAACTCGACGCGGATCTCGAAGCCGAGATTCACCACGCGGAGCACCTGCGCCTTGACCACGCCGGTGTCGAGTGAGGAGTCCGGTCCCGGGAAGACCATCTCGGGAGTACGTCCCAGACGGATGTCGTGCGGCCGGACGAGTTCGCCGTTGAGTTTGGACACCGAGCCGAGGAACGATGCGACGAACACGTTGTCCGGGTGGTCGTACAACTCGTCGGGTGTGCCGATCTGCTCGATGCGCCCCTTGTTGAGCACGGCGATCCGGTCGGAGACGTCCAACGCCTCCTGCTGGTCATGAGTCACCAGGACCGTCGTCACGTGCACGGTGTCGTGCAGGTTCCGCAGCCATTTACGAAGGTCCTCACGCACTTTCGCGTCGAGGGCGCCGAACGGTTCGTCGAGCAGCAGCACCTGCGGATCGACGGCGAGAGCCCGCGCCAACGCCATCCGCTGACGCTGGCCTCCCGAGAGCTGCGCCGGATACCGCTTCTGGAAGACGGTCAGACCGACGATGTCGAGCAGCTCGTCGACCTTGGCCTTGATCTCGTTCTTCGGCCTCTTCCGGATCTTCATGCCGAAGGCGATGTTGTCGCGGACGGTCAGGTGTTTGAACGCCGCGTAGTGCTGGAACACGAAACCGATGTCCCGCTGCTGAGGCGACGCCTTCGACACGTCCCGGCCGTTGATCTTGACCGTGCCCGAGTCGAGCGTGTCCAGACCGGCGATCGACCGCAGGAGGGTCGACTTGCCGGAGCCGGACGGACCGAGCAGCGATGTCAGCGAGCCCTCCGGAATGTCGATGGACACGTCGTCGAGGGCAGCGAACTCGCCGTAGCGCTTGTTGGCGCCGATCACCGAGATGGACATGTCAGTTCTTCTCCTCTTCGACGATCGACGCACTCGCGTCGGCCACCCGTCCTTGAACGCGTCGTTCGATGATGGTCATGGCGACGAGCACGACGACCGCCACCAGCATGAGCAGAGTCGCGGCGGCGTACGCGCCGAACTCGTTGTAGTCGTCGGTGTACCGCGAGGACACCAGCAGGGTCAGGGTCTGGGAGACGCCGGGGAAGTTCGACGACACCATGGTCACGGCGCCGTACTCGCCGAGGGCGCGAGCGACGGTCAACACCACGCCGTACGTCAGGCCCCAGCGGATCGCCGGCAGTGTGACCCGCCAGAACGTCTGCCATCCGGTGGCACCGAGGGTGGCCGCGGCCTCCTCCTGTTCGGTGCCGATCTCCCGCAGCACCGGCTCCACCTCGCGGACCACGAACGGCAGGGTCACGAAGATCGTCGCCAGGACCATGCCCGGCAGACCGAAGATCACGCGGAAGCCGAGCGATTCGATCCCGCCGAACCACCCGTCGACACCCCATAGAGCGATCAGCGCGACGCCGACGACCACCGGCGACACCGCGAACGGCAGATCGACGACGGCCTGCAGGAGGCCCTTGCCCCGGAACCGCCCTCGGGCCAGGGCGAGTGCGGTGACGATCCCGAAGATCACGTTGATCGGGACCACGATCACCACGATCAGCAGCGTCAACTGCAGTGCGGAGATCGCCGCGGGTGTGGTGATCCACTCCCAGAACTGGCCCAAGCCGTGCTCGAACGACCGCCAGAAGATCAGCGCGACCGGCACGATGAGCAGGACGAACAGGTAGATGAGCGCGATTGCGCGCAGGCCCAGTCGGGTCCGTTTCGACACGATCATTCCGAGCCCTCCCGACGGGTCTGGATGCGTGAGACGATGCGCAGGGCGAGCAGGGCGACGAAGGCGATGACCAGCAGCGCCACTGAGATGGCGGCCGCGTTCACCGGCTGGTCGACCTCGATCTCCTGCTGGATGTACTGCGAGGCGACCTGCGTCTTGCCGGGGATGTTGCCGCCGATGAGGACCACGGAGCCGAACTCGCCGATCGCCCGGGTGAACGCCAGTCCGGCACCGGTGAGGATCGACGGCAGGAGTGCGGGAAGCACGATCTTGGTGAAGATGATCCGGTTGTCGGCGCCGAGGACCGCGGCCGCCTCCTCCACGCTCTGATCGAGTTCCATCAGCACCGGCTGCACCTGGCGGACGACGAACGGCAGGGTGACGAACGTCAAGGCGATGACGAGTGCTGGCTGCGTCGCCGAGAGGTGGAGGTCGATGGGGCTGTTCGGCCCGTACAGGGACAGCAGCACGAGGCTGGCGACGATCGTCGGCAACGCGAACGGCAGGTCGATGATCGCGTTCACGAAACCCTTGCCGGGGAAGTCGTCCCGCACCAGGACCCATGCGATGATCGTGCCGAAGACCACGTTGATGAGCGCGACGACGACGGACACGACGATCGTGATGCCCAGGGTCTGCAGGGCGGGCTTGGCGACGATCGCGTCCCAGAAGCCCGCGGGACCGTCGTCGAACGACTGGGCGACGATCGCCGCCAGCGGAAGCAGGACGATCAGGCTCAACCACAGTCCGGCGACGCCCACCGTCAGACCGGTGCTCGACCGCCTGACTCTACTGCTCACCACCGGATCATCGGTGGACTCTGCGATGCTCAACTTCCCGACTCCTCGTCGTAGATCGCGGTGATCGCACCGCTCTCGCCGAACAACTCCTTGTCGACGGTCTTCCACCCGCCGAGGTCCTCGATCGTGGTCAGCCGTCGGATGTCGCCCGGAAAGTCCGCGCGGGTCTCGGCCATCACGCCCGGATCGGTCGGGCGGAAACCAGCCGCCGCCCACAACCGCTGAGCGGGCGGAGAGAACAGGTAGTCGACGAACGTCCGGGCCGCCGCACGATCGTCGCCCGTGTTGACGACGGCGACCGGATTGTCGATGCGGAACGTGTCCGCGGGAACGATGTAGTCCACGCGCTGCGACTTGGGTGCCTCGCCGTTGCGTCGGGCCAGCATGATCGCCTCGTTCTCGTAGCTGATCAAGACGTCGCCCTGTCCCTGCTGGAACGTCGTGGTGGCCTCGCGACCCGACTTCGGCTGCACCTTGATGTGGTCGCGCACCAGCTCGCGGACGTAGTCCAGACCGGCCTGCGGGTTCTCACCGCCGTCGCTCGTCGCCGCGTACGGGGCCAGGAGGTTCCACTTGGCCGACCCAGAGCTTCCCGGGTTCGGCGAGACGACCTCCACGCCGGGCTTGAGCAGATCGGCCCACGTGTGGATGTTCTTCGGGTTCCCCTGACGCACGACGAGCGCTACGACCGATCCGAACGGCACCGACTTGTGCGGATGCTGGTCTTCCCAGTCGTCGTCGACGACACCGGCCTTCACCAGGCGAGTCACATCGGGAGCGACGGAGAAGTTGACGACGTCGACCGGCATGCCGCGCGCCACTTTGCGCGACTGGTCGCCCGAGGCGCCGTACGACTGGGAGAACCCGATGTCGCGGCCTTCCGGCGTCTCCCGGAAGGCGGGGATGATCTTGTCGAAGCCGGGCTTCGGCGTCGCGTACGCGGCGAGGTTCACATGCCTGCTGCCCGACGAGATGTCGATGCCTCCGGGTTCGTCCGTCGAACCGCCTCCGCACGCGCTGACCGCCACGGCGAGGGCCGTGGCGACGGCGACGGCGCCGAAGATCCGGCGCGGACGCCGAGCGCGTCGATGGGTCTGTTCCGATTTCACTCGATGACGCTAACAACGTTACGACCTGCTGCTCAACGCAGAACGCGATTGCGCTCACGGTGATTACAACTGTGGTGTTCACGTCCGACGGTCGAACGGCGGGTCGCACCGCCGCTCCCTGTGGGTGGAGCCGACGAGCATGACCGACGAGAGCCTCGGCTCAGCGCAGGATGAGCCAGGCGATGAGGACGAGGATGAGCAGCGCGACGAGCGCAATGGTCACTTTGGAACGGAACATGCCTAAATACCCAATCCGTGATCGTCGCCGACGTCGCGTCGGGAGAACACTGAGAAGATCTTGCCGACGAGGCGGTTCACGACGACGGCGATCAACGTCGCGATCGGAATCGCGACGACGAGGAACACCACCAGTTGGGGGATGAAGGGCAGCCCGGTGAGCCATTCCTCCACCGAGTCCCACCAGGACAGCAGTCCACGCATGAGTTCACCTTACTCGCCGGTCGTATCGAGCCCGCGCCGTGCCAGCAGGGGCCCGATCTGCGCGTCACGGCCGAGCATGCCGGCGTGGGCGGCCACCGGATCGACGCTGTCGCCGCGGGAGAGCACGGCGTCGGCGAACGCTCGACCGAGGTCGCGGTCGAGCCCGCCGCCGGCGAGGAACCACTGCTCGGTCTCCGCGTCGAGGACCTCCGACCAGATGTACGAGTAGTAGCCGGCCGAGTAGCCGCCTGCGAACACGTGGTTGAAGTACGTGGTCCGGTAGCGCGGCGGGATGAGGTCCGAGTCCAGGCCCGCCTCGGCGAGTGCCCGTTCCTCGAACGCCTGCACGTCGGCGGGGATCTCGTCCGGCCCCAGCCGGTGCCAGGCGAGGTCGAGAGCCGACGCCGCCAGGTATTCGATCGTCGAGTGCGCGGTCTCGGTGGCCGTCGCCGCACGCACCGCGTCGAGCAGGGCGGCGGGAGCCGGCTCGCCGGTCCGATGATGCCGGGCGTATCCGGCGACGACCTCCGGATGCAGGGCCCACATCTCGTTGACCTGCGACGGGAACTCCACGAAGTCGCGCGGAACCGACGTACCCGACTGCGATACGTAGTCGACGTCGGAGAGCAGTCCGTGGATCGCGTGCCCGAACTCGTGGAACACGGTGACCAGCTGGTCGAGGTTCAGCAGGCACTTCTCGCCTGCCTCGGGTCTGGTCAGATTCGACACGTTGACGATGATCGGCGACGTGCCGAGGCTGTTCGACTGGTCGACGATGTTGTTCATCCACGCCCCGCCCCGCTTGGACGGGCGGGCGAAGAAGTCGCCGAGGAACAGACCGACGCCCGCGCCGTCGCGGGACACCTCCCAGACCCGCACGTCGGGATGGTATCCATGCAGATCGGGGCGCTCGGTCATGGTCAACCCGTACAGGACGTTCGCCGCGGCGAACACACCGTCGCGCAGCACCGATTCCAGCTCGCAGTACTGCTCGAACTCGTCGATGTCGACGTCGCCGCCGGAACGCTGATCCGCGGCGAGGGCGAAGGTCACGTCCCACGGTTCGAGTCGCGCGCCGCCGGAGATGCGATCGAGTTCGCGTCCGCCGGCCGCCATCGCGGCCTCACCGAGGCGGGCCAGCAGGTCGGCCGCGGCCTGCGGGCTCGGTGCGGTCTGCTCGGCGAGCACGAACTCGGCGTGATCGGTGTAGCCGAGCAGACGTGCTCGGCGCGCACGCAGCTCGACGATCTCGAGGACCGTCGCCCGGGTGTCGAACTCGTTGTCGCGGGCGCACCGGGAGATCGACGCCTCGAAGACCTTGCGGCGCGAGTCGGCGTTCGTCAGCTTGGCGACGCTCCCCTGACTGCTCGGCAGCTCGAGGGCGACCAGGAAGCCTCCGTCGTGCCCGGCGTCGGTCGCCGCGCGTCGGGCCGCGGCGATCTCGCCGTCGGACAGCCCGTGCAGGTCGGTGAGGTCGGTGAAGAGGACCGCCGAGGCGTTGGTGTCGTCGAGGAGCCGCTGACCGAAGTCGGTCGTCAGGGTCGCCAACCGTGACGACCACTCCCGCATCTGCGCCTGCCCGGCTTCGTCGAGGGCGGCGCCGGCGCGGACCGCGGCCCGATATCGCTGCTCGGTGAGACGTCGCTGCGGCTCGGTGAGCCCGGACTCCTCGCGGGAGGCGTGAACGGCTTCGATCCGTGCGAAGAGTCCGGCGTTCATCGCGATCGCGTTGCCGTGCTCGGTGAGCCGGACGGCCAGTTCCTGCGCGATCTGTGCGCGCTGCGGATTGCTGTCGGGCCCTTCGAGATTGAAGAAGATCCCGTTGGCGCGGGCCAGCGCCCGACCGGAGTTCTCCAGCGCCTCGATCGTGTTCGCGAAACTCGCGGGGTCGGTGTTCGACGCGATGGCGTCCACCTCGGCGAGGTGTTCGGCCAGGGCGACGTCGTAGGCGGGCAGGAAGTCGTCGTCGGAGATCGACGCGAAGTCGGGCAGCCCGTACGGCAGGTTCGAGGAGGCCAGGACCGGGTTCACGGCTACTTCCCCTTCGGCTTGTCGCCGAGTTCGTCCGTCGACAGCGCGGCGACGAACGCCTCCTGCGGGACCTCGACGCGACCGATGGTCTTCATGCGCTTCTTGCCCTCCTTCTGCTTCTCCAGCAGCTTGCGCTTACGGCTGATGTCGCCGCCGTAGCATTTGGCGAGGACGTCCTTGCGGATGGCGCGGATGTTCTCGCGGGCGATGATCTTGGAGCCGATGGCGGCCTGCACGGGAACTTCGAACTGCTGGCGCGGAATCAGTTCGCGCAGCTTGTTGGTCATCTTGTTGCCGTAGCCGTACGCCGAGTCCTTGTGGACGATGGCGCTGAAGGCGTCGACGGCCTCGCCCTGCAGCAGGATGTCGACCTTGACCAGATCGGCCTCCTGCTCGCCCGCCTCCTCGTAGTCGAGGCTCGCGTAGCCGCGGGTGCGCGATTTGAGGGCGTCGAAGAAGTCGAAGATGATCTCGGCGAGCGGCATCGTGTACCGCATCTCCACCCGGGTCTCCGACAGGTAGTCCATCCCGCCGAGATCGCCGCGCCGGGACTGGCACAGCTCCATGATCGAACCGATGAACTCGCTCGGCGCGATGACGGTCATCTTGACGACCGGCTCGAAGACGTGGCGGGTCTTGCCCTCCGGCCAGTCGGAGGGATTGGTGACGACGACCTCGGAGCCGTCGTCCATCTCGACGCGGTAGACGACGTTGGGCGCGGTCGAGATGAGGTTGAGATCGAACTCCCGCTCGAGGCGTTCGCGGGTGATCTCCATGTGGAGCAGACCGAGGAAGCCGCATCGGAAACCGAAGCCGAGGGCGACCGACGTCTCCGGCTCGAATGTCAGCGCCGCATCGTTGAGCTGCAGTTTCTCCAGTGCTTCGCGGAGCACCGGGTAGTCGGAGCCGTCGACGGGGTACAGGCCGGAGTAGACCATCGGACGCGGCTCGCGGTATCCGGTCAGCGGCTCGTCGGCACCGTGGCGAGCGGAGGTCACGGTGTCGCCGACCTTCGACTGGCGGACGTCCTTCACACCGGTGATGAGGTAGCCGACCTCGCCGACGCCGAGCCCCTTGGACGCCTTGGGCTCCGGGGAGACGATGCCGACCTCGAGGAGTTCGTGGGTGGCTCCGGTCGACATCATCGCGATCTTCTCGCGCGGAACGATCTTGCCGTCGACGACACGCACGTACGTCACGACGCCGCGGTAGGTGTCGTACACCGAGTCGAAGATCATGGCACGGGCCGGAGCATCGGAATCGCCGACCGGGGCGGGGATCTGGCGAACGGCCGCGTCGAGGAGTTCGGGCACGCCGACGCCGGTCTTCCCCGACACGCGCAGGACGTCCTCCGGCTCGCATCCGATGATGTGGGCGATCTCGGCCGCGTACTTGTCCGGGTCCGCGGCGGGCAGATCGATCTTGTTCAGGACCGGGATGATCGTCAGATCGTTGTCCATCGCCAGGTACAGGTTCGCCAAGGTCTGGGCCTCGATGCCCTGCGCGGCGTCGACCAGCAGGATCGCACCCTCACAGGCTTCGAGCGCACGCGAGACCTCGTAGGTGAAGTCGACGTGACCGGGGGTGTCGATGAGGTGGATGACGTAGTCCTCGCCGTCGACGGTCCACGGCAGCCGGACGTTCTGCGCCTTGATCGTGATGCCGCGCTCACGCTCGATGTCCATGCGGTCGAGGTACTGGGCGCGCATGTCGCGAGCCTCGACCACACCGGTCAACTGCAGCATGCGGTCCGCGAGCGTGGACTTGCCGTGGTCGATGTGCGCGATGATGCAGAAGTTCCTGATATTGGCGGGATCAGTGAACGTCGTGTCGGCGAAGCTGGGAATCGAACTCACTCCTTGCGGCGGCAGGGCCGGCTCGAACCGGCACAGGTCACCCTCTAGTTTCGCACGCCCGCGTCGCGCACGACGATTCACCAGGGCGCGAACACCGGTAACCTCGATGCCTGTGACCGATTCCGTCATGGTGACAGCCGACTCCGTCGCCGCCGACCTCGTGGTGCCCGACGATCCGCAGGGTCTGATCGTGCTCGCGCACGGGGCGGGCAGCGATCGCCGGTCCGTTCTGCTCGGGGTGCTCGGCGACGCGCTCGCCCACGGCGGATTCGCCGTCGCGCGCATCGATCTGCCCTACCGGCAGCGGCGACCGAAAGGACCGCCGTCCCCGTCGAAGGCGGCCGTCGACCGGGACGGGATCCGTGCCGCCGTCGCCGTTCTGCGCGAGCGGGTCGACGTCGACGGTCCGGTGATCGTCGGCGGCCAGTCGTACGGCGGACGGCAGGCGTCGATGGCCGTGGCCGACGACTCCCGACTCGCCGACGGACTGCTGCTGACGTCCTATCCGCTGCACCCTCCGGGGAGACCGGAGAAGGCACGCACCGAACACCTGCCCGACATCGTCGTGCCGACGTTGATCGTGCACGGCCGATCGGACGCGTTCGGCACCTCCGACGAGTTCGCGCGGGTGCTGCCTCTGTTCGGCGGCCCCGTCCGCCTGGTGGAGATCGACAAGGCCGATCACGGTCTCAAACCCGAGCGCAGCGGTGTGGGGTCCGCGACCGCCGACGCGGTCGGTCAGTGGCTCGCTCCGCGGGCCGACGAGTTCAGGACGCGACGATGAGACGGTTCACCGAGCGACCGACCGCCGATCTCGCGCGACGGATCGCCTACGCACCCGATCTGGACGGTGCCGCCGATCCCGGTGAGATCGTCTGGACGTGGGTGCCGTTCGAGGAGGACGAGACCAGGGGCAAGGACCGACCCGTCCTGGTGGTCGGCCGCGACGCCGACCATCTCCTCGGACTGATGCTGTCGAGTCAGGACTATCACCGTGACGAGGCCGACTGGCAGTCGATCGGCTCGGGCGCATGGGACCGCGAGCATCGGGAGAGCTTCGTCCGCCTCGACAGGGTGCTCGTCGTCGCCGAGCACGGCATCCGCCGCGAAGGCGCGATCGTCGAGAAGGGTCGCTTCGACGCCGTCGCCGACACGCTCCGCGCCCGGTTCGGTTGGCACTGAGCCGTAGGCGGGGTCGGCGCGCTCGACGAGCCGCCACCGGCGAAATCCCCTGTCGGCGAAATCCCACTGTCGGCGAAATCCCCCTGTCGGCGGAGTCCTACTGTCGGCGAAACCTCTGTGTACGACGTCGGACCGCACGCACGACGTTTCCGACGCGGGTCTTCAACCGGACCGGTGGATCGACGATGGCCGACACCTTGACCCACTGCGCGATGGCGTCGAGTCCCGCGTCGAACGCTTCCGCGTCCGCGACCGGCGGTGTCGCCGCACCGCTGGGCGCCACCCGCAGGTCGTCGACGGTTCCCGAGACCGGGTAGCCGCCGTCGACGACGGCTGCGACGAGCTCGTCGGAGTACTCGGCGACCCAGGCGAGCTGGTCGGCTCCGAGCCCGATGGGCGCTCCCCCGTCGAGGTCGGACATCACCTGGTGGATGAGGACGTTCTTCACCAGTCGCTCGTATCGATCCCATGGCACGTCCGTCGGCTGCAGCCGGGTGTTGAGCCGACGCAGGAACTCCGTCTGAGAAGCCGACAGCGAACTGTTGTCGCGGACGGGCGGCTCCGGCAGGGCTGCGGGGTCGACGTCGACGACGCGCAGGAAGCGCTCCCACAGTCCGTCGCCGTCGGCGGCCGACGCTTTGGCGGGGACCGTGACGATGTGCACGCGCTCGGGGCCGACGACCGCCGACCAGTCGGCGAGTATTCGCCGATAGTCCTGGAACTCCCAGAACGGCTCGTCGCCGGGGTTCTCCGGGCCCGCACTGATGGACGCTACGAACTCGTCGAGAGTCGCGCGACGTTGGTTCTTCACATTCTCCTGCCACACCGACGGCACCTGACGTCCGAGGTCGCGGACGGTGAGGATCGCGTGGACCTCGTCGGCGAACGAGAGATCGTCGACGAGCCCGCGGATCCGTTCGGGCCCCGCGTTGGCGAACAACTCGTGCGAGACCAGCGACCGCTGCGGCCACTGCCTCATCTGCTCCACCATCGCGGGCCATGCACCAGCGTGTTCGGGACGAGCCCAGTCGAGGTATCGCTCGGGCTGCAGGTGGGTCGCGGCGTGAAAGTGGTCGTCCATGCGGACGCCCGGATACAGCAGTCCGGCGGCCATCGCGTGGTCCCGATTGCGCCA